>CAYWMP010000082.1:0-25174 GCA_964459445.1 uncultured Desulfobacteraceae bacterium
CGGTGTGCGACGAAGACCTCTGTCGGCTTCAGAAGCTTGGAAAAAACCATCTCTAGTATTGGCAGGAGCATTATCGGGCGAGGGCATTGCATGGAAGGACGAACCCAAGGAAGGGAAAATCAATCTTCATGCAGGACGAGACGGCATGCTGATGGTAGACACGGCGTCCCTTGCAGCCTTCAACATGGTGGAAGAGGTGATGTGTGCAACACTTCACAACCACACCCTGGTACAGAAAGGTGATTTGGTGGCCGCCACCAGGGCCATACCCCTGGTGATGAAGCGGGCGCCGGTGGAGCGTGCAGCGGCCATTGCGACGCAAAACGGGTCGGTATTAAGAGTGGGGGTTTTGAAGCAAGCCAAGGTCGGATTGGTGATTACGGGTAATGAGGTCTATCATGGTCTCATTAATGATCGATTTGAACCCATATTGACCGAGAAAATCAATGCCCTGGGGTCCGAGGTGGCAGCGGTGGGTTTTGCACCCGATGATGCGGGAGCTATAGGTGATGTAATACGCTCTCATCTTTTAAAGGGTTGCGATCTGTTGCTTTTGAGCGGCGGGATGAGTGTGGACCCGGACGATGTGACTCGGCAAGGCATCAAGTTGGCCGGGGCCACTGAAATGCACTATGGCGCAGCGGTGTTGCCTGGGGCCATGTTTTTGGTGGCCTATCTTAAAGATGTGCCGCTCCTAGGCGTGCCCGCTTGTGGTTTGTTTCATAGAACAACAGCTCTGGATCTGGTGCTACCGAGAATCCTTGCTGGGGAAAAAGTCGGGAAGGCGGAACTCGCGTTCTTCGGGCACGGGGGTCTATGCAAAGACTGTGAGGAATGTATCTATCCTCACTGTCCTTTCGGGAAAGGTATGTGAGGAGGGATATCGTCCCGCCAAGCGGCGGGATGGGCATTTTTGGTCAGCCTCTGAGAATTAGTTTGTCGGACATCCTCGTGAAATAAAAAGGAGGTTATATAGTGAGTATTAAGGTTGTGATCGAACGGGAATTCAAAGAGACGCCTACTGTCGAAGATTTGGGGATAATCGATGAAATCAGGGTGCAGGCATTGCGCGACAGGGGTTACATTGGCGGTGAGACAATCGTCAATGCCGAAAACGCCCGAGAGGTCATTGTGCTTTCCGCCTGGGCGAGCGTAGATGATTGGAAGTCATGGTATGATAAAAAGGGCTGGGAAGAATTGGAGAAGGATTTGGCTCCCCGCCTTGAGCAGACTACAAAAATTAGGGTCTTCATGCCGGGCGCCGATTATGTAAGATAATAAGGCTTCCGTGGCGGACTATACCGGGTTTAGCTCTTTGATTTTCTATTTTTCCTCCAACGTCTCAGGCAAATTCTCTACAAAGGCCTTGATCTCGTCCCGTACACGGCGGTAGTGAACCATGGCCTCTTTCTCATCTTTTAAACCTTCGGCCAGTTTCGGCGGATCATCAAAGCCCCTGTGCAACAGTCTTGTCTTGGCCGGGAAAAATGGGCAGGATTCCCTGGCATTGTCGCAAAGCGTGATCACGTAGTCGAACTCGAGACCGCCGAGGGCGTCCAGATCTTTTGATTGTTGCTCGGAAATATCAATACCCGCCTCTGCCATGGCCTTGAGGGCCTTGGGGTTCACCCCTTTCGGTTCTACACCTGCCGAATAGGCCTCAAATTGATCTCTCTTCAGTTTGTTGGTCAAGGCCTCAGCCATTTGACTCCTGCAGGAGTTCCCCGTACACAAATAGAGTATTTTTTTTCTTTTATCCAAAACTTTTCATACGCCTTCCCCTATTGTTATTCTGCGGTCCTCAGTTCGTAAAAGCCTTTATTCATCGGAACCAGTGTGTGGTCTTCAGACAGACCTTGACGAGCATGAGCATAACAGGGACCTCGATGAGTACCCCTACGACCGTGGCCAGGGCCGCACCGGATGAGAGTCCGAAGAGCATGGTCGATGTGGCGATGGCCACCTCGAAGTGGTTGGATGCCCCGATCATGGCTGAAGGGGCCGCGTCCTCATAGGCAAGCTTCATCACCTTTGACAGGCCATACCCCAGACAGTAGATCAGGATCGTCTGGATGAAGAGAGGAATGGCAATCCACAAAATGGTCAAAGGGTTGGATATGATCACGTCTCCCTTGAAGGAAAAGAGCAGGATCAGCGTGATGAGCAGGGCAATGATCGTGACCGGGGTCAATACATGCAGGAACTTTTCCTTGAACCATTCTCCGCCTTTGGAATTGATAATCGCCTTCCTGGAAATAAAACCCGCCACCAAGGGAAGTGCCACATAAATGCCGATGGAGAGAACCAGGGCCTGCCAGGGAACCGGCAACCGGCCCACACCTAAGAGAAACCCGCCTAAGGGACCATAGAGGAGGAGCATGGTTAGGGAATTGATGGCCACCATAACCAGGGTATGTCCGTCATTTCCCCGTGCCAGAAATCCCCAGACCAAAACCATGGCCGTGCAGGGTGCAATGCCCAGAAGGATACAGCCGGCAAGGTAGCTCCGCCATAGGGGTACCTCCAGAACCTTGACCCCATTGTGCATAATGACCTTTCCAACGCCATAGGTTTCCCCTACAGGCAGATCCAGCGCGAAGGGCATTTTCACAAGATCCATGGCCTCAGGGCCGATAAAATTCAAAAATAGGGTGCCAAGAAAGAATACCGAGATGGCGTACATGGTAAAGGGCTTGATGACCCAGTTTACAAATAGGGTTAGTCCAACTGGTTTCAAATTTTTTCCCGCTTTTAACACCTCTCCAAAATCGATTTTGACCATGATGGGATACATCATGAAAAAGAGACAGACGGCTATGGGGATGGAAACCACGGGGGCTTCCCCGACATAGATGGCCAGGCCATCCAGATAGTGGGCCACACCTGGGGCGATTTTTCCGAGAAGGATGCCCGCAAGGATGCATAATATGACCCAGATGTAGAGGTATTTTTCGAAAAAGCCCAGGCCCTTCTGCTCCTTTGCGATAGGCATGTCCATAGCGCTGACCGCTGCTTCATTGCTCATGATTTCACTCCTTTATCGCATTTGCAAATATGTCACCAGCCCTTAAAGCGCCAGGCTATTCATTATTTAAACCAAGATTCCACTTCTTCTTTTGTTGGTATCTTGCCCACGCTCTTGACTTCGCCATCCACAATGACGGTCGGGGTCCCGAACACCCCGTGTGTTGCGATCTTTAGGGTATCGATCACTTTTTTCACATCGACCTCGAACCCGGCCGCAGTCACGACTTCTTTAACGATCTTTTGCGTCTGTTCACATCTGGGACATCCCGGTCCCAGTACTTTAATTTCCATAATACTCC
Source organism: uncultured Desulfobacteraceae bacterium (assembly GCA_964459445.1). Classification (GTDB taxonomy): domain Bacteria; phylum Desulfobacterota; class DSM-4660; order Desulfatiglandales; family HGW-15; genus CAYWMP01. The sequence goes on from CAYWMP010000082.1 coordinate 3,327, forward strand.
TCTATTTTTAGACAGGATGAACAGAATTGACGTGATAATGCTTTCCAGTCGCAAAGCAATGAGTCCTGAAAAATAGACTAAAAGATACAAAATCAGAGAATCGCTAAAAGGCATTTTGGGAAATCTTTCTTGAAAAATAGGTACACTTATTTTTCCAGAATGATTTCCCAAATCTCCCAATGATGAATCATTGGGAGGCCCGCAATGCGGGCTCTTTAGCGATCACCCTTTCCAAATGAAATCAATAAAATCTTTAATCTTACGTTTTCCTCAACTTTCCTTTCTATCTTTAAATCATGTTTATCCCTGGCCCAGACTTGATTCGTTAGGTGCGGAGTGCGATAGATTTCGGTTCCCGGTATTATAATTACCTCCTCATAGTCAGACGAATCGCGCCAGGGCGGGCCTGTTATCCTGTCAAAATCATTTTTATCTAACATTTGGCCCGCTGCCAAATTTAAGATGCTATCCAGCCGTATGTCATCCCTGCAATGGTGCTCATCACCACGATGATGCAGCAAAAGACGGCCGTTTTCCTGACACCAATCACCTGGCCGATCACCAGCATGTTGGGCAAGGACAGAGCCGGACCGGCAAGCAGCAGGGCCAGGGCAGGGCCTTTTCCCATCCCTGAACCAAGCAAACCTTGCAGGATGGGCACTTCCGTTAGCGTTGCAAAATACATGAGGGCGCCGGAGACGGAGGCAAATAGGTTGGCCCAGAGAGAATTTCCGCCAACAAGACTCAGAATATAATGTTCAGGGATCAATGCCGGGTGTCCGGGCCGGCCCAGCATGAAACCCGCCACCAGCACCCCGGCGCCGAGAAGCGGGAGGATTTGCTTCATGTAATCCCATGTGGACTGGACCCAGTTCGATCTTTCGTCTTTGGCGAACCAGCTTTTGAGCATGAAACCAAGGATGATGAGAAGTCCACCGGTGATATACCACTTGAATGCAAAGATGACGGACCAGAGCCCGGTAGATCCATGATCGGGTTTATGAAAGGCAGCAAAAATGAGGATCAGGACAAGCGTCAGCATAAAGAGCGCCTGCTGGGTGAGGGTCCGGCCTTTCTCTTCGACCTCTGGAAGGTAGATTGGCCCTGCCGCCCTGGCCGCATCGTCTTTTCTGAAGATTAGGGCCATAAGAAGCCCAGTCAAAATGGCAAAGATTACGGCGCCAACAGCGCGGGCGAGGCCAAGTTGCCATCCGAGGATTCTGGCTGTCAGGACGATCGCCAGCACATTTACGGCCGGACCGGAATAGAGAAAGGCCGTTGCCGGACCTATTCCGGCGCCGCGTGTGTAAATCCCTGCAAATAGAGGAAGTATCGTACAGGAGCAGACCGCCAGAACCGTTCCAGATACGGAGGCCACGGAATAGGATAGAATCTTTCGGGCCTTCGCCCCGAAGTATTTAAGAACCGACGCCTGGGATACAAATACGGCAATGGTGCCGGCTATAAAAAAAGCCGGGATCAGACAGAGAAGGACATGCTCCCGGGCGTAATCCTGGATCATCATGAAGGCCTCCATGCCCGATTGGCGTATGGTGGGATGACTCCAGGGCACATAATAGGCAGCAGCAAAAACCAATATGATTATTAAGAGTTTTGATCGTTCTTTCATAATAAATATTTCACTGTGTTATAAATTTCAAATTCCCATATGACAATGTGGCTATATAATAAATTAAAAAAAATTACCCTCTACAAACCTCTTCTCTCCTGATATTGGGGAGCATTTCCAAGAGATCGAGGATCTGTTGATCGTCCTCCAACCAATGACGGAGGTTCCCCAAAAAGTTAGCGACATAGGGGCTGCTTCGACCGTCTGAAAGGTCATAATTCACCCACTGTCCATCCTTACTGGAGGTCACTATTCCAGCCTCTTCCAGTATTTTCAGGTGCTTAGAAACAGTGGGCTGAGCGACCCGCAAAGCTTCCTGCATCTCGCAGACGCACATCATTTTGTGTTGCAGCATCTTCACGATTTTGACCCGGTTGGGATCGGACAGCGCCTTCATAACCTTGATGAAGTCTTTCATAAGCAACCTCCAATATATTCTATTTAGGTAATATAACTGTGTGCCTGCCTGTTGTCAATTCTCTTTTTGTCCGCCTTCGCAGGAAACCACAGATCAACTGTCAAAAAAAAACCGCTTCAATGGAAGCGGTTTTTTTGACACAAAAGGGGATAAGCTATTTACGACTCAGCTGCTGCGTACCTCTGCTCAATAATCAGAGCCGGCTTAAGCAACATGGTGACAACAAATATGCCAAGGCCCAGGATGCCGAGCGTAACACCGACCTCCACCCAACTTGGCGCGTAATCGACGATTTCCCCCATGGGTGAAGGGACCAGACCCGGCACAATTAATCCCATGCCTTTTTCGATCCAGATACCTATAAAGAGCAGAATGCACGCCGGGAGCAGCACCTTGGGGGTATTGCGACCCGGGCTAAGGGCAAGAGCCAGCGTGGCTAGAACATTCATGCTGATCCCTGTCCAGATCCATGGGACCAGGGCATTGTGCCCTTTGAGGCCAAAATAGAGGTAGATGGCCGGCAGGCTGTGATGGGTGGGGAGGTAGAACTCTTTGAAAACCTCGGAAAAAAGCATAATCAGATTGATTATGGCGGAAATCACAATGATTCGCCGCAGTTTGTTAAATATCTGAGCCTCAATTTTGAAAGTGGTGGTGGTATGAATAATGACCAATACCACGGCCATGAGAGCCGGGCCGGCCGCAAAAGCGGATGCCAAAAACCTGGGCCCCATCAAGGGATTATTCCAGAAAGGCCTGGCCGGAAGCCCCTCAAAAAGAAAGGCAGTCACCAAGTGGATTGAAAAGGCCCAGAATATGGAGATGAAGACAAAGGGACGGTATTTCCTTTCGTCGGGTTTTCGATTGTGGTAATGGCAGTAGGCGATATATGCCGGCACTATCAGATTCAAGGCAAGATAGCCGTTCAACACGATAATATCCCACGTCAGTAGCGATGAAGGCCAATTTAAAATCCCGATACCGGGTATCAGATGCCATAGGTTCTGGGGACCACCTACATCCGCTGTGATAAACGCTATACACATGACCAGAGCGCCGATGGCTACTCCTTCACCTACGATTACCACCTTGTGCAGATCCTTGTCTTTGAAGATATAGGCAGGTAAAATCAACATCACGGCTGCTGCTGCCACGCCCACTAAAAACACAAAGTTGCCAATATAGAATCCCCAACTGACGATATTGGACATGTTGGTGGCAGAAAGGCCCATGCTAAGTTGAACAGAATAGGAATACGCACCGAGCATCATAAGAGCGGCCAAGAAGCATAGATATAACTGATAGCCTATCCCTCCTGATAGATTCCATGTAATGATATCTGTCAAGAAAGCGATCAATCCTTTCCCGTTAGATTTCTCTATCATATGTTTTCTCCTGAGCAGTCTCCTGACCGGCTACCACCAACTTTACAACAGAGACGTATACGCATCGTCTTTTCAGTGCTTAATCAATAAAATACCAGAACTTGGGATCTGTCCCCAGATCCTCCTTAAATCTGAAAACCTTCTTGTTTTTCAGGACGAATCTGATTTCACTATCGGGGTCCAGAAGATTTCCGAACACCCTTGCACCGGTAGGGCAGGCCTCAACACAAGCGGGAAGCCTGCCTTCTCTACTCCTTTGAACACAAAAGGTGCACTTTTCCATTGTTCCATTGGGCCGCATTCGGTTGCCCAGGTAGTGTTGTTTTTTGTTCATTTCATTCAAGGGAACATGGGGTTCGTTCCAGTTGAAACGACGCCCGTAATAGGGGCATGCGGCAATACAATATCGGCAACCTATACACCAGTCATAGTCAACGACGACTATCCCATCCGGCTCTATCCATGTGGCCTTTGTGGGACACGCCTTAACACAGGGGGCGTTTTGACAATGAAAACACTGTACCCCCATATAGAAATGATCCTCAACCGGCACTTCATGGAAGAACTTTCCGTCGCCCACCTCAGGGGACATCTCGCCGTGTTCCAGCTCGAAAACGCGGATATATTGGGTGTTTGATTTCCGGTCCAGGTTGTTTTCTTTAACGCAGGCGGCAACGCATTCCATGAAGCCTTCACAACGGGTGACATTAAAGGCATAACCGAATAGGACTCCATCCAAGGGTTCCCTCGAGCTCATCTGGATATTCACGCCTTTTTTTATTTTGGCCAATCGCTCTAGGCGCCGAACGGTTTCGTCCTTTTCCTCCTGGGTCATGAGGCGGTAATTGCCCTTGAAGTATTCCTTGAACTGTAGTTTTAGTTCCTCTCCGGAACCAAACATGCCCGGTCCACATCCGGGAAGCATAGAGGCGCCGCCCAGTGCGGCTGCCGCCTTTAGGGCTCCCTTGAGGAATTGGCGTCTCCCACAGGGTTTACCCTGCAAACAATTGTTCTCCGTTTCCTTATGAAGATCTTTTGTCTCGCGGTGATCCATTATATTTTCCTATTTGCTCAAAGGACGCGAATATGTTTTAGGCCAACGCTTTTCAAAACGGGGGGAATGGGGATCGTGACAGGCGGTGCAGTTTTTGACGATCCGTTGCCCTGCCCAGTTAGAGACGCGCTTACCGTGGGCGCCTCCCACCCAATCTTTTTTCTGTCTGAAATGGCATTGGCCGCACATCTGGTAAACGTGATCCATATCCACTTTTAAACCTGCTTCGGTCACCAGAAAATCACGTTCATCCTTGTTATGGCATGTAAAACACAATAGAGGCTTATCTTTGCCGCCATGAACCAGGGTGATTTCTCCATGGGCTATTTCAGAGGCCCGTGCAATTTTCACTTCCTTATTATTATGACACTGACTGCACTTGAAACGCTCTATCTTGTCCTTCCGGGTCTGGGTCCAGAAAGGCCTCCCTTGATATTTCGTGCTCACCAAAACGTTATCACTCGGAAGAGTCAGGGCCGCATCGATTTTCTTTTCATCATTGACCGGGGCGGTCGCATTCTTGATGGTCTGCACCACGTTGCCTTGCCCCGAATAGGCTGACCACGCTGAGACAACGAGAAAAAACGTAGACAATATCCCGATAAGGCAATTCTTAAAGTTTAGTTTCATAATATCCCCGGTTTATTAGGAATCGGATTTACGTTGAAACAGCCCCGGGTAAGAATCCGGCACATGACATTGTCTGCAGTTGCCTCGAATGGGGTGCTCCACACGAATGGCTGTAACGGTGCCCGGGCCCACATGGCATGCGATACAATTGCCCCTCATCTGAAGATCGTGGGGAATGGGGGGCGGGCCTCCGGGAAGATGCGATCTTCCCAACCGTGGCGGAGGAACGCTCATCCAGTTGCTTGCAATAAACAGTTTAGCCTCACTCATGGGCACATGGCATTGACTGCAGGAAATATTTTCCGGATGGGGCGTTAGGGGTGTATGCCTTTTCAATTCTTGCGTCCAGCCGCCCTTGGCATGACATGTAAGACAGGCAATTTTATCTCCGTTTTCTTCTTCCACCTTATGGGGGATGAACGGCGGCGAGCCAAGATATTGCCGCCGTGAGTAGAATTCACTGAGTGTCCTTTCGGTGGAGGCGCCCTCCAGATAGTCCCTGGATATCTGATCATAATTTTGGAAGATGGCCTTCCCGTTCTGATCAAAATCCTGGCTTTGTGTTTCCAGCACCGCCCCTTCCATCTCTTTCTCTTCCGGCTCGTAGGATAGGGCCGAAAAAACGACAAGTGGTAAAGCAATTACGCAGATCCCGGCAAAAACGAGAAAAATCTTACCCACTTTCTGATCTGACTTTTCCATTATGCTCTCTCCAGCTTTACAGCGCATTTTTTATAATCCGGCTGTTTGGATATGGGGCAAAAAGCATCTAAAGTCACTTCATTAATCAAATAGTGTTCGTCAAAGAAGGGAACGAAAACCATGCCCTTTGGGGGGTTCCCCCTGCCGTTGATATTTGCCTTCATGACCATGGAACCCCTTCTGGAAATGATTTTCACCTTGCTTCCGTTGGTGATGCCCAATGAGGTCGCATCGTCCGAATTGATCTCCACGTAGGCTTCGGGAACCGCCTTGTGCAGGATCGGAACGCGCCTGGTCATAGAGCCGGTATGCCAATGTTCGAGGACCCGGCCGGTATTGAGCCAGAAGGGGTATTCACTGTCAGGGGATTCCGCCGCCGGCTCATAGGGTCTCAGCCATAACCAGGCTCTTTGATCCGGTTTGCCGTAAAAATTGAAGTCATTACCCTTGGCGGCTGGATCATACTTGGCATTGTAGCGCCATTTTGTCTCCATGCCGTTGACAAAGGGCCACTGAACACCTGATCGCGCTTTAAGTTCCTTGTAGGGCGCCATCCGGTGTTTGGGCGTATCGTGGAAGCGGATGTACTCATTCCAGATATCTTCGATGTAGGTTTCGCGGCTCCAGGAAAATTGCTTCTGGAATCCAAGCCTCCTGGCCACTTCAATGATCTGCCATGTATTGGACATGGCATCCCCCGGTGCGGGGACGATCTGCTCGTTGTGCTGGGTGCGCCTTTCCGAGTTCCCGAAAAACCCTTCCCTCTCGATCCATAATGCCGAGGGCAATATCACATCGGCAATATCGGAGGTGGGTGTTGGATATATTTCGGACACCACGACGAACCGCCCTTCCTTTTCCGCGCCGTTTCGATACCTTCTCAGATTGGGCATCGTGACCATGGGGTTGGTCACCTGTATCCACATGAACCGGATATCCCCCCGATCAAGTGCCCGGAACATCTCGACCGTATGATAGGTGGGTTTAGGGTCTATGTTTTCCACCGGCACCTGCCAGATTTCTGCTGCCAGCTTACGGGCCTTTTCCTTCATGACGACGCCATGGGGAAGTTTATGGGTCAAGGTCCCCACTTCACGCACAGTGCCGCAGGCGCTCGGCTGACCGGTTAAAGAAAAAGGGCTGTTGCCGGGGGAGGAGATCTTGCCAACCAGGAGATGAATATTGTAGACGAGGTTGTTAATCCAGGTTCCCCGGGTGTGCTGATTCATACCCATGGTCCATAATGACATCACCTTCTTGTTCGGGTCGCCGTAAAGGGAGGCCATGTATCTTATGTCTTTGGCGGAGACCCCTGATATCTTTTCCACCTTTTCCGGCGTGTAATCTTTGAGGAACTCCTCGTAACGCTGAAAATCAACGGTTTCCGGTTTGTCCTTAAACTTGAAATGATCTTCAGTCCCATAGCCGATGTTGGTTTTTCCTTTATGAAAGGAAACGTGTTTGTTTACGAAGTCCCAATTCACCCACTTGTTGCGGATGATTTCATAACAGATGGCATTGGCCACGGCCAGATCGGTCTGGGGCCTGAATAGGATCGATTTGTCCGCCGCCTGGCTGCTTCGGGTGGTGCGAGTGGCAAAATCGATGATCTTCACATGTTTCTTCGTCTTGCGATTGGCCAGCATTCTTGAGAAAAGGACGGGGTGCATCTCGGCCATATTGTTGCCCCAGGTGATGAAGACGTCGGCGTGATCGAAATCGTCATAGCAGCCCATGGGCTCGTCCAGACCGAAGCTGGTCAAAAATCCCGTCACTGCACTTGCCATGCAGAGGCGGGCGTTTGCTTCCACATTGTTGGTGCCGATACAACCTTTGAAGAGTTTGGACGCTGCATACCCGTCGGTAATCGACCATTGCCCGGACCCGTATATGGATACGGCGTCTTTTCCGTGGCTCTTGATCGTCTCTTTCATTTTTTCGGCCACGAGATCGAGGGCTTCTTTCATGGAAACCTCGACCATCTTTCCGTTTTTCCGGACCCAGGCCTTTTTTAGTCGGTCCTTTCCATAAAGGATTTGGACGGAATGATAGCCTTTTACGCAGCACAACCCCTTATTGACCGAACAGTTAGGATCGCCTTTGACGGCCACGGCCCGATCGCCGGAAACCCCGACCAGAAGGCCACATCCTGTGCCGCAAAAGCGGCAAGGTGTCTTCTTCCAATAAATCCCTCCCGCTGGGGTATCTGTTTTTTTCCACGCCCCGAAACTGATTCCCGGGAATACGGTTGCTGCGGAAACAACGGCACTGTTTAAGGCCAAGGACTTAATGAATTTTCTTCTGGTGATATCCATCTGCTACTCCTTCTTTTTTAATCTTGAAAAATCCCCTCCAGTGGGCGGGGTTAGAGTCATTTGCCTTTTCCATTACTCCACTACTCCATCACTCCAGTTCTCCGTGAAATCGGATGAGATGCAGACAAGACCCCTCCGGGGGATCAGGGCTGCGCCGACTGGGCGTGGATTCTTTAGTTTCTTTTATCCCCCGTCTCGTCATCCGCATGGCCGAATGTCATGCCAAGGGACTGTAAAGAACCTATTTCCTTAAGTCTTTTCTGTAACGCCTTTTCCTCCTCCTCCTCCGGTGTATCCGTTACCAGGATCAGGACATCTTCATTTGAGGCCGGTATCACCTCACAGTGATCGAGGGCCGCAAGATCATCAAAGAGCTCCTCCTTCGCCCCCTGTACGGGATATGCTAGGTAGCTGAAGACAGGCATTGATTTCCCCTTTTCAAAATCGGTAAATTCGGTCTGCAATTCGGACGCTTCGGATTCGCCGATTTAAGTGATTTATTTAAGATAGTTCTATGGAAAAGAAAGTCGTCAAAGAATTTTAAAGGCCTTTTTCTTATGCGGTATTTAAGTTTATACCACAAAGTGTGATAATTTCTTGACTTAAGTCAAGAAATGTTTTTTTTTACCGGCCCTTTCCCCTGCGCAAGGCATTCAGAAAGAAGCGCTTCGGCCTTTCAAGGAGTATGGCACGGTATGCAAAAGGGGTGCTCTTCCAGCGTCTTGTCCTTAGATAACTTATTGATATCAGGAGGAGTGCGGGGATCAATTACCCGTCATGCAGCCGGGGCCTACCGGTCACCAGAGCAGCCAATGCATTAGAACATCAGGCTGACAACCTCGGCCAGGGGCTGCCAATAGACCCCGAGACCCAAGGTAGGAATCGCAAGGGCAGCAGCTACAGCCAGAGAGCCAAAAGGGATCCGGACTTGAGCGGTATCGGTTGCGGAATCCAGGAACATGGCCTTGACGATCCTCAAATAATAGTAGAGAGAAACCACGGTGTTAATGGCGGCAACCACAGCCAACCAGTAAATCTTGTTGGATATAACTGCTGCAAAGAGGTAGACTTTTCCGACAAATCCGGCAAAGGGCGGAAGCCCAATAAGGGAAAAAAGAAATACAGTCATAGCCACGCAGATCAAAGGCGACTTGCGCCCCAGACCGCGATAGGAACGAATGTCCTCACTTCCCCCTGCCCCTGCAACATAACCAACCACGGCAAATGCACCTAGGTTCATAAAAAGATAAACCACCAAATAAAAAACCACCCCCCTTAGCCCCAGGTCACTGAGTGTGGCTATTCCCATAAGCAGATAACCAGCATGGGCAATACTCGAATAGGCAAGCAAACGTTTGAGATTGCTCTGATGTATTGCCGCCAAATTCCCGAGGGTCATGGTTGCAGCAGACACCAAGGCCAGCATTAGGGGCCAATCAAAGCCGTATATGGGCTCAAAGGCATCGCCCCCTTGGGCCGTGGCAAATAGGGGGTAAAAGAGCCTGATTATCAGAATGAATCCTGCTGCTTTTGGACCTATGCTGAGAAAGGCTGCTATTGGTGTGGGTGCGCCCTCATACACATCGGGACACCAGAAGTGGAAAGGAAATGAGGCTATTTTGAAGAGCAAGCCGACAAGAAAAAAAATGACCGCCAGGCGCAGCAATAGTCGACTCTGGGGATTCTGAGCCGCAAGCGCTATTTGTCGACTTATCTCAAAAATGTCAGTCGTACCTGTAAGGCCGAAGACAAGGGAAAAGCCGAACAACATGATGCCAGATGTAAAGGCGCCATAAAGTACATATTTCAGCGCAGCTTCACCACTGCGGATGTCTCGGAATTTGATTCCCACCAAAAGATAACTCAAGATTCCCATCGTCTCAAAAGCCAGATAAATCATAAGCAAGTCCTTGGAACCCACCAGGAGCATCATTCCCGCAACCACGCCTAGCACGAGGATTATGCACTCGCAATAATCCGAACTATCGATCTCCTTGCTGCTGTGGGTCAAGACAATGGTAAAAGCACCTGCAAGAACAAAAAAAGGCTTGAAAAAAAGAGTCAGCCTATCCCAGATAAAAAGTTCGGAGATAACGGTCAGGGAAGAGGTCGGCGTCGGCAGTATGAACAAGGGGAGTTGTGACACGGCCAGGCTCAAAACGCCGAAAAGCGTAAAAAGAAGGCGGTGTCTCCAATAGGTGAGTATCACCCCCAGGCCAAGCAGAATTACGATTGCCAGTGTGAGGATGATCTCAGGGGCAATGAACCCAAGCCCCTCGATATTGCTTCGAATGAAGTTTTCTGGGATCATACTTTTCATCGCAGGCCGCTGTTCTTTAATAGGGCCGGGATGCTCCACCGCAAGGGCGGGGAACGTCACTTCAAAATCAAGTCCACAGTCTGCTGCAAGGTAGTGCCCATGAGATCCAGCACAGGCATGGGATAAAACCCCAGCCCGATAACGATCAAGGCAAGGGGGGTCAGTGTAAATGCTTCACGAAAGCTCATTTCAGGCAAGGCAGCGTACTGTTCTTTCAAGGGGCCCAGGAAAACACGCTGCATTGTCCAAAGGAAATAGCCGGCGGTGAGAATGATACCTGTAGTGGCGGTTATGGTGATGATTTTGTATGTGGGGAAGGAACCGATCAGGACAAGGGCTTCACTGATGAAGCTAGAAAGACCAGGAAGCCCCAGGGCTGCGAAGAAGGCAAGGCCGGTGTACCCTGCATAAACCGGCATGGGCTTGGCCAGCCCCCCGAACCGATCGATATCGCGATGGTGCGCTCGATCATAAATCACGCCCACAAGAAGAAATAGCATCGCCGTGATGGTGCCGTGGTTGAACATCTGGAGTACCGCACCGTTGATGGCGGTTGTGTTCGAGAATACGGACATGCCCAAGACGACGAAACCCATGTGGCTGATGCTGGAATAGGCTATTAGTTTCTTTAAATCCTTCTGAGCCATCGCACAGAGGGCGCCGTAAATAATGCTGATAAGACCAAGTAGGGCTACGAAGGGGGCGAAGGTAAGGGCCATGTCGGGAAGCAAAGGATAGCTTATTCGTAGGATCCCGTAGGCTCCCATCTTAAGGAGAACCCCGGCCAGGATAACGCTGATGGCCGTCGGGGCTTCGACGTGCGCATCAGGCAACCAGGTATGAAAGGGAACCACCGGGATCTTGATAGCAAAGCCGATCAGCAAAGCCAGATAACAGAGCCAGCGGACGGTATGGCTTTGCAGGAAAGATTGATGCACGCTCTGGTCGCCCAGAATGGTCAAATCAAAGGAATGCAGTCCGGAGCCGGGCTCAATAGAGCCAAAATAGAACACCAACATCACAACAAGCATAAGCACACTGCCCAAGAGGGTAAATAGAAAGAATTTGATGGCTGCGTATTCCTTCTTGGGACCTCCCCACACGCCAATGAGGAAATACATGGGCAACAGCATAAGTTCCCAAAATACATAGAACAGGAAAAAGTCCAAGGCACAAAATACGCCTATCATGCTGGTATCCAAAAGCAGGAACAGAGAGAAATAGCCTCGGACGTATTGGTTTATGTTCCAGGAGGCAATGACACAGAGAAAGCTCAGCAGCGCAGTGAGCAGAATCATGGGGGCGCTGATTCCATCGATACCCAAAGAATAGTGGATATTGAATGCCGTGATCCATGGCAGCCTCTCCACATACTGGAATCCTTTCTCCAAACGATCAAATTGAATGTACAGATGAGACGCCCACCAAAGGGGCGGCAAGGTGGCTGCGAGGGCAATGCATTTCATCAATGTGGGAAACCGCTTGGGCACGAACAGGATCACCCCTGCCCCTATTAGCGGGAAGAATATCATCCAGGATAAAAGGTGACTTGGCACCATGGACAAACCCTCCAAAAATGAATCCTGAAGTGTCGCTCCTTTTCAGATGATCAACATAACCATGTAAAGCGCGAATACACCTAAGACCACCGTGTATAAATACTGCTGGACCTCTCCCGTCTGGAGACGCCGCAGTTGTGCACCCCACGTCCGAATCAATTCAGCTAATCCGTTCACAGCGCCATCCACCACTCTTAGATCTTCCCAGCCTACAAGAAAGGAGAGTCTGGCGGTTAGTCGAGAGGAGAGATTGACTGCACCGTCGATTCCCTTCAGATCAAAGAGACCGCTCCAGGAAACCAGTTTTAAAAGGGGCCGGATAAAAAGCGCATGGTAGATTTCATCCACATAATATTTATTGGCAAGCAGCCGGTAGCATCTACTAAAGCGCGCTGCTGCGAGATCGGGAAGTTCCGGACGTTTTACGTAAAAGGTCCAGCCCAGATAGAGGCCGGCTATTGCCACACCAACAGAGAGGAGCATAAGGAGGATCTCCGCGCCATAGGTGAGCGTTTGAGGGTGCGGGATCCCATCTCCGCCGAGCGCCGGATTCAAAAAATCGTGAATCAGGTTAGGCAGGTGGGTTACCTCGGGAAGGCCAATAAAACCTCCGATCACTGAAAGGATGGCCAACAACACAAGAGGCAAGGTCATCACAAGGGGAGATTCATGCAAATGCCTTTTTTCCTCCAAACCCCCCCTGAAATGTCCCAAAAAGGTCAGGGCGATGAGTCTGGTCATATAAAAGGCGGTAAGGCCTGCGGTCAAAAGCCCAATGGCCCAAAGCGCCAGTCCCAGTCCCGGGATAGGCAAATGGGATGTAAATGCGGCCAGAAGGATTTCGTCTTTACTCATGAAGCCGGATAAAGGTGGAATCCCTGAAATGGCCAGATAGGCCGTTACAAAGGTTGCAAATGTGATTGGGAGGTATTTCTTAAGCCCGCCCATGGCGCGCATGTCATTGTGTGCAACCGCATGGATCACACTGCCGGCCCCCAGAAATAGCAGGGCCTTAAAGAATGCATGGGTGACCAGATGAAAAATGCCGACACTAAAGGCCCCCACTCCGACAGCGAGAAACATATAACCCAACTGGCTAATCGTGGAATAGGCCAAAACACGCTTGATGTCATACTGGACAAGCGCAATAGTTGCAGCATAGAGAGCCGTTATTCCTCCCACCAAGGCAACCGCCGCAAGCGCCCATGGGGCTGAGATATAGATGAAATGAAGGCGTACAATCATATAAACGCCTGCCGTCACCATTGTGGCGGCGTGGATGAAGGCGCTAACCGGTGTCGGTCCGGCCATGGCGTCAGGCAGCCAAACATAGAGGGGAATTTGAGCGGATTTCCCTGTGGCGCCGACGAAGAAGAGGAAGGCCACCCAGGTGGTTGCCCCGATTCCCAATATAGGATTGGCTGAGATGAGCAAGGGCATGGCCTTTTCTAAATCGTCGAAACTCAAGCCGGTCACCTTAGCGCCACTGACCTCAAAAAGAGTCCAAAAAAGAAACATCAACCCTATGAAGAAGCCGACGTCTCCCACACGATTGACTATAAAGGCCTTCATGCCTGCCTGGGCCTTCCCCAGGTCATCGAACCAGTACCCAATGAGAAGGTAGGAACAGAGACCAACGCCTTCCCATCCCACGAACATCAGCAAGAGATTGTCGGCCAGAACCAGGAGTAGCATGGCAAAGGTAAAGAGGTTCAGGTAGGCGAAATAACGTTCTTGGCTCTGATCTCCAAACATGTAACCCACGGAATAAAGGTGAATGAGAAACCCGATGCCGGTGACCACCAAACAGAGGACAAGAGAGAGCGGATCCAACCGGAAGGCCAGTTCAATGCTGAAACGGCCCTGATCCCAGACCGTGAGCATCCACTGGTACAGAGACTGGGTCAGAATACGCTGTGTCGGGTCAATTGCCATGAAGGTGAAAAAGGCCGTCGCGGTCAAGAGAAATGCCAAAAACACGCTGGTACATCCGATAAAATGGACAAGGCGGATGGGCAAACGCTTTCCCAGCAGGCCGTTGAGCACTGCCCCGGATAAAGGCAAAAAGGGGATGAGCCAAAGGGCATCTTGAATAAATTGCGGGTTCAGGAAGGCGTTCATAGAAATCTCGTTAAGACCTGTAATCTATTTCACTGACGCGGAATACGGGGCCTGACAAAGACCGTATGTCTAGCCCTGCAGCGTCTTGAACTGCCCTACGTTAATGGTCTTCATCCTGCTATATAATGAGAGGACGATGGCAAGGGCAACAGCGACCTCAGCAGCGGCCACTGAAATGATGATTAGGGCAAAAACTTGGCCGCTAAGCAGGCCGACCGATTGCGTTTCCGGCACGCTCAGGAAACGGGAAAAGGCCACAAAATTGAGTGCGGCTGCATTCAGAACGAGTTCAATACCCATAAGGATGCAAATGGCGTTTCTGCGGGTCAGTACCGTGTAAATCCCCAAACAAAAGAGAAGGGAACTCACTATAAAGAAACTTGTCAGATTATAGGGCAAGATTATTCTCCTTTCACACTTCTCCTTACGATAAGAACCGCTCCTACTAGGACACCCAAAAGGAGCAGCGAGGCCAATTCAAAGGGGATCAAATACTTGCTCAGCAGCAGATCGCCTATGGCCGCCGAGGTGGGTTTAGGCTGTCCGGGATGAGGAGTCGAAGGCCAGTTGGACCGCAATGCCGCCAGGATGAGGGCCACCAGCATCACGCCGGATAGTATTGCGGCAAGGAGGTTTCCGGGAAGCCGTATGGATGTGGGCAGCATTTTTCCTCTTTGGGTCATCATGACGCCGAAGATGATCAAGATTAGAATCCCTCCGATATAAACGATCACCTGGACAACGGCAATAAAATCGGCCCCCAACAGTGCATAAAGACCCGCAATCCCAAAAAAAGTGAAGAGCAGGGAGAAGGCTGCATGCACGATGTTACTTGAGAGGGCGACCCATAGTGAAGGGATCACAGTCAGTAGAATGAAAACATTGAAGATGATCAGCTTCATAACGTTTTCTTCTCGGCTCGAAGGGTTTCTTCCCCTTTGGCCTCTTCGGCCTGCCTCAAACGCGAACGGCGCCCATCGGCGCCAATGAATTCCTTAATCAATGTCCGATAATCGAATGTTGCCCCTTCAAACCGCCGACTGAAGAAGATTGCGTCGGTGGGGCAAACCTCCACGCAAAGGCCGCAGAACATGCACTTGGAATAATCAATTCTGAAGGTCACCGGTACCTTTGTTTTCGGGCCAATTACTTTAACGGCTTTCACCGTGATGACATCGATGGGGCAGGCCCGGGCACACCTAAGACAAGAGATGCATTTTTTTTCTTTGTAATCGAGCAAACCCCGGTAGCGGTCAGAAATTCTTGTGTTCAGAGGCCCCTTGTAGGTTTGACCGGCACCCATCAGGGGTTCAAAAAAGGTGTTCGGGTTGCTAGCGGGAAAAAGACAGAGATCCCTCGGCTTGCCCTCCAGGACATCAAGACACGGGTATTGCAGGGTGACTTTCCTCTCGAAAAAGGCCGTCTTAAATGTGATCCACATGCCAAGTGCAAACGTGGTCACACTTTCGTAGATATTGAAGAAATAGATTCCGATGCTATCTTGAAGATTCAAAATTCAGCACGCCTTTCAGATAAATAGCCACATCCAGATGCCCTGCCCTATGAAACAGATGAAACCCATCGGGATCAGGTACTTCCAGCATATCCCCATCAACTGGTCCACCCTCAATCTGGGCAGAGTCCACCGCCACCAGAGAATCACAAAACAAAGGAGCATGGCTTTGCCGACGAAAACAAAAAACGGTAAGAGATAGTGAAATGACAGGTCGTAGATTGCTGGCAAATGGGGGCGGAGAGGTAGGTGCATGATCAAAATCAGCGCAACGGCGGAAAAGGACAAACCGAGAAGGAGAAACTCAGATTGGATTCGGACGAAGGGACTGGCAAGGAGACTCCACTTGCGACGTAAGTCCCAAACAAAGATCTTTAATGCCCTGATGCCCAGGATGGTTAGAGGCGCCGCCGCTCCCAGTAGGATCAAAAGAACAATGGGACGTGCCATGAAAAGGCCCACCTGCCTGCCCACGGGACCCAGGACCTCCACTTCTCCTACAAAGGGCACTTGCCAGCCCCCAAGGAAGCATGCGACGGCCACCGCGCTGACCACATAGATATTTCCGAATTCAGCGGCGAAAAAGGCGCCAAACCGCATGGCGCTATATTCAATGTTATACCCCGCCACAAGCTCGGACTCCGCCTCAGGGATATCAAAGGGGATTCGGTTGATCTCAGCAATGGCCGAAATAAAATAAATGAAAAAGGCAAGAGCGCTGAAGGGACTGTCGAAAAGAAACCAGCCGCTTATCCCGCCGGTCTGGGCCTGAATGATTCCCTGTACACTCATTGTGCCAGCCGCGAGCACGATGACCAGAATGGCCAGGGCGTTTGGGATTTCGTAGCTGACAATCTGTGCGGCCGAACGCATACCGCCCAGCAAGGCCCACTTGCTGTTAGAAGCCCATCCTGCCATGATCAACCCAACTACGGTGAACGACCCGGTAGCAAGCAGATAAAAGACACCAACATTTAAGTCGCTTATAATCCATTTGGGGCCAAAGGGAATAACCACAAAAGAAAGGGCTGTTCCCAGGAGTACCAGGTAGGGGGCGAACCTAAAAAAATTCCTGTCGGCCGCAGCAGGAATGATGTCTTCTTTGAGGATAAGCTTTATCCCGTCGGCAATGAACTGGAGCAGGCCGTAGGGTCCCACGCGATTTGGACCCCGGCGTGAGTTGGTCCAGCCGGCAACCTTCCTTTCAAAGTAGGTGAAAAGTCCCGCCACAAGCCCGAAGAAGTTCAAGACCAAGAGGCAAAAGGCCAGCATGATGACGGTTGCGGCTGGGACATAACCGATTTTGTTGAAAAAGGGGATTTCTCTATAAAGATCAATGACAAGGGTTTCCATCAAAGCGTTCCTTTACCCTCCTTCGCGAAAGCCCCCGATTCCCATCGGGGGATGACCAGCGAAGAGGGTACGCTTCGGAGGGGGTTCCGCTCCGAAGCACGTGAAGAAGCCACCAGCTCAAGCTGGTGGAGCTTCACCGGTCGATTTCAGGGGCAAGCACATCCAGACTGGCAATCAGAGCCACCATATCAGCCACCATAAGGCCAGAGGCGATCTTCCTCACTATGCTCATAGCCGAAAATGAACCGGTCCTTATTTTCAACCGGTATGGTCGGACGTCGCCGCGGCTAATGAGATAAAAGCCCAATTCGCCCCTTGGTGCTTCTGTGCGCACATAGATTTCGCCTGGGGGCAGCTTTAACTTTTTCTTGGATCGGTTCCAGTAAGGACCATTGGGCATGCGAGCAACACATTGACGTAGAATCCGGACGGATTGCTCCATCTCCAGGATTCGCATCCAATAGCGGTTGTAACAGTCCCCAACCGTTCCTAAGTCCGAGGTTCCGGTGGGGACATCGAAATCCAGGTCAGCATAAACGGAATAGGGCTCATCCCGCCGGATATCCCAATCAATCCCCGAGGCTCGGAGATTGGGACCCACCAAGGCGTAGTCCAAAGCGTCTTTTACGCTGATCACGGCCACCCCTGTCAGGCGTTCTTTGAAGATTTTGTTTTTTGAAATCAGTCGATTAAACTGGACCAGCCGCGGTTCGAAATAATCCAAAAACCGGCTGAGTCGCCCTAGGAACCCATCCGGCAGATCGAAGGCCACACCACCGAACCGAACGTAGTTGTAAGTGAGCCGGGCGCCGCACAACTCCTCGAAGAGATCATTAACCCATTCCCTCTCCCTAATGGCATGGGTGAAGGGAGTGACCGCCCCAAGGTCCAAGGAAAAGGTCCCCACGCAAATCAGGTGGCTAATAATGCGGTTTAGCTCAGCCACCAACACCCGGATATATTCAGCCCTGGGAGGCACCTCGATGCCCCCCATGCGCTCCACAGTGAGGGCGTATCCAAAGTTGCAGTTCATTGCAGCGAGATAATCTAGGCGGTCCGTGTAAGGCATGAATTGGGCGTAGTTAACTTGTTCGGCA
Source organism: uncultured Desulfobacteraceae bacterium (assembly GCA_964459445.1). GTDB lineage: Bacteria > Desulfobacterota > DSM-4660 > Desulfatiglandales > HGW-15 > CAYWMP01. Next base: position 21,424 of record CAYWMP010000082.1, read on the forward strand.
ATCTTCTCAAGGCCGCGGTGCAGGTATCCCACATCAGGTCCGCAATCGTAGATCACCTCACCATCCGTTCGAAGAATGAACCGCAAGACCCCATGGGTGCTGGGATGATGAGGACCCATGTTGATGATCATTTCTTCGGTGGTCAGAGGCATCTTCTTTTCACCTTAAGGTTGGGACAAGGCGACGCTTATGTCGGTTGGGTAACGTTCTCATTGGTAAGTTCACTGTCCTGTCCCTCATGTGAATCCGGGAATGACACCTCATCTCTGGTCGTGGAAATACCCCCGTAAACATCCTGCTCACGAAAGTCCTTTTGCAGAGGGTGCCCCAACCAATCGGGTGGGAGCAATAGTCTCCTAAAATCCCGATGGCCTTCGAAATGGATGCCGAACATGTCATAGACTTCGCGCTCCATCCATTCCGCAGCGGGCCAGATATCGGAGACCGTACGCACCCTTAGGTAATAGTGAGGAAAGACGAGGGGCCGATCCACTTTCACCTTGATGATGATTTGGTGTCGATGGCGAACTGAATATAAATGATAAACGACCTCCATTTGCTCGGGTTCCCCCAAATGATGAACGCCGCTCAGGCACATGAGGGTATCAAAAGCAAGCTGGGGGTCGTTCTTTAGAAAGCGGGCCATTACACGCATGTTTTCCTTAGGAATCACAAGATAGGAATCTCCCGATTGATCTTCGACCCATTGCAAGTCGATCTCTCTCAGGGAGCTTTTCATCCTTTGAAGAATGTCCTGTGTTTCCATTATGCTTTTTTCACCAGGAATCGTTCCCGACGGATCTTTTCTTGAAGCTTAAGAATCCCTTCCGTCAATGCCTCGGGCCTTGGCGGGCAGCCGGGAACGAAGACGTCTACGGGCACGATCTTATCTACCCCTTTAACGACCGAATAGGAGATCTGGAATAGACCACCGCAATTGGCACAGCTCCCCATGGCAATGACGTATTTGGGTTCAGCCATTTGATTGTAGAGCAGGCGCAACCTGGAGGCCATTTTGTAGGTAAGGGTTCCGGCAACAATCATCAAATCGGACTGCCGAGGAGTCGGGCGAAACATCGATCCGAGGCGGTCGATGTCTGCACGCGGTCCGCCTGTCTGCATCAATTCAATGCCACAGCAAGCCAGGCCAAATAGAAGGTACCAGACCGAGGAACTCCTGAACCAGTTGAGGGCTTGATCCACGTTCGTGAAAAGGGCGCCCAAGAAACCCTCTGAGGGCATCCTATTATAGATGTTGATCATCGTTAATCTCCTTAAGGGGCGGCTCCGATGGAGAAACGATCGGTCTTTCTTCCTTGAGCAAAATGCCCTCTTCCCGCTCCCTCGGTATTTCTTTGATCCACTTCAAGTCTCCCCTGTGCCACATGTAGATCAGTCCCAGAAACAAAATTCCCATGAAACCGCCGATTTCAATCAGCGCAAAGAGCCCCATTTCAGCTGCCACCCACTTTTTAAAAACGCTTGCGCAAGGAAACACCAGGGCCAGTTCGATATCAAAGATGAGGAAGGCCACGGCCACTGCATAGAACCTGAAGTTGAAAAGAATGTGTGCTGAGCCAACGGGTCGTTCACCGCATTCATAGGTGGTGAATTTGGCGGGATTGTAGGGAACCTTCGGGGCAAGCGCTTTGGAAACGGTTATGATCACAAAGGTCATCGCAAGCCCCAGGATGATGAAAATGAAGATGTTGGCAAAGTTAAAAAGCAAGCAAGGCCTCATTCAAAAGTTTAGAGCATTCCTAAATCCGGCAACAAGATACTGAAAAACCCCCTCACCACTTACTTGAGAAAAACTAACACTATAGCGCTTTGAAACCATGTTTGATTGAGCGTGGGCTCGGGGATCAAAAAAATGGGCATAAGGCATACAGCACAAGTGAAATATTTTTACCTTAGGCCTTAAACCCTGAGCCTTTCTTTATTCGTCCCGGTAAAGTGGTTGCTGGGCCCCTTTCTATTTGAAAAGGGCTAACTGATATGAGAAATAATGTTTTGTATTGTTTGTTTTCGGCGGTCAGTCATTAGGCATAGGCAGTGAGTCCGTCGGCGACACCGCGGCGACCACTTCATCGATGGTTTGAATAGCATTGAGCAGCCTGGTATAGGTCATGGCGAGTCCGATGTTTTCAGCTAACAGGAGCAACGAGTCGATGTCATGGTCAGAGATATGCCACACATCATGATGATAGAGTCTCAGGACACCCAGGATTTCGTTTGAAAAAGAAATGGGGAGGGAGAGAATGGCAGCAATTCCCTCCTTCTTGGCCTCTTCAGGATATTGCACCTTTTCGTCATTGCTTACATCAGGTACAATCACCGGCACGCCATTGAGGTTCTCTGCAAAACTCCTGTCCGCATTGAGAGGCCCCTTGGTCAGATACTTAGGGGTAAGGCCAAAACTGGCCATCGTTTCCAGCTCTCTGGTTTCGAGATTCAGAACAAATAAGGCACAGCCCTTAATCTCTAGGGCGGCTGCCAGAAGCCGGGCCAGATTATTTGTCATGGTGTCAAGGTTGTCTGATTGGGCAATGGCCTTGGTTACCGTTTTGAACACGTCAATGGTAATTTTTTGGTCGGCACTCATGATTTTTCCTCCCGCATCTAATTGACAGCCCGGTTTCTCAACCCGTTACATTCGTCCAGAGATTAATTGGCTATACAGATCGTGACATCCTTGAGGGCAGACAACACTTTGTTATGAACGCTGCGCGCAAATAGGCGAGACACCTTGCCCGGTTGACGGCTCAGCACCAGGACGTCATATTTTCCCCTAAAGGCGCATACGACAATTTCATCAGCAATGGATTTTTTTCTTTCCTTGAACACATAATCGACCTGGTCTTCGGAAAAACCGTTATCCAACAAATAATCCCTGGCGAACTTGAGGCCGGTCTCCTTTTCCTGGATATCTTTTGAAATGCTTGCCAAGGCCTCCCTCATTTTCTTCATTTCAGGGTTAGCCGTCACATCAATTTCGGGCAATGGTGTATAGGTGTTAAACAAGGTGACCTTCGCATCTTTTCGGTTGGCAAAATTGTTGATGACAAAAGCCAAAGCCTTTTCTTCGGAAACGTTGAAATTGTAGGGTACCAGAACCTTTTGTTCGGCCATCTAGCTCCTCCTTTCCCCTGTTTTGGTATTAGATACCGAGTTTCGACCAACGAAAACGGGGAATTAATATTTGAACGCCTCAAATTGATTCTATCAATCCTTGGAAGGAGAATTGCTTTTTCTCGATGTGTATTTGTTACGCCAAATAAGCATAATGGATCATCGGAGGAGTCGGCAATGAGTCCGTCAACTTAATCATATTGGATGAAATTATAGGTGATGCATGCCTTGAGCTAGAGCCTTAATCAAACATAAGAACACAGCGGCCTTCAGGCCCCGCTACCACGTTGTAGTATACCACAGAGTAGTTTTTTATGTAAATAGAAATCACCCAATTGAGTTAGCAAGGTCTGCTTGCTAGACCGAGCTGTGCTACAGGAACTGACTCAAAGGAATGGATCCCCTTTTGTTTCCCTGCTAATGTCGGTAACGAAACTTCGAAGGAAAGATGCCATGGATTATGGGCGCCCATTCGACAAAAATCAAAAATAAGAGTAACATTTGAAAAGGGATAAATTGACACAAATATAGTCTTCATCAAATCTGATAGGATATATAAAAAAGTCGTAACAATTTAGCCGTTTGAAACAAAAAATGGATTTTTTTTCAAAAAAGACTG
>CAYWMP010000083.1:0-24913 GCA_964459445.1 uncultured Desulfobacteraceae bacterium
TTGCAGTTGTATAGTTTCAGCCAGCCTCAGACCTGAATCTCTGGAGCCGGTGATTTCGAGCAATCTTGCAATGTCGGCCATTTCTGCTTCAATAGCTTCTTCAGCATTTGCAATAAAAGACTGAGAAAACAAAAAAACAAATGCAAAAACTACATAAAGAAAAATTCTCATTTAGGGTAGTCTCCCTATTAAGCGAAAAACTAGCCCGGCAAATGCTTTTGCACCACAGTTAATTCTCATCACATATGACATTGGTGCTTCATATTTTGCCTTTAAAAGCTTTGCTTAGTATCTTGATTATTTTGGCATTCTTTTCGATAATAGGTTTCTGATCAGTAGGTTCTTTATTTTTGATCCCATCAAATTCTTTTGGGATGTTTTCCAGTAGGTTCTTAATATTTGCCTGGGTGCTGATCCCCGTGACATTAGTAACTGCGTTCAAGGCACTGTACAATGTTGTGTCTTCCCCGCTTTGAGTTAATTTAGAAAACTCCGTCTTTAGAACCTCCATTCCTTTCTTTGCTCGTCTCGAAACCATTACGGCGATGATTTGATTAACGCGGCATTCGGCGTTATCAATTCGATTGAGAAGAACTTTTTCATTTTTTTCGTCTTTGAGGGCGTTTACAGTCGCTAAATAATTTGATTGAAAGTCGAAATAGATTTTTCTGATTTCCGATATGATTTTATTTCCCTCCAATATTTCCTGTGCAAAGTCGATTTCCTTGAGTTCTTTTTCTTTAGGGACGACGGTTTCGGTTACCTTTGCTTTCAATTGTTGAATACTGGCTGTCATGTCGTTTGCAGTTTTCTCAGTATAAGTTTCAAGGACCTTCCAGGTTTGTTTCTGTGCGTTATTCATTCGCTCACTTAAGCCTTGAAGTTTATTTATCTCGGTTACTCCGGATCTTGAACTTTTGAGATTATCAATTAGCTTAGTGAAGTCATTGTCTCCTTGCGCCACCTGGGCACGTATTGAAGCGAACACATTCAGAGGAAGGCCTTCCTCTAATAGACCGGTGTCCATCAACTGCGAGATGATTGGATCAGCACCGGTCGATTCCAAAGAATCTAAGAGGGTTAGCCTAGAAATATCTTTGGGATCTGTTTCCATGATTTTTTGCAGTTGTTTTACTTCCACCAGGGCCTTTTGAGCACCTTTCAAGCCAGGATTTTCAACCCTTTCTATTGACAAGGCCGCGTATTCAAGTCCGGTTAGAAGAGAACAACTGGAATGGTACACAACGGCGTCTTTGATAGCAGCCTCAACTGGATATCTTGTCAACCCCTGTTTGCGAGTTTTTAAAATGCCTTTATAGATCTCTCGTCTTTTGGCCTCAAATCCGTTTGTAAGAACTTGTATTGTTTGATTGGAAAAATATTCTTGATTAAATTCTGAGCGAACACCGCTGAGTATTGAAGCGGAACCGGAGAGAGCACGGATAGTATCCACTCCGGTGAAAATCGCCCCGGCACCAGCAACTGCGGTAGTGAGGGAGCCAAGGAAGAAATTGATTCCAGAATCGAACTGCTTCAAATAGTTTTTGTATTCACCGCACCGTTGATTTGAGGCGGAAAGTATTCGTTCTTGAATCCTATTCCTTCGCCTCAGTTGGTCAGTAGGGTATTTATAAAAACCATTAAAAGCCTTTCGCAACTTTTCTCTTTTGGATTTCAAAAGCTCATCCTTCTCCATTCCTTCACTCGTGGGATCAAGGAGTAAAGCGAGATCGATTTTCTGAAACGTATCTTGCTCTATGAGTGGTTTTGGCCCGAAAGTAGTTATTTCTTCTCTGAATAAGTTAGGTCTTTGAGAGCAGCCCACATTAACAAAAGTTATCAATATGCAGGCAATAAGCAAAAAGACTAAAGTGATTCTCTCACAGGATTTATCCATTTTCCCCTCCCCATCAAATAAATTAATGAAGATGAATTACGCTTCGGTAAACCAAGGTGAAAAGAGGCCACATCTGCTCGAAACCCATTTGACTTAATGTTTCCGATCTAACAGCTTTCTCCCTGAAATACTCAATTCAATAGAATTGGGCTTTGGAAGCTCAAACAATGATGAGGTCTATATATGAAGCAGGAGTCGGTCGAACTTTGAGCTTTGGCATACCCCAATATTATTGAACCCTAGCTTTAGTCTTTCATTAGTTGATCTATTTAAAGAGATCTTGCGTCCACGCTATATAAAGGTTGCAATTCGTTCAGCTACCAATCAAAAACGTTCCCTACAAAAAGCGTTAATTTATTTGTTGGTGTTAGGTAAGTCGCGAAAAGGGGAAGGCATGACTGCCTTCTTAATCAAAAAGACAAAGCCATTAGATTGCTTGGTGCTTTAGAAGTCTCGAAAATGATTTGTTGGTTTTGGGTGGGGTTTTAAGCTTTACCTACCAACGCGGCTTATAGAAAAACTCAATATAATCAATTTTCGCAAATATTTCTCAAATATCAATGCTTGAAAATGACGTACAAAATACGGATGAAAAATACGTATTAATACCGATTCAGCTTTAGAGGCAAGATTGTAGAAAATGAATTTAGTTTGCTTACGCGATTTTAACTTTAGTATTGGTCACTTATGGGCGAAGGCCCAAGAAAATGAGAAGCCGAGTTCCTCAACCCCTCCGATTCGTACCACCGCATGAAATGCGGTTGCGAGCCATTCTTTCATACCTGCCTTGGTTACCAGGTCACTTTTGAGTTTCAGATCCACCCTCTCTCTTTCGATCTTATTCCCCGGCTCCCCGTAGGCATAGCCAAGATCATGGGGCAAACAGCATTTGAAGGTGATGTCCTCCCAATTACATCCTGTGAAAAGGCCCATCAGTTCATCAGGCAAGCAGGAACATCCGTCAAACTTCCAGCTTTTGTATTGATCCGAATTCGCTTCAATGCGATCGACTAAATAATCCAGGTTGAAGTGCCGGCATAATGCCAGAGCTTCTTCTGTGGGAACGATATCGCCGATCTTAGGGAAATTCATTCTATCCCCCTTTGTAAGAATTTAGACAGGATAACCTGCCTACGCCAAGGCTTCAGCAGGCAGGCAGGAGGAACAGGGATGAGAATTTGGAGCTGGAGCGTCTACAGGAAGAAGCGAGTTCTTTGTAACAAGAGCGGAGAGCGAGGAGCTACTAGTTCAAGCTTCACAAGAAAGAATATTTGACAGGATAACCTACCTCCGCCAAGGCTTCGGCAGGTATACAGGATCCACAGGTTACTTTAGATTAAGATTAGGGGATTTTCCAAAAGCACGCCTATAGGCGGGGTTCCGATATAGCCATATCGGAATAAATGTGAAGATCTTAAATAAAATCAATAAGTTGACTTATTATTGTTATCAAGTTCTCCACATAACGCTTTTGGACGATCCATAAAAAGAGCTGCCCCAGCGATTATGCTTTGAGTCGCATTTGGGGGACAAATCATCCTGCTAATCGCGTCAATCCAGTCTGATAAGAGATGAATGGTTACCAATGAGTTAGGCTGGAAGGAGGGAAATGGAAACGATCTTTACCTAAATAAATATACTGAATGACGTTTGAGCGGAAAGCAAGCAAAAAAATACAAAAAATATGGTCGAATCATAGAATTTTTCTGTAGGGATTGTTCTAGAAAATATATACCCACTGGCTAATACATGACAAAATAGGGCTAGAACGCCAATTCCAGATGTTCAAATGGCAAATTAATCTTTAGATTCTCGAGAAGGCTTTAATTTCTCTTTCCAAATCAGCAACCTTTTCCTCGAGTTCTTCAATGATTTGGATTTGATGGGGGCGGATGGAATGGGCGGGGAGGGCGAGTTCTCTGTCTTTGAGTTGTTCTTTCTTTTCTTCAAGCTTTTTCAACAACTTGTTTTTCTTCTGGTTGAGTTTGTTTTCAGCCTTTCGAACCTCATTCATAAATTTCTCCACCTTGGCGAAGTCTTTCTCAAAACGCAAAGGTTTTCCATCAGCGTCAATCCTATTGGTGTGCGTGCAACTGTCCACGCCATTTGGAATCACCTCCAGGATTGCATCAAAGACATTGTCCGGGCCAAGGCCGCCTGCAAGGATGACCGGGATTTCGCTTTCAATAACCAATTGCTTTGAAAGCTCTCGATCGGCCGTTATCCCGGTTATGCCTATGAAGCCATCAACAGGCTCCTTTCCAAGCCAGGTGTCGATGAGAAACCAATCACTCACCTCTTCGATTTCGCGGGCCATTTCAAAGGTAGGGTAATCGGCAGGGACCTGGCCGTTTTGGGGAATAGGGATGGATCGGATCAGCTTTATCTCAGGGAACTTTTCCTTCAAATCGGATTGGAGTTGGATGATGGGGTTCAATTCGATTCTATTTCCGAGGTCGTCTGTGAGGCCTTCGCAGAAGTGGAGAAAGTGGGGTTGATAGTAATCGATGACCTCATAAAGGATTTCTTTGGTGTTGAAAAGGGGGATGAGGCTATTTTTGGTTTGGGTGCCATTTGTTGCATGAATGACATCTTTTATTGTCGGGTGCTTCCACTCTTCCTCGGACAGTAACACACTTCCAATGTGGTCTATGCCCAGTTCAATGCATTTCTCGGCTTCTTGTTGTGTTTGAATCTCGTAAATCTGAGTTATCACAATAAACTCCCTCTAACCGCAGAGACGCTGAGGACGCAGAGTTAATGATTTTTGCTTTCCGCTGACCTGCCGTCGCATTGGCTATGGCAAGGCAGGGAGGGCGGAAAGCAAAAAATGATTACGCCTCATATCATTTCTGTTTTCTTGGTTGTTAAAAAATAGCTTGAAACACATAGCATTGATGATGTCACGCTTCAAGGCTATATTGCCTGCCGAAGAAAGGCCGCGGTAGTTTTCGGTTGCCGTCCACTCAACGACAACCGAAAAAATATTTTGCTTCGCGCTCGCTACGCTTCAGCGGTGAGACAACTATTGATCCTTAGTGACCTGGTGGATGGCCTTGAGGAGGGGGTTGTGAAGGGGGCCATTGGTGGCGAGGATGCCTCGGTTTTTCTTTAATCTGTTGCCTACCGTGAAGTCCAGGGGATTTCCATCCAGGTCTGTGACTTTTCCACCTGCTTCTTCCATGATGATTGATCCTGCGGCATGATCCCATATTTTTTCCAGGTATGATTTTTGTGCGGGCAGACGCATGAAGATCGATGCATCGCCTCTAGCCACAACGCCGTACTTAGCCTGGCTATCCATTCGAACAGGTGGTTCTATTATGCCCAGGATTGAAGCAATGCGGGCTGTATCGCTATGGGAGGAATGGGCAGACTCAAAAGATTCACAAAAACGGGCTTGCTCTGTATTAGTCACATCGGAGACAGAAATACGGTTTTCCGTAGGGTCATCGAGGCCCCGCATCACAGCACCCTCTCCTCTGACCGCTATGAACATAGAGCCAAGGAGACCATTCGGGCCTGAAATATCAAAAGGCAGGTTAGGGCACCCGAGTACGCCCAAAACAACTTGACCGTCTTTGATGAGCGCCAGGGCCACAGCGTACTGGTCGCCTCGCACAAAGCCCTTGGTGCCGTCTATGGGGTCCAGGGTCCAGAATCGCGCCCTTAAAGTGCTTTCGTGATGGCCTCTTTCGATTGCGCGGAGAATGTCATTCTCCGATAGGGCGTCATTAAACCGTCGGACTTGAGAGAAGACTTGCTTTTTGAGATCCTCATTCTTTTTTTGATTGAGGAGGGAGGCGCTTTCTTCACCTACCAACCGATCGTCAGGAAACGAGGCTGCGAGGTGGGCACTCACCAGGGCCTGGCCGCCAAAGTCGGCGACTGTGACAGGTGTTTTGTCCTCCTTTTGAATCACGCTATTGGATAGATGTTGGGATTGGACATTCTTGCTCAACTTGCAGGCCAGGAGGACCGCTTCAACAGCAACACGGCGTTCAATTTCAAAGCTCATTTTAAAAATCCCCAAGATTTTCGATCGCACAGTGATTCCGCTAGATTAAAGGCGGACAAGCACTGAGAATACAAGAGAAACAAATTTTTTAGACGCAGATTGACAAGATTATCAGGATAAATCAAAACCCATGCAAATGCCATCGAATCTAAAATCAAGCAAGCTTCTCTAGACATTCGTTGGCCATTCCCTGAATCTCGATGATTCTATCGGGCTTTCCGCTTCGCGGCGCGTTGATTTGTAAAATTCCTCATGAGCCTTGATTTTAAGAACGTATTAAAGCCTTTTTGGTAGACACTGCCAGTAAACAATAAAATATATCGGACCCCGTTGCTTGCAAGAACCTCATTTTTCACTTCAAAAGACTGTAATGATTCGGTATCCTTTAAAATCAAGCTTTTCCTAAGTCGCGGAGCGAAGCAAGGCAGATTATGGAGCAACTCTTTTCTTTTATCCAAACCCTACACGACCATCTAAATCCGCTGGTCTATCTCGGGATCTTGCTTTTGGCAAGTTGTGCCGGGGGCGTTATTGCGAATTTGCTCAAAGCTCCGCGTGTGATTGGCTTTCTCTTGACCGGGATGCTTTTCAGCCCTTCGATCCTCGGGATCTTCCATGAGGAGCTGATCAAAGAAGAGCTGAGCATTATTACCCACATTGCCCTTTCCGTTATTGCATTTTCCATAGGTGGATCCTTAGAGCTCACCAAAATTAAGAGACTCGGCAAACAAATCCTTGTCATCACCTTTACGCAGGCCTTTGGTGCATTCTTTTTGTCCCTACTGGCTCTTTCCCTGTATTTCTTTTTTGTTTATTCAATGGGTCTGGGGTCGCATGTTTTCTGGACCGCCTATTTTCCCCTTGGGCTTATCATCGCCGCCATTTCCGCCGCCACGGCTCCCGCAGCGACGCTTGCCATGGTTCACGAAAACAAAGCAAGAGGTCCATTCACTTCTATATTGCTCGGTGTTGTGGCGCTTGATGATGCCTTGACTATCTTTATGTTCGCCTTTGCCCTCACTGTCGCACATAGTCTTGTCAGCCAACAGGCCGTCTCCATCAGTGAGTTTATACTGCACCCATTGTTTTCCATTTTGATTTCCCTTGCAATCGGCGGAGCCATGGGCTTCATTGCCAAAGTAATGATTCGCTACGTTTCTGGCCCGGGTGCTATGTTAGCCGTGATGCTCGGGAGCATCTTTTTTGCGAGTGGTGTCGCCTTTGCAATCGATGCCCATCCTTTGCTGGCCAATATGATGATGGGATTTCTGGTTGTAAACTATGTCAGGCACCACGAGAATCTTTTTGAGGTTGTAGAGACGATCGAAGAACCCCTATTCGGGATGTTTTTTGCTTTGGCAGGTGCACATTTGGATCTGAGCGTGATGAAGACAGCGGGATTACTAGGTGTCATAATCACCTTGGGACGGTTTTCAGGCAAGATATTGGGAACGCGTATTGGGGCCGACATTTCAAAGGCCCCTGCCACCGTGAAGAAATACCTCGGATTTGCTCTATTGCCCAAAGCAGGTGTCACTGTCGGCCTTGTACTTCAGGCGAAAAGCATCTTTCCGGAGAGCTATGGAGAAATGTTGATCAACGGTGTTTTAGCATCCGTTCTCCTCAATGAGATCATGACCCCGTTTCTCCTTAGGTTCGCCTTAATTCGAAGCGGCGAAGCAATGACCAAAACGCCGACCGGCCCTAAGGGAGATTCTATAACAGTCGGCCATAAGGAATGAAAGGAAATCTGATACTTTTTAGTGAATCAAACAAAATGAATTCTTATATTATTAAAGCATGGCGAATCGACCTATGATCAACAGCCGGAACCAAGCAAGGAGGAAACATCCTGTGCTGCATTTCGAGAAAAATAAGCTGCATACAAAAATCGCCGAGCTGATGGATGGGCTTCAGGATCGGGATATCCCTATGATCCATGAGGATGCCGAGATTGAAGACATCATAGACCTTATGGTTAAGACGAAGCACACCCGGCTTTTGTACGTGGTAGACAAAAATGACAAACTCATAGGAACCATCTCCTTAGGCCTTCTGGTGCGACACGTTTTTTCACACAGACATGAGCCTCAAATCCATTCAAGATTCCTCATGCATGCGATCACGACTAAAACCGCAGATCATATGATGCAAAAACACCCGGTGTTTGCCAGAGAAGAGGACAATGTTGAGAAAGTGATAAAGCGCATGATCAAATCGAATGTGAAAGAAATTGCGATTTTAAATAGCGAGAAAAAGGTTATCGGTGATCTCACCATGGTCGATTTGCTGAACTTTCTGATGGACGGCACGGAGACCCAGAAGGACAGCGAGGTGGCCTAAATTTATACAATCGTCGATTTGAAAGCCCTTTCTTGACACCAATTCCTTGAAATTGTTATAGTTTTCTAGATTGTAAACCACGCTTCAGCGAGGGAATTGATCCTCTCGTGTTTTTTTTGGAATGAAGAGAAAATACTGATATGTATTCGAAAATTTTAATTGCACTCGACGGATCAGAGTTTTCACTTAAGGGCGGGAAAGTAGCGGCATCCCTTGCTCGAGAGCTTGGTTCTGAGATTGTTGCAGCGCATATTTACGATGCAGGGCTCCACAATCAGCGTTTTCGTGAAATGGAGCCTGTACTCCCTGCCGAGTATCAGGAGGAGGGGACGTTAAATGAAGTCCGTGAAGCCCATGGAGGACTCATTTACGAAGGGTTTGAGGCCCTGTCAAAGGGCTATATGGAGCAATTCGTTGCTGCAACTCGGGAGAAAGGCATTTCGATTACCCAGGTTTTCAGGGAGGGCCGCAACTATATCAAGCTCATCGAGGTCGCCAAGGAGAACCAGGTTAACCTCATTGCTTTAGGCGCCCACGGGCTCGGAGACATTCGTGACGGGCATCTTGGCAGCACCGCATTGCGCACGCTCCGGATGGCTTCCTGCGACGTTCTCATTGTCCGAAGAAATTTAGGCCAGGGCAAAGTGATCGTGGCCATTGATGGGAGCAATGAATCCCTTGGGGCTCTTAGAAAAGGGGTGGTTTGGTCACAAACCCTATCGAAACCACTACAGGTCGTCGCCGTCTATGATCCCCTTTTTCATCAACAGGTCTTCAAAACCATGGCAGAGTCCCTTTCTGCTGAACGCCGGGAGGAAGTCGGACTATCCAAACAGGAATCCCTTCACGATCAGCTCATCGACGAGGGATTGAAAAAACTGTACCAAACCTTTCTTGATCAGGCCCTTGAGAGATGCAAACAGATGGGGATGGAGGCTGAAACGGTTCTCCTGAAAGGTAAGATCTACAGAACCTTGATCGATCACGCACAAAGGGAAAATGCGGACCTCGTTGTGATGGGCCGTTTTGGTCATCACCACGAAGATATAGGTGATATCGGTTCAAACAGTGAAGCTGTGGGAAAGCTTGCATCGGTCAATGTGCTTCTCACTGAAAAGGTAAGTGCCGACGGGGAGATCGGGATACAAGGGGCCTCATCAATGGATTGGGAAGAGGATGCTTTAAAACGTTTGGAAGGCATTCCCTCCTTTGCTCGGTCCATGGCTCAACAGGGTATCGAGAATCATGTTCGATCAAAGGGTGGTAAAAGGGTAACGCTTAAAGATGTTCAGGAGGTGGCGCATCAATTAGGCATGAAAGATCATAGGGAATCGGAAGATGCCTGATTTCGCTAAGGCAAAGGAGATAAGACTCCGGAAACTCAAACCCCTCGCTCCACCATTTCACAAACACATCGCAAAAAGCAAGCTGGTAGGCAAGCCATGGGAAACTGGAGATCGGGTTGTGATATATGAGGTCATGTCCACCAACCCGGCTGGGAAAGTAGAGGTGACGGAGGAGACGGTCATCATGTTTGATGAAACTTGATTAACGTTGCTCCTCGCTGGTTTCTGGTTTCTCGTTCAAAATTGGATTGTTGTGATTTTATTTTATAGTAGAATGCCTATTACTAGGAGCCGGGTAAGGGACAGAGGCTATGACGTAAAAGAGCTATTACTACGGTAGGATTCATTTTTTCAAGCCCTATCTATAGGCTCCGGTGGCGATTCCCGTAGATGGAAGGGTTCAATCGAACAGGTCATTTCAAGGGAAAAGGACAGTCTGCCGGGGGTTTCGTGGCGTGAACCCTCCCATCTACGGGAACGGCGAAATCTGGTGGAATTCTTTTTGAGATAGGACTTGAAAAAATGAATCCAACCTCCGCGCATATTTCTTTTGATAAATTGCAGAGTCGGCCACCGTGTCAGCCGAAAAAATCTCATTTGGAATGAGAGGGAGCCACGAGAGACAAGCAAAAATTATGAGATCATTTATCATCATGCACCCTATATCCGATACCATTCATGCCTCAGTTAACCCATCGAAACACAACACTTCAATGAAACGCATACGTTGAGCAAACAACCCTCATACACTATTCAAGCCAAAGATCTGGTCCGTGAATACGCACCGGGGCGAGGCGTATCCGGTGTGAGTTTCTCTGTGGGAGCAGGGGAGTGTTTTGCTGTCCTGGGGAGAAATGGTTCGGGCAAAAGTACGCTCGTGCGATTGCTTGCCGGGCTGGAAAAGGCCTCCTCGGGCTCTTTGGACGTTCTGGGAATCGACCTCATGGATGATTCACGGCAACACCTGTCAATGATGGGTGTATCTTTGGATACGGATATCCATTGGGATCAACTCTCGGGGAGAGAGAATGCTTTTTTCACTGCCCGATCTCACAAAATGGATGGTCGAGGCATAGACCGCCGCCTTAAAGAACTTTTTGAATTGGCTGACCTCAGTCCCCAAGCTGATGAGCCAGTGAAAACCTATTCCTTTGGCATGAGACGCAAACTCAGCTTGATACAGGCCCTTTGCCATGATCCGGACCTCCTCCTATTGGATGAACCTACCACGGGACTTGATATGCACTTCCTTCCGAGGTTGGCGGACACGGTGAAGGCCCGCTCAAAAGCGGGAAAGACCACGTGGGTATCAGGCAATGATGCCGAATGGATTTCCGATGTGGCCACAAGGGTGGCTTTCATGGCGTCCGGACAAATCATTACCCATGGTACGATAGGGGAATTGCTCGAAGAAGTCTCAGAAACACAGGAAGTCTTAATCAAGCTTTCCCAAATCAATGAGGTCCCCAATCCCGTTATGGAGGGGCTGCAATCCTTTAAGCAGGAAGGGAAAACCATCAATGCTGTTTTGAAAAATGATCCTGCCTTGGTTCCGAAAACGATCGATTGGATCGTGTCAAAGGGCGGAATCGTTAAGAGGATAGAGGTAAAGCAGGGGTCATTGCGGGATGTATTTTTACTCAAGACGGGGCAACTGTTAGAGGAATGAGACCGGGAAATCTATTTCAATTGGAAATGGCAACCATTCTTGCCAATAAACGGACGCTGGCGATGAAGCTCGGGTTTCCCTTACTCCTGGCTTTCCCCTTTGTTGTTTTCGCTATGCCCTTAAAAGTAAAAGTAGCAGGGTTGGCAATGCTTGTGATTTTCACGAGTTTTTTTGGAGCGGCGGTGAGCTTTGTGCGCCGCCGCACGGACGGTCACCTCATGAAACTCAAACTTTTGCCCCTGCCAAGATGGATCGTATTCTCAGATTTCCTACTTGCTGGAACGGCAGTAGATCTTATACAAGTGGGAATAGTCCTTGCGCTTTTTATCCTGATCAATGGAACCACAGCAACTTTCGCGGCCCTGATCGTGACCGCCGGGGCCTTTTTCGCGGCCGCGTTGATGCTTAACTTGGTTGGTATGCTCCTCGGCATGGCCATGAAGAGTAATCCCGAGATTCATCTTTTCGGGGCCCTTGGGGCGGGGGTGATGGCCTGTATATCGGGCATTATGCCAATGCCCGCCCGCATTCAAAAAATCGTCAATATTCTGACACCCTGGAATCCGATCTCTCGCCTGGCCACGAGTCTTGAGGGTATTGTGAAAGGCGCTGAAATGAATCAGGGCGCAACGTTTGTATTCTCGATTATCTTTGTGATTGTTCTTCTTGGCGTGTTTCTGATACGAGCTTTTGACTGGAAGTAAAGCGCTGAAAAGATGACATTATACTTGAGATCTTGGTAAAAGGGGGCGTTTTGCCCAATCTTCCGTCTTCGCTAACCCGCCGTAGCAATCCACCGTCGCCAAGACTGTGGCGGACAAGAAGCTATGGCGCGGCAGGAGCTATGACGGGACAAGCTGCTTCAGACTCGGATTTTAATCCTCAAAATACTTGTGTATTCCTGTGGCTAAAATCCTCGTCGACCTTGACCTTGACCAAAATTGAGCATTTTCCAAAGTTCTTTACATAAGAAACATACTCTTGTTCAGCCTGTCCCGCATTGTGGGGCGCACCTTGTGACAAAGCAGGGTTCTGCGAGAGGATAATTCTTCGCGAAGAGGCATAAGGAGGAAGAACCAATATGGACCCGGTTACCAAGACATATGTGGCGATAGGGTTGGTTGTTTTAGCGGTGTTTGAGTTTTGGGCTGCCATGCGCATCTTTGGTAAAAAAGGCAAACCCAGCCCCCATGCGCGCCTTATCCTGCGCTTGCACCGAATCGGGGGGTATGTTTTTTTGGTCTATTTTGTCTGGATTTCATGGATCTGTGTTGATCTGATGGATCGACTTGCAAATGCGGGTGTGCCTTTGGACTCTCGCGCCACCCTGCATGCCTTCTTTGCCATGGCATTATTTGGGATATTACTGCTTAAGATCAGTTTTGTTCGATTGTACCGTAACTACAGACCCTATGTACCTTTTATGGGAATAACGGTGTCGACGGGGACCCTTGTTCTTTGGGGGTTGGCGGGGTGGATGTTTCTGATTCAGATGTAGAATTGATTCCTACCTCATACCATTCGGTAGGGGGCGGCTTATAAGTTTGCCACCTCCCGGAGCATTTTTAGATTGCTCATGGCCTTGCCGGCACCGAGCACCACAGTGGAAAGAGGATCTTCGGTAATCTTTATGGGAAGCTTGGTTTCATCTGCCAAACGCATATCGAGGTTCTTGAGCAAAGACCCGCCCCCAGTCAATACAATGCCATTCTCGACCAGATCAGCTGCCAACTCCGGCGGCATTTGCTCCAGAGCAATATGAACCGTTTCAACAATGGTCTTGACCTGTTCGGAGATGGCTTCCATCACTTCATCGGAATCAATGGCCAAGATTTTAGGAATTCCGGTCACTAAATCCCTCCCCTTGACCTCAACGGATTCAATCATCTGCCCCGGAAAGGCATTCCCGATGCTGGTCTTGATAATCTCCGAGGTTCTGTTTCCGATCAGTAGATTGTAATGGCGTTTGATGTGTTGGAGGATGGATTCATCCATCTTATCACCGGCAACCCTCACCGAATTGCTGTAGACAATGCCAGCCAGGGAGATGACAGCAACCTCGGTCGTGCCTCCGCCAATATCCACCACCATGTTGCCGGTCGGTTCGGTAATGGGCAGGTTAGCACCAATAGCGGCAGCCATGGGCTCTTCGATAAAATATACTTCACGGGCCCCGGCCGTCTCAGCTGATTCACGTACCGCCCGTTTCTCGACATTCGTGATCCCGCTTGGCACCGAAACGACTACCCTCGGCCTTACCAAAGTCTTCCTTTTGTGGACCTTCCTGATGAAATAGCGGAGCATGGATTCGGTAATGTCGAAGTCCGCAATGACGCCATCCTTCATGGGGCGAATGGCCACGATATTGCCGGGGGTACGACCCAACATCCTTTTGGCCTCTCCACCTACCGCCAGGACTTTGCTGGAGCCTCTATCATCCTTTTTGACTGCCACCACTGAGGGTTCGTTGAGAACAATCCCTTTTTCTTTCACGTAAATGAGGGTGTTGGCTGTGCCGAGATCAATGGCCAAGTCATGGGAGAAAGCACCCAATAGGGAGCCGAATAATGCCATTCTAAATATCCTTCCTTATGAGCAGGCTGATAAAGAAAGTGCACTAGTTATATCGGTCTGCTACAGCGAAGCCGAAACACTCGCCTAATTATAGCAAGTTCATATCAATATCAAGAACAAAAAGGTGAGATCTTTTCAAAACACACCCTTTTGCCCAATCTCTGCTTCAGACTCGGATTTCAATCCTCAAAATACTTTTTGTATTCTTGCGGTTAAAATCCTCGTCGACCTTGACCTTGACCAAAAATTGAGCGTTTTGAAAAGATCTCAAGACAATAAAGCCAGATTCATTTTGCGGATCGCACATAGTAGAAAGATTTGAGTTTGACACAAAGAACCGCCTAGCACCTATTGCCTACTGCCTACTTGTCCGCCATTTTGCCCGCTTCACTTCTGGCGGCCGAGTCTGGCGGGCTGCTTACGGTTTTCCCTCCAGTATCCCAACGATAGATGAAGAAGAAATAGAACATCGTCACCCAAAGGACCCCGGCGAAGATGACGGCCCCCAGTTGCCACCCACTCAATTTTGGAACATCATCCAGGCCCATGAAAAAAGCATCGTCGGGGATTTCCACTTCAAATTTTTCATCGTAGATATTACGGATTTTATAGTAGAAAGGCTGATGATTGAAAGGCCTGAGTTTCCCAAGAAAACGATTAAGTTGTTTCCAATCATCGGACACTTTTTCATAGGTGCGCACCACAAGGCGCAGGCCGTAGGGGTCGATATTAAAGTAGGTGTAAGCAAGTCCATATCGTCTGTAGACAAATGCTTGTTCGAAATTGGGCTTTCCATCTATGGAGACAAAGGTGGTGCGTGAAAAGCGTTCATGGGAAAGCTCCTCGGATCCCGAGACAGTCACTGGCGTCTTTGGTCCCAAATCATAGATGAGTTCAGGGACCTGTACCCCGATCATGCCCGCGACAAATAGAAGAGCAAAGACTTTAAGGACGGTAAGCCAAAATTTTTTACGTAGAAAAAACAAGGCCCTAATCGTAGATGGCGCCAAGAATAAGAAGAGTCAAGATAAAGGCAAGGGAGAAGAGGGCGATTCCAACCCATATCCAAACGGTGCGGACCGCCCAACGAGGATCTTCGGTCTTTTCTCTTAAGGGGTAAACATCGAGATCCGCTTCCCAGTCCGGTCCTTGAGTTACTTGCGACACATCCTCCTTTGTGGATTCTATTTTTGCAGCTTCCTCATTCATGGCCTGTGCAGTCCTCAATAGGGTTTTTTAGATTCAAGGTGAGCAATAATAATGTTGGCCTCGCCCTTGGTGAGTTTCAGGCCATAGGCCTCCATTTGATGAACGATCAGCTCCCAGTTGTCTAGAGAGTAGTTCTTCATGCGATCCAGTGTATGGCATCCTATGCAACGCTCACGGATCAAGGCCACGGCCTTTGTGGGTTTGGGTTTGGGTGGTAACTTAGGAATATCTTCGGGATTGATATCAACCATGAGATAGGGTTGGCGTTCCTCCGGCACAAAAACCTTATCATAATGGGCAATCCGGTCTATGAAGCGAGGACGGGAAGCCTCCCGTACATACCCTCCGAGCATGACCGTGAAGAAGGAAAGGATGCCGACCAAAAGAAACACGGCTTTTGGCGAACCCTGATGGAAATCAAGGAGATGATAGGTCAAGATCCCCCCGCCGACACCAAAGGCAAGCATGAACCAAAAGAATTTCCAGGTCATGATCATGCCCATGGCCATGTAGAACATGAGATAAAACACCACAACGCTGTAAACCATAATGCCGGGTATGGTGAAGGGGTGCTTCTCCCGTGCAGTTTTGCGGAAATAGGTGAATGTGATGCCGAGCATGCCGGCTACCAAGATATGCTTGAGCCACCACCAGTCCACGCCGCCGGCTACGATATCGCCCTTGCCCCACATGAGGTTCACATAGGCCTCGTTTGCATGGCCCTTTAGCACATGGGCGTAAAAGTACCCGATAATGGGTAAAGAGAGAAAAGAAGCAAAGCCCACATAGAATGCCAGTCTGCCCCCTTCTTCGTAGTATCCCTTCATCCTGGGTCTCTTACTGAGGTACAGCATGGCGCCGCATATGGCGGCCACTGCAAAGGCGCCATAGGCGATGTTCGCAAAACTACGGTGGACATGGAGCATCAGGAAAGACGGGTTGTAAAAGCCGAGCTTGTCCCAACCCAGGATCCCTGCCCTAAGCGTCGCCTCCGCCTCATTGAATCCGGGCGTGAGCATAAATGCCCCAATGCCGTTTATAATGTAGACCTGTAAAAAGAAAAATGGCGTTAGTAGGGCTCCGAGAAATATATGAAGTTTCTTATGGCCCCAAAGGCGATCCCAAAAGAAATAGTGAAAGGTGAGGGTGGTTGCCAGCAGGAAGAAGAGGAATTCCTCTACGATGAGGGACCAGTAGAACTGAACGAAAATCTGGCTCCAAAACTGAGGAAAGAGGCCTGAAAGGGCAAAAACAAGGCCGATGGCGTTAATTGTGCCGATATTATATACGCAAACGTGAACGAGCTGGACACGTTTAGCGATAAGATCGTATTTTCGATCCTTCTGGATATAAGCCAGAATCTGGGCGATTGTGACGAAAAATGCAAAGCCGATGGCAAGTGAGCCGACGGCCGTATGGAAGAGGGCAATGGAACCGATCAGCCATTTTGCACCCAATCCGGGAATATCAAGATGGGTCATCGATAATACTCCTTCAGAAAACCGATAATGCGTGCGGCCTCTTCATCCGTGATATTCGCCCCCGGACGTTTTCTCTCCTGCTGCACACGCACTTCCCAATCCTTTTTCTTGTACCGGGCCAAGGCGTTGGGGGTCTCATGGTGACACCCCAGGCATTTTTGATACATGAGTGCCCGATCCGCTTCCATGGTGGTTACTTCAGGTTTCACGAGTTCCATGTAAACGTTATAGGGCTGCCTGGCCCTTGACCGGACAAATCCCCCCAAAGCAAAGGTGAAGAAAGCGACCAATCCCACAACAAACATGGCCCATCGCCAGCCCTGTCCGGGCGGTTTGTCACTTCGGTTTTGCATCATCCACAGGAAAACGATAAATCCGAGCAAGACGACCGTATAGGTTCCCCGCCAGACGGCCGGGCCGCCGGGCAGCCAATCCAAGGCCGGATGCCAGTGGAGCACCAAATAGGTGCTTCCCAAACCAATGGTCATGGCCATAAGGAGAAACTTTTTTTTATGGCGCAGAAAGAGATATGCCCCTCCAATAAGAAGCATGCTTCCGATAAATACCATCTTAATGACAAAGTAGGGAGAGGCGTGTCCGCCCATAATGGCGTGGAAGGCCAAGGGGTTGTGTGCCTGATAGATCTTAGCAAAACTCCACCCAATAAAGGGCAAGGCAAAGAAGGTCAGAAAACCGATGGTAAAGGTGAAATCAGAGGCCCATCCAAAATACGATTTTTCTCCCGGGTCCTTCTGTCGCATGTATTTAATGGCAAAGACGCCCCCTGTTAAGAGCATGGTGTAGCTGATGTTTGCAAAGAATCGATGGGTGAAAAGAAAGGGAAAGCTTGGGTTGAAGAAAGCCGCGGCTGACCAGCCAACGGGTTGGTCAACAGCAGGGAGAGGCGCACTCGGTGTGGTCATGTAGGCACCCAGGGCATCCCAGACCAATTGGATGAGAAGGCCGAAAATGGCGGTCATGACACCGAAAAAGATATGCAGTCGTTTTCGGTTCTTCATCCGATCCCAGGGAAGGTAGTATCCAAAGAAGAGGAAGCTAACGTCGATCAGGAAAAAGATAAACTGGACAATGAGGGGCCAGAAAAAGAGATTTGACCAGCGCGACCAGAATTCGGGCCAGAGTCCGATAATAAACATCGGGATGCCCGTTCCCAGGGCCGCGCCCGGGGAGTAAAGAATCATGCAGAAATAGACCATGCTCTTGGCAAGCCTATCGTAACGCTCATCCTTTAACTTGTAGCCGATAAACTCGAAGATGGGGGCAAGCACGAGGAACGCGGTAATTAGGGTAGCGATGGGGATGTGGGAGTAGGTCACCTCCTCCATCCACACCCAGCGGGGAGCAACGGGCGTTTCAATAACGGGTAGGTCCATAAGTTAATCAGATATATTAATGGATTTGTGAGTAGGAGAAAAGGAAAAAGCCCAAAAAAGAAGCCTACTTGGGCGTTCCGGGCTGGGATATTCTTAATCTGAAGAGAGATGCTCTGTCAAGCAATGAATAACCAGCTAAGTACAGATCGAGCCAATTTGAAAGGAGGGAAGATTCGGTTCCTCCTGGCCTGCACTAGGTCCTTTCTTCCATCGGATCATATTCGCAACCCATCAAACCGCAATACTGACCCACATATTCCGCTTTGGGACGGTACAAGGCGGGTCTCTCCTGGGCTTCGCCAAATTTTTCTTCGATGATGTGCGCGCACCATCCGGCCACCCTGGATATGGCAAAGATCGTTGTCATGAGATCCCTGGGAATGCCCATGATGTGATAAACCGGAGCGCTGAAGAAATCCACGTTCGGTTGTATATTGTCTTTGCCTCGGCTCCTGAACTCCGCGAGTCCTGTTTTCTCTATCTGGGATGACAATTCATGCCACCTCTCCTGACCCGTCTTTTTTCCAAGCCGGGCTGCCATGTCCTTCAAGAACCTCGCCCTTGGGTCCATGGTCTTGTAGACCGCATGACCCATGCCCATGATGCGCTCGCCGGATTCGAGTTGTGATTTGACCCAACCGGGGATGTTCTTTTCGTTTTCAAGTTCCAAGAGCATCTTCATGACCCGTGCGTTGGCGCCCCCGTGCAGGCTCCCGGAAAGGGCCCCAATGCCGGCCGATACGCCTGCATACATATGGGCCCTGGTGGATACGACCTCGCGGCAGGCAAAGGTAGAAGCATTGAAGGTGTGATCCGCATGGAGGATGAGGCAAACATCCAGATCACGGGCCATCTCATCGTCCGGTTTCTCCCCGTGGAGTTGCCACAAAAAATTGGCTGCATGGGGGAGATTTTCGTCAGAAGGCAATGGATCAAGGCCCTGTCTTATCCTATGCCAGGCGGCCACCAGTATGGGTAACCGAGAAACGAGCCGGATTGCCATGTTGACGTTAGCTTCCCTTGATTCATCCATGAGTTCGGGATCGGAAGCGGCCAGCATGGGTATTGAGGCCTGAAGCACATCCATAGGGTTCGCTTCCTTGGGCCAGGATCTGAAGCTATTGAGTATATAGTCGGGTATCTGTCTTGCTTCTAAGACGCGGTTGGAGAATTTATCGAGTTCCTGTTTGCCGGGGAGATCTCCGTTTAAGAGAAGATGCGCCACTTCCATAAAGGAAGAATCTTTAGCCAAATCTTCGATACGAAACCCTCGATAGATCAGAATCCCCTTCTCCCCGTCGATAAAGCTCACTTTGGTGTCGGCAACGGTTACGCCTCGCAATCCGATGTTTTTTACGTTGACTGTTTCGGCCATTTTATCCTCCATTCCAGCAGGCTGATTAAAAACGCCCATCTGCCGTTCGACATGCTCACGGCCCCGATTAAAACCGAAGGGCGTCGTTGCATTCACCCCTCGTCATTGCGACGTACTCCCATGTACGACTCATTCCTCGGGATTTCGTGCGCTCCCGAGGGCGGGATTTCGCAAGCTCAACTAGCATCTGGACATTTTTGATCAGCCTGCTCATAAAAGGCTATTTCTATATAATGCATTTGGTTTCTAAACGCGCAATACCCAGACTCATGCACCCAACGACAGTCTCAATTAAATGATTCGTTAAATGCACCAGCCATAATAAAAACATCAACTCTTCTTTAATTCCTTTTTCACGAAGTTCAAGGCGCCGCCGTCAAGGAGAATTTTGCGTTGACGGTCGGAAACCTCAAGAATCGTGGTGATCCGGTGCCCATTGGCTTCAACCGGTATTCCTTTGTCGCCATTCTCTACGTGCATTCTCACCTCCGGAAAGACCACTTTCGATCCCTTTTCTAAAAGTTCGTAGTCCTTGGGATTCTGGAAGGTGAGGGGGAGGATGCCGAAGTTGCATAGATTCGCCTTGTGAATTCGCGCAAAGCTCTTTGCGATCTTTGCACGCACACCCAAATATCGGGGTGCAAGGGCCGCATGTTCCCTGCTCGAACCCTGGCCATAGTTCTCCCCGCCAATGACTGCCACCACGCCCGCCTCTTTAGATTGATCATGGAATTCCGGTTCTATCTGATAGAAGACGAATTCGCTGATGGCTTCAATGTTGGAGCGCAAAGGGAGGACTTTGGCGCCGGCGGGCATGATGGTGTCTGTGGAAATATTGTCACCCACTTTTATGACGACCTCGGCTTCAAGTGTCTCAGGAAGCGGCTCCATCTTCGGAAGCGGTTTGATGTTGGGGCCCCGCACGACCTCCGTTTTTCGGGATTCTTTTGTGGGATGAATGATGGACGATTCATCGATTACGTATTTCCGGGGATCCTCTATGCGAGGGTACGCCATCTCCTTTGCCAAATCCCTGGGATCGGTGATGAATCCCTTGAGGGCTGCGGCCGTGGCGGTTTCAGGAGAACAAAGATAGACTTTGTCGTCAACCGTTCCCGAGCGTCCGGGAAAATTGCGCGGAAAGGTGCGAAGGCTTACCTGTCCCGTGCCGGGCGCCTGTCCCATACCGATGCACCCGAGACAGCCAGATTCGTGTATTCGCGCTCCCGCTCTGAAAAAAAGCAGCATACCTCCTTGGTCGGCCACGTTCTCAATAACCTGCCGGCTGCCGGGATTGATGTGAAAGGATGTATCGGGATGTGTGTGGTGACCTTCCATGATTTTGGCTGCCACCATGAGATCCCGAAAGGATGAGTTGACGCTGCTTCCCACAATGGCCTGATCCACCTTAATGCCTGCAACCTCCCTGACAGGTACCACATTTCCCGGAGATGAAGGACAAGCAATGAGAGGTTCAAGTTGTGAGAGGTCGATCTCGGCATGCTCGTCGTATTCAGCTCCTTCATCGGCTGAAAGTTTCCTCCAGGCATCACCTCTTCCATTTGCCTCCAAATAGGCCTTGGTGTTCTCATCGGAGGGAAAGATGGTGGTCGTGGCGCCGAGCTCCGTACCCATGTTCCCAATGGTTTCTCTGTCGGTGGCTGATAGGGATTTTACTCCCGGGCCGTAATACTCGACGATTTTTCCCATGCATCCCTTGACATCATACCGCCGAAGCATCTCGAGAATCACGTCTTTGGCGCTGACCCAATCCGGAAGGCTGCCGTTCAACTTTACACCCAACACCTTTGGGCAGGGCAGATGGTAGGGACGACCGGCCATGGCCATGGCTACATCAAGACCCCCGGCTCCGATGCCCAGCATAGAGATGCCGGCGGCACCGGGCGTGTGGCTGTCGGAACCAATAAGGGTCCCGCCGGGAAACCCGAATCGTTCCATATGAACCTGGTGGGAAACGCCGTTACCCGGGGCGCTGAAATGAACCCCGTATCGTGCGCATGCCGTCTGAAGGAATTTATGGTCGTCGGCATTCTTGTTGTCTGATTGAATAATGTTGTGGTCCACATACTGAGCGGATAAATCGGCCTTCACCGAATCCAGCCCCAGGGCCTCGAATTCCAGCATGGCCATGGTTCCTGTGGCATCCTGGAGCAATGTGTGGTCAATCTTGATCGCGATTTCCTCTCCGGGAATCAGCTTTCCTTCAATAAGATGCGCTTCGAGTATCTTAAGTGTCAGATTCTTCGCCATCTATTTTTTCTCCTGGTTCTCCTCATAATCATCGTTTCTTTGTCGCTCAGCACGGCCAAACCTTTCAGGGTTTGCGATGGGTGTTCCCCTTAACCTCCGACCGATTTAGAGCGTTCAAAATATTTACCATACTTCAAAAGGATAGATCAACCGCACTAAATTTCAATACTCAAATCCCAAATTCCAGGCAAATCCCAATTTTCAAAATTTAAAGTGTTTTTCGGATAACCGAATGAAACAAGTGAATGTTTCCCACTATTGACAAATGAACCGAATGGGTTTATCCTATTTCTGAATTTTCATAATACCAATCGGAGGTTTCAAATGGCCGACGTCAATATTCTGAAAACCGATTCTAGAGGTCGGGTAACGCTCCCTCCGCCTTTTCGGTCCGAAGCTCTCTTTGAATACATTGTGGAGGGGGATCAGATCATCCTCTACCCGGTGCGAACCGTGCGAAAATATCCAGACATGTCCGATTTGCCGACCGAATTACTCTCATCCGAATGGGTGAAACGAGAAGAGGAAATAAACAAAGACACCCGTCCTGGTATTTCTGCTCCCACCCCGGCGGAAGCCCTTAAACGTGCCAAGAAAAGAAAATAATGCCCGAAAAAGCCCCTCCTTTTAGACTCCATTTCGAGGTTCTATTCCTGGATAGTTATGCCGGCTTGGTCTCAAAGGAGAGAAAGGCAATTGATAAAGCGGTGAATTTGTTGGCCGGCAACCCAAGGCATCCTTCGTTGAATGTTCATAAAGCAAAGAATGTTAAAGGCAAATATCCCGAGGGCGGGAGTGGTGTTTTCATTGCGTATGCTTCAAAAGAGCTTCGATTGACCTTTGAGTACGGACCGGAACCCGGAATGGTTGCTCTCCGAAATTGCGGTTATCATGAGAAGAGTGAAAGAAAGATTTGATGTGTGAAGAGCAGGGCTGGTCCATGAATTCGGACATACAGAGAGTTTGTCCTGTGTCAAGGACTCATCCTGTTTCCTAGAGTAATGCATCACATATCTTGCAGCGTGAGAATTTCACCTGTAATCTGTGGGTTGTGAAGACGGATGGATTTGAAATTAAGGCGAGATGCTTTGCTGATCAGCCGATTCATTTCCAATTCAGGATTCACTTTTCCTCTTTTAACCTCGTAGGCATGAATGCGATTCTTTTTTTCTCCGGCCAGTAAGAAATCTATCTCAATCCTTTGCCGGTTTCTAAACACAGATCCTGCCACATCAAACTCAATAGGAGGATCAGCAAGGATTTTTTCTCTAAAAATCATTTCCAATACCCTCCCCTCCAGATTCGGAAGGTCAGCCTTAATTTCGCGTACAACCCTACGGTTTTGCCCTAATTCCAAAAGGGTCCTGTATCTCTCTATGTAGCGATACCAAAATAATATAAATGGGTCCTTGATGACATAACGGGAGTTCTTCGAGCTGGGTTTTTCTGTCACTGGAATCTCTTTATAAACCAAATCCAAGTCGTCAATAAGAAAGGGAAGGTAGTTTCCCAGTGAGGAGGTGTTGATCCCCGCTTGATTAGCGATTTCCGTGGCATCTTGGATTCCTTTTCCCAATGCCGATAGAATTCCCGTGTAAACGTGGGAAAATTTTTTCAATTCCGGCAATAGCATTTTGTTGAGTTCATCGTTGAAAAGGCCAAGAAGATCCAGCCAGCTTTTTTCAATCATTTCCTCAGTGGAGGCTTTTAAAATATCGAATTGGATGAGGATCTCATAAAATCGAGGATTTGTACCATACATACAAAAGAGCCGCAGGTGTTCTTCAGATTTGCGAATACCGTGGTCTTTGAATATATCCCTCAGTACATAGAATCCAAGGGGTTCCAGCCGGATGTTCTGATCAAGCCTTCCATAAAGTGGTGATTGCTCGTCAAAGAGGATTTTATGAAGCAAGGTTCGAACCGACCCGCAAAAGACGATCACGCAAGGGTAAGATTTTCTTTTGAACTCATCAATGTAGTGCTGGAATAGGGCCAGATCGTCTCTTTTTTCAAGAAATAGATTCTGAACTTCATCGAAAAAGATCGTCAAGGCCGTTCCTTTGGACAAGAGCAATGTAACGGCTTTGAAAAAATCGGTGAGATTCTGTGGCACGGATGTAAAACCTATTTCGTAAAGCTGGGGCTCAACCTGTTCTAATGTTTTCTTTAGGGGGCCTGGTAGGCAAAACAAATACAGGCAATGCTTCTTCCTGTTGCTGGCTTCAAGCCAGAGTCGTGTTTTACCGATACGCCTGCGCCCGATGATGGCTGTAAACAGGGTCCCTTTCCTGGCGGCTTTGAACCAACCGTCAATTATTTTAAGCTCTCTTTTTCTTCCATAGAATTCCATAATGGTCCAAAGATTATCTATTCATGGATAATCTGTCAATAGATAATCTATCGATTCATGTTTTGTAACATAAGATAGGCCAATTCCCTCACTTTGTCACGCTTGTCAACAACGTTCGCTAGGTTTCCATTGGCTCATGGATCAAGGGCTTCTGTCTGTCAAAGAACTGTGGGTGAACATTCATTACCCAACTACAGTCCGGTAAACTCTGTGAACCGCCCCGTGCGGACCCGCATGCCGGGCCTGTCTCGCCATAGTTTTAACGACGGCGGATGGTGTGGGGGCTGGGGGGTTAAAACCCCCGGCTACCCGATTAGCTGATTATTTATTGATCGTGTCCATCATGGCCTTTAGCCCCCTCACCATGGTGGCCCCCGCTTCCTTTGATAATAGCGTGCAAGCCTTCTACGTAATGTGTGAAGATGACATAGGCTTCGACAAATCCACGACCGGCCGCCATGGAGTCATCGGCATGCTCTTGCGTTTCGCTAGCATGCTGAAAACGTTCACGAATGCCATTGGCCATGGCTTTCGTCAAGACATCGACCAGCTTATCCACCGATCCACTTTCCAAAGCTTTGTCGGCCAGGGCAACAGCCGGGTCTACAGCTTCACCTGGTTTCAAACCAGTATAGGGCGCTCCTTAACCAGCCCGATGAATACGAACTAGAGTTTCGAAAAAGTACATATCAGCTAATTCTTTGGCCGCGGCACCCTTGGCACGAACTGCAAGAGTTTTTTGAAAAGCGACCCGAATCTCTTTTTCATCATCGGCATGCACCCATTTAAGCAGTGGTGTTACATCACCCTTTTCAAGGGCTATTCTTGCCGTTTGCACCACTGAGCCATCAAGCGTGTCACAATGTGCAAAGGCGTTTTTGCTCAATGCGGTGCATAAAAGTCCGATTCCAAAAAATACCACCATGATACGAGCCAAATAGTTTCTTGTAGCCATTGTTTTCTTCCTTCGGTTGTTCAGCTAA
>CAYWMP010000084.1:0-24807 GCA_964459445.1 uncultured Desulfobacteraceae bacterium
ATAACTATATGATATCGCGATTTAATTCATATTTTTTCCGGAATATAGGATATAAGGCTCAAAGAAAATTGCTATCAGAATATAAAGAGACGCTTGAGCGCATCAAAGAGCAGAGTCTGGAGTTTGCAGCGACTACCACCGTGGGAATCATGCCGGTTGAAAGAATTGTCTCGCGACTTGAAAATGACACGGCCCTTGTTTCCTACTTCATTGGCAAAGAGAAGACTATCGCCTGGATCATCAACGCCCAAAAGGTATCGGCTGTTTCTTTGAATGTGGGTCTGGAAAAGCTTGCAAGACTTGTTGCTGATTATAGATCAACCCTCTATTCTCAACTTGCAGCCGCAGCCCCAAGTGTTTTTAAGAGGCAATCCTCCAGGGGACTAAAATTAGCCACCGGAAAAGGAAAATCTGAGTTGGATTTTGACTCATTATGTGAAGAAGTATCCAACCTGCTCATATATCCTTTGAGCCAAAAACTCTCGGGAGCAAAGAAACTCATTATCATTCCTTCGAAAGCGCTGCAATACCTTCCCTTTTCAAGCCTTTATATCGCTCCCAAACGATTTTTGATTGAAGATTTTACACTCAGCATGCTGCCGAACGCATCGAGCCTTTTCTATCTAAGTAAGGATATCAGCCCTGATATGAATTCAATATTCTTGATGGGAAATCCCAAACGAGAAGAGCCTGGCATGGCGCTCGCATTTGCCGAAGAGGAAGTCAAAACCGTATCGAAGTTCTTTTCAAAACCAACCCTTTTGGTGGGCGAAGCCGCAACCGAATCCGCATTCAAAGAAGGCCAAGTATTAGATAATGATATCGTCCATTTTGCAGCCCATGCCATGTATGATGACAAGTTCCCGCTTAAATCCGCTATGCTGCTTGCCAAAGACGGCAAGAATGACGGGAACCTGGAGACGCTTGAAATATTCTCTATAACCCTGAACCCTGGGCTTGTCGTTTTAAGTGCCTGTGAGACTGGAATTGGGAAATTGGAAGGAGGCGATGAGGTCCAGAGTCTCAATAGAGCATTCATCTACGCCGGGGCCGGGTCTGTTGTGTCGAGTCTCTGGAGTGTTGCAGACCAATCCACCTATCAATTAATGACTTACTTCTACGAAGGCCTTGTAAATAAAACACCTGCTGAATCCCTTAGGGAAGCACAGTTGCGGTTGATGAAATCTCACCCATTGCCTTTCCATTGGGCGCCTTTTTACCTGATAGGGGGTATATGAAGTCAGGAAAAAGAGTACCCAGCCTGGACAAACAGCATGGTCCCCCAAATTTCAGGTTTGGAGGGGGAAGGAGAAGAATGATGAAAGGGATCATTTCCTATGGAATCTATTTGCCCTATTACAGAATGAGACGCAAAACCATCTTGGAGGCCATGAGATGGTTCAACCCGGCAATTGCCGGGCTTGCCAAAGGAGAGAAGGCTGTGGCCAACCATGATGAAGATCCCATCACCATGGCAGTTGCTGCGGGCATGGATTGCTTGGAAGGTTTTCCCAGGAAGAAGGTTGATGCCCTGTTCGTCGCCTCCACTACTTTTCCAAACAAAGAAAGAGGGAATGCATCCATTACAAGTGGGGCTTTGAACCTCTCCCCCGACACCAGAACCGCGGAGTTTTCCGGGTGTCTAAAATCAGGGACAACGGCCCTAATTTCAGCTTTGAGTAACTCTGATTCGGAGTTGACAATCGTTTGCGCATCTGACTGTCGCCTAGGCAGGGCGGGCGGGACGCAGGAACAACTATTCGGTGACGGTGCAGCAGCCGTCATGGTGGGTAGCGACAGGGTGGTTGCCTCTCTCCTTGGGCATTATTCCCTTTCTTACGACTTCGCAGATTATCGGAGAATGGAGCAAGACAAATTTATCAGAAGCTGGGAAGAAAGATGGATTCGAGAGGCCGGCTATTCTAAAATGATTCCTGAGGCGATTGACGGGCTTCTGAACAAGTGCGGGCTTCAGATTGACAATATTTCAAAGATTGTCTTCCCTCCCCTCGGTGTAAAAGACCACATGGCCGTTGCCAGAAGGTTAAATATCGAAACCGACAAGGTCCAAGCACACCTGATGGAATCCGTAGGCAACATTGGATCAGCACACCCTTTGCTTATGTTGATAGCTTCCCTGGAGGAGGCCCAACCGGGAGAGAAGATCCTGGTGGTGAGTTTAGGAAGCGGAAGTGACGCCCTGCTGTTCGAGGTCACGGATGAGATAAAACAGCTAAAGAAAAAGAGTAAGTTAAAGGAGGGTTTGAAACGCAAAAGAGAGCTCGACAATTACACAAAATATCTATCATTCAAGGGTATGCTGCCAAAGGAGATAGGTATTCGCGGTGAAGAGGTTGCGCCCACGAGTCTCTCTCTATCGTGGAGGGAACAAAATGCCGTCTTAAGACTTGTTGGATCAAAATGCAAGGCCTGTGGTACCCCTCAATTTCCCCAAGAGAGAGTGTGCATCCATCCTGAATGCGGCGCTGTGGATCAGATGGAAGAATACGCCTTTTCTGATAAAATAGGGCATCTTTTTACCTATACCGCCGATCACCTGACCTATGCAGAAGACCCGCCGGCCCTATACGGTATTGTCGATTTTGAAGAGGGGGGTCGATTCTGGTTTGACATTACCGATTGCCAGATGGAATCGCTTCAGGTTGGGCAACCCGTTCAAATGACCTTTAGAAGACGGTACCTCGATGAGGCCCGCGGTATATCAGGCTATTTTTGGAAGGCAATGCCGTCATCAGAATGACATTGAAAAAAGTAGAAAGGAGTATTGGCGTGGGGAAGGGAATAAAGAATAAAGTGGCCATTGTTGGTATGGGATGCACAAAGTTTGGAGAGCACTGGGATAGAAGTGCCGAATCCTTGGCCGTCGAAGCCTTTGAAGAGGCCATTATCGATGCCGGAATTGAAAAGAGGGATATTGATGCGGCGTGGCTGTCGACCTGTTTTGATGAGGTGAACGTAGGGAAAAGTGCCATCCCTTTGGCGGCCGCTTTGAAATTGCCCTATCTTCCGGTAACGAGAGTCGAAAACTTTTGCGCCAGCGGTACCGAGGCCATACGTGCGGCATGTTATGCCGTGGCCTCGGGAGCATGCGATGTAGCGCTTGCCCTTGGGGTCGAAAAATTGAAGGACATCGGCTATGGCGGTTTACCGGATTTTAGCCAGCTCAGGGGGGTCTTCAACCGCCTCATATTTCCTAACCAGACGGCACCCGGTCAGTTCGCCATGCTGGCCACAAAGTATTTTGACCAATACGGTCTGAAACCCGATGAGGGCAAGCGGACATTAGCCAAGATTTCTGCAAAAAGCCATGCAAACGGCGCACTAACGCCCAAGGCCCATCTAAGAAAAAAGGTTGATGTGGAGACCATTATGAAGGCGCCTATGGTGGCCTGGCCATTAGGTCTTTTCGATTGTTGCGGCGTAACTGAGGGCGCCGCCGCTGCCATCATTGTTCGAACCGATGATGCAAAGGCCATTCGCCCTGATCCCCTTTATGTCAAGGCGTTACAGATTGCCGTCAGTGCTGAAGAAGAATTCAGGTATCAGAGATGGGATGGAATACATGTGGAGAGCACAACCCGTTGCGGGATGAAGGCCTACGAAGAGGCCGAGGTGAAAAAGCCCCGGGAGGAAATCAGTATGATGGAGGTTCACGACTGCTTTTCCATAACGGAACTCGTGACCTATGAAGATTTGCAGATATCCCCCAGAGGAAAAGCCAAAGAAGACGTCGATTCAGGATTTTTTGAATTAAATGGGAAGATGCCCTGCCAAAGTGACGGCGGACTGAAGAGTTTTGGGCATCCAATAGGTGCTTCGGGTATCAGGATGGTTTATGAAGTGTACAAGCAGCTACAGGGTAAATGCGGTGAACGTCAAATAAAGAACCCAAAACTCGGCCTTACCCATAATCTCGGAGGTTTTCCGGCGAATTGCGTCATCGGAGTGACCATCTGGGGAAATGAACTCTAACCGCTTCAACCAACTTCAGGATGGAGGGGCAAATGACTGAAGGTAAAGCAAGCAAAACAGATAAAGAAAACGGGTTTGAGACCAACTGGGATGATTATTTAGAGGCCTACTATGATAAGCCACAGAGTACCAGGACCTGGTCCGGATATGATGTGAAGGAAACCTACAACCCCGAGGATCGATCAAAAGAAGATTATCAAGCGGACATAGGTGATCCTGGACAATACCCATTCACCAGAGGCATTCACCGCGATATGTTCAGAGGACGTTACTGGACTCGGCGCGAGGTCGTAGGGATAGGATCCCCGGAAGATACGCACAAGCGAGCGGCATTTTGTTTTGAGCAGGGAGGCACAGGGCTCAATACCATTGCTGACATCACCTATGAAATGGGCTTGGACCCGGATCACCCATGGGCGCAGGACGAGGTGGGTCTGACGGGGGTCAACATTTCATCCATCCGAGATATGGAGACACTCATCGGAGACATTCCCTTGGACAGGGTTAGTTGGTCTCTCATTACTGCGTCTACAGCCGCTGCCGCGACAATGGCTCAATATGTCGCTGTTGCCCAGCAAAAGGATTATGACATAAGCCTTCTGCGAGGCTCCATTCAAAACGATCCCGTTCATTTCCGGTATTGCGGCTTCAGGCCGGCCTGCCCGCTTGACCTATCTATCAAGCTTGGGTCTGACGTGATGGAGTTTTGCACAAAACACATGCCTAAATGGTACTATACGACCGTGAACATGTACGACCTAAGGGAACAGGGTATCACCGCTCCTCAAGAAGTGGCCTTCGGATTCGGAATTGCTATGTGTTATATCGATGAATTACTTCGCAGAGGGCTTCACATAGATGATTTCGCCCCTCGATTCACCTTCTACGTTTCTTGCCATATTGATTTCTTCGAGGAGATAGCCAAGATCCGGGCGGCAAGGCGGATGTGGGCCAGGCTGATGAAGGATAAATACGGGGCAAAAGATTCTCGCTCCATGCAGTTTCGCTTTGCCGTTCACACGGCAGGATGTTCGCTGATCCCTCAACAACCTCTGAACAATCTGGTGCGCATTTCCTATGAGGCTCTGGCAGCGGTTCTGGGGGGCGTCCAATCGCTCCATTGCTGCTCTTACGACGAACCAATGTGCCTTCCCACTGAGAAGGGACATCTTCAAGCCCTAAGAACTCAACAGATCATTGCCTATGAGACCGGAGTCACCAATGTCGCGGATCCCTTAGGAGGCTCTTACTATGTCGAAAGCCTGACCGACAAATTGGAGGAGGACGCATTAGGAATTATGAAGCAAGTAGAAGCTGGCGGCGGCATGGAAGAGGCGATCAGGACGGAGTGGCTGGACAGTCAGTTTGAAAAGGAGGCGGTCAACCGGCAAAGGGAGATAGACAGAGGAGATAAGCTGATGGTTGGCTCAAATATCTTCACGAGTGAACCGGAGACCGAAACGCCTCTGGGGGTGCAGCGCATTGCTGAGCATTCTGCAAAGCAGCAAATTCAGGATGTCATTGAACTAAAGAGAAGTCGCGACGATGGAATGCTGCACGAAGCGATTAAACGTCTCAGAGAAGATGCTGCCGAAGATCACAACACGATTCCGGCTATGATCGAAGCGACGAAAGCTCTTGCAACCACGGCTGAATTATTGGGCACTGTCCGCGAGGTTTTCGGTTATTCATACGATCCCATGAATGTAGTCGAGTCGCCGTTCAATTGAAGAATGCGTCCGGTGAATGGTAATGGAGAGAAAAAAAATCAGAGTCATTATCAGTAAGGTTGGCCTTGACGGCCACGACCGTGGGGCCAAAGTAGTTTCAACCCTTCTCAGGGATGCAGGTATGGAGGTGGTTTATCTGGGTATGTACCAAACGCCCAAAGGGATCGTTCAGGCCGCCATAGATGAGGATGCGGATGTGATCGGGGTTAGCTATCTGTCGGGGGAACACCTAGTCTTCACGCCAAAGCTCGTTGCCCAGATGAGGGAAAAGGGTCTGGACGATGTCCTGTTTGTTGTAGGCGGGTCCTTTCCGCCCGAAGACATACCGGTTATGAAGGAAATGGGGGCTGATGAGGTATTCAGGGGAGGATCTCTTACCGAATCCTTCGTCAGTTACATTCGCGAAAATGTACGGCGTCAAGCCTAGCCCAACTTTTGACTACGAGATATAGCCCAGAGACTTTCTGAAGGATGCTAAATCATCCCTTTTGGCAGTCTTTACACGGCTAAACCTGAAGGCTAGGAACTCTAATCTATACAAGAATGAAGCGCAGAGGCCAGATAATTATTGGCTTCTGTTCCGATCGTGGGATTTTGAGAAATGAGGCGGCACACGATATGAAGTGTGCCGCCCTTTTTACATAAGCTGTGAAGCCCCGATTGAATATTAACCTATCTCAGGATTTGAGGTCAGCTCATATCTTGAGGGTCTGGAGAAATATCAGGAACGATCAGATTCTGTGGTGAGTTTTACAATCATGAATTTTAGAATCTAAAGAGGTCCCTTTTTTCTTGGTCACATATCTGTATGCAATATGCGGGATGCTTGAGAAACTAGCCTAAAAATGTTAACTTAATTTTGATAGGTTACAATATATTTATCTCCGTTTAGCATTGAAATCCATCACGTAAAGCTTCTTTTTCAAAAGGGAATAAAAGAGGGTTTTTATGACAAAAACCGCAATAGATCTTATGAAAGCCGGGTGGCCCCGTGATGAATTGATTAAGTATAAGCCCTGGCAGGCCATGGAACGTTACAAAATGGATCAGGACTTGATCTCGTATCGTGAGCGCGCTTTACGTGTCGCACGCAAAGCTGCTCTTCTCTTAAAAGCACGGTTCGGTGCAAAGCGGGTGGTGTTGTTTGGTTCTCTCTCTCAGGATGCATGGCTCACGCCACGATCTGACATAGATCTCTGCGCGGATGGTATTCCCATTGAGCGTTTTTTTCGTGCAGAAGCAGAAGTAGAATCGATCGCTTCAGGATTTAAGGTGGACCTCATTGATTTCAGGGAATGTTCTCTAGAGCTTCTAAAACGAATTGAAGAGGAAGGAATCGACTTGTGAAAGAAAGGATTCCAAAGGAAATCGAAAGAATTCAAGATGAGCTCAGTCAGATTGACACCATTGTATCCCATGCCCAGCATGATTGGCATGAGTTTATTCGTAAGGGTGAAGAGGCTTATTTGAAGGCCGTCGCTTACGATCTCCACGGGTTCTATACGGGACTCGAGCGGATCTTTAAGTCGGTTGCCAATACAATTGATGACAGGATTCCATCAGGGGAGAACTGGCACAAGGAGCTACTGGAACAAATGACCATGGAAATAAAGGGCGTTCGTCCTGCATTGCTTTCCAATGAAGCCAAAGATCTCTTGGATGAATTCATGCGCTTCAGGCATCGGGTGAGAAATATCTACTCCTTTAACCTGATTCCTGAACGGGTTAAGAGCCTCGTAGAGCGACTTCCCGAAGCCCATGAGAAGTCCAAGGGAGAATTTTTAGCCTTTATCCAGTTCCTCAAACAGATTCCTCCTCAACATCGTGATTCAACCGCCGACTAACGCAGGAGAATGCGGATTCCTTCTATGAATGTGAACTACCATTACCTTTACGATAAGCGGTGCTGTTTTCGAAGTGAATCGGCTACTGGCTCCAGTCTTAGCTGCCATTTACACAATTTGGAATCATACTATGGGGTAGATCTCATTCCCGGTCGATCATGCCACTTTGCCCACTACCCTGGCCTCACTAAAATGAGAAGTTAGGGCGTACCTCAGGTCTTAAGGTTCTAAGATGGATGATATTTTGATCTGCGCGAAGTATATCACAGGGCGGGTCCTTCAACAACCGTAGGACAAGCAAATGACTACTGACCACTGCCCCCCAGTGAAACCGTCCCTCAAGACGGATTTCACTGGGTTTGGGTTTCCTATTGACTTTTGGATGATTTTGCTTGATAAAGGTTGGGTTTAATTGAGGAAAATGAAGTACACTATTACTCTGAATTGATGTCGCCCCGGCGCATCGATAGGGTCAATAATGGCCTAGGACTACGAAGAAACCCCGTTTCTCAAAATGAGAGCGGGATTTTGTGTTTTGAATTGTGGGACATTTCAAGAGCAGCGTATTGTACCTATCAGACATTCGTTGCTTGGTAAGTCATTAAGGAAAGGCGCGAGACAGAGGAGCTCATGTCTGTTCCGTACAGTCTACAAACCTGTATAGGCGCTTTCATCTTTGCTCTAGGCGTTGCTTCTTGGACATGGTTCCTAAGGAATGCTTTTAGAGGGAGAATAGGGCGGGCGCGGCTCTATACTAGGTATCATCCTATTGCATGGGCAGCTTGGAATAGCTTTCTTCTTCTATTAGGCTTATCCATTACCGAGGCTGGAGCGAAAGTACCGTTAGGCACAGGAACCATAATCGGCATAGTAGCAGGAGCTTATATTTCACGCGGTGGCGGTAGCATTAGGGGTAGGGAGGATGCGACTAGCTCGGTTGGAGGAGTAAACTACTTTGACCCACAACATCGCACTAAGTTAGAAGAGCATGCACGAGACATTGTAGAAGCTTTTTCGCAAATATGCTTTGGGCTGCCTGAGGAGTCATGCTTTGTGAAAAACCATTTAGAAAAAAGCCATATAGAGTCATTTTATGAGAAATATGGTTTTTCCTACCGTGAGTTTGAAGCCTGTGAAGAACTGCTTTTCTACGCGGTTGGTAGTATCGCAATCAAGAAATATCTCAAGATAGAGGATACAGAGCTAAAGATTGGAATAATGGGTATATTAGGTGATCCAAAGACGTTTACTAGCAAGGTCACCTTTGATCAAGATGTACATCGGAACTACTATGGAGGTTTTGATTTCTTAATCGGTGTGACTACCCAATGGATAATCGACCAAGCTGATATTTCAAAAGACGTTCAAGAGCTTTCAAAATCAATCGCAGCTGATTTCATGCATATATCTACCGAACAGCTTTTTAATACTGATTCAGATGATCTAGATGAGTATGACCACAATGCGCGTGATATTCTTTCTAGAAATATCAATGATCATTTGAGAACCTTACAACCTGAGGTTGAGAGACTTAGGCTTGAACTAAATCTCTAGTTTGTTAAGAGCTTGCAATATGAATTCTGGATAATTCAATAATAATGAAAACGAAATGGCCTGACAAAAACTCAAGACAGGAATACGAAATCAAAGGATTCGTATCCGCCTATGAGCATCTTCCGCACGGTCGATGCCTGATTGTGGAAGAAAGGAGAGATAAGCCTGATTACTTTGTTAAGGACTCTATCTCAGGTGGTATGTTCGGGGTTGAGTTGACATCTGAATATCTGAACGACCGGAGTGTGCCTGATGCACATATGAAGTCCATTAAGAAGTACGAAGAAATCCCATACGATCCTGAAGCCATTGATCATTACAAAATCCGTCTTATCGAGAGAATCAAGGATAAAATAATAAAAGCGAAAAAATACTACGATACTCGGTACCCGCTAATTTTATCAGTCTATGTTAATGAGTACATTTCATTTCACATGCACGATAACGATTGGCAGGATTTTGTCAAATCATATGAGGGTATATTTGACGCTGTTCATCCCTTCACAGAAGTCGTTTTTTGGAGTCCAGCAAATATAGAAGGCGATGTGTTTTGGGTCTTTTCTGTTCAATCGAGCATTTGATTAAACAGGCAGCTGGCACCTAACTGGCTGATTCGCGCCATTACGATTTCTGCTGAGGCTGTCGAAAAAGTCCAACGGCCTCATTTTCGAAACATTTGCAGATAGTCAGATCAGGCACTTATGAGTTTTGAAAGGCTTGGGAATTGTGGTTTCTGAGGTTTTTCGACAGACTCGCTAGGATTGTTGACGCTATCAAGACATATAAAATCCTATGACTAGGAATCGAACTAATCTTTAACACAAAAGCATTTTGCCCCGCTATCAACAATGACAAGAAAACTCAAAAAGGTAATGAACCTTCACGAGGAAATCACGCATTCCCGCCTTCGATCGGTCTGCGAGGATTACGGGGCCTCAATTGCCATCAAGATAAGAATTGCCGATATTATGCCGATAGAAAGGAGTGGAATCTCAAACGAGGAGTATGCCTTCGCGTTGCGCTCCCATTTGGACTTCCTGGTGTTTGACAGTAACCGCGAGCCACTTTTTGCCGTTGAATTCGATGGACCTTCCCATCAAGATCCTAGCCAGAAAAGACGAGATGCGATTAAGAACGATCTCTGTGAAAAATTCTCACTACCTCTGCTTCGAATCAATTCTAAATCCCTGCAAAAAAAATTCCGCCATATGGACATTCTTAGTTGGTTTATAGAAATTTGGTTTCTTGCAGAAGGCTTCTACCGAGCCCAGAAACAAGGAGAGATCCCATACGAAGAGCCTTTCGATCCGTTCCATTTGAGTGTTTCTGACAGGAAAATGGCTTTTCCTTTTGATCTGGCCTACGATGTGGATTCTCGGATAAGGACAATGTACAAAACTGGCATAATTAGAGATGAACGTCGTTCGTATTTTGTGGGGACCGATGAAGAGGGGACCTATTACGGGATCTCATACCTCAAAATAAACGATGATCTGGGCGTATCGGCTGAAAGTGTATTGCGGAATCAGAACTTCCCTTCTCAAGCGGAGTACTCGGGCGACCTACAATTAATGCTGCCTGATCTCTTGAGTGCTATCATGGCAAATGAGCTTTTTGAGAAGCTGTTAGTAGTACAGAAAGATGAAGCCCCGCCTGAACCTTGGCCTCAAATGCGAGAGAAGGTAGAATCGTTTCGCTCAACATACAGGGAAGTTTCTTCGTGCTATTTCGGCCATGATATCAATGGATGACTACAGCCTGCTAGGTGATATCCCTGTATCTTCTATTTGTCAACTCGGGGACTTTACTGAAATCGGATTATGGGGTATTGCAAGAAGACGAAACCTTTTTCTTGATATCATACGTAACTATATGGTGCGTAAAGAGAAAGGGCGTTTGACCTTCCACCAGGTCAGATCGCTTAACAAAACACGACTTGTGACTCGGGCCGTTATCGCTTGTTGCTATGAAAAGAAAATCCTGCCATTTTGAAGTTTTGTTTTCGTAGTCGTGCTCTACCCCGAAGCCCCAACTTCGATAGACATCCGGCAATACTGACCACCTTTTCTTTCCTGCTCTGATTTTAAATTGTAAAAACCACAAGAACCGTAGTGTAACGGAAGAATCCCGATAAATAAGGGCACGAATTGGAATTAACAAATAATGGTAGGGGAAATAGGAGAGAAGTGATTTCCTTTAGGTGAGCCACCGTTTCCTTCGCTTATAATGCTTCACATCCCGGTAGCTTTTCTTTTTACCCAGCTCTGTGAGACCCAGATAGAATTCCTTTACATCTTCATTTTCCTTGAGCTTTTCAACCGTGTCATCCAGGACGATGCGTCCACTCTCCATCACATAGCCATGAGTGGCAATGCTCAATGCGAGCCGGGCATTCTGCTCTACTAAAAGAACACTCACGCCCTCCTCTTTATTGATCCGCTGTATGATTCCAAAAATCTCGGATACCAAAAGCGGTGCTAGGCCCATGGAGGGCTCATCCAAGAGCATCAGTTTTGGAGCGGCCATCAAACCCCTTCCAATGACCAACATCTGCTGCTCACCCCCACTGATATATCCGGCCAACACTTTCTTCCGATCTTGCAGCCTCGGGAAATAGTCATAGACCATCCGGACATCCTGTTTCATTTTCGATTTGCTTTTGTTCGTGTGCCCGCCGGCAACCAGGTTTTCCTCCACGGTTAAATCCTCAAAGACCCTCCGCCCTTCCATGACCTGGAATATTCCCTTACGGACGATCTCCTCAGGATACTTTTTATCTATGCGGTTCCCCCTATACAGGATTTGCCCATCCGTGACTTCTCCATCCTCTGATTTCAACAATCCTGAGATGGCCTTGAGGGTGGTTGTTTTTCCGGCCCCGTTGTTTCCAAGCACAGTGACAATCTGGCCCTCGTTTACCTGAAGAGACATACCCTTCAAAACAAGGATGACATTGTGATAAATGACTTCGATGTTATTTACGACCAGGAGCGGTTCCATTCTCACGCCCCCAGTCTTGAGTATGTGATGTCTTCTTCACCCAGATAGGCCTTGATGACATGTTCGTTATAACGGATCTCCTCAGGGGTTCCTTCGGCTATCTTCATGCCAAAATCCAAAACACCGATTCGGTCCGAAATATCCATAACTACCCCCATGTCGTGCTCAATCAAGATGATTGTAATTCCCCATTCATCATTGATGTCCAGGATAAACCGTGCCATGTCCTCTGTCTCTTCAAGGTTCATTCCCGTTGCGGGTTCATCCAATAGGAGGATTTTGGGTTTCATGGCCAAGGCCCTAGCCAACTCCACACGCTTTTGAAGACCATAGGGGAGCGTATGGACGGTTTTCTTTCGGATATGTTCGATTTCAAGAAGATCTATAATCTCTTCCTCCACTTCTTTCCTAAAGACCATCTCTTCTCTATGGCTCTTGCCGTAATATATGCCTCCTGAAAGGAACCCGGATTTTAGATGCACATGCCCCCCCAGTTTAATATTGTCGAGGACGCTCATATGACCGAATAGCTCAACATTTTGAAAGGTTCGGGCAATCCCCAGGGCCGCAATCCTATGGGCCTTCATACGAGAAATATCCCTGCCCTCAAATACAATTCTTCCCTTTTCCGGATGATAGAATCGGTTAATGCAATTGAGAAGGCAGGTTTTTCCGGCGCCGTTGGGTCCAATGATCGAAAATATTTCACCCCTATTAACCCCGATGCCTACCCCATTGAGCGCCTGGAGACCCCCAAAGCTGAGGCGAAGGTCTTCGACACTGAGTTGATTTTTTCCCTGGTTCTCCATTCGTCAATTATGCGCTTGAGGCTCTACCTGCTTGATCATGACACGGGTTTTCATACGAAATTTCTTTCCATCCTGGTACCGGATATCCGCCTCCACTTCCAGTTCATCCCGGTCTCCATAAAGGGCTTCAATAAGCTCCTTGTATCTCTCTGAAACAAATCGCCTCCTCACTTTCCTTATTCTGGTCAACTCATCATCATCTGCGTCCAGCTCCTTATACAGGAGAACGATTCTATTCACCTTTGCCACCTTGGGGAGGGATTCGTTGGTCCTAGACACTTCGCCTGCTATGAGATCGTAAATCTCCTCCTTTTGGGAAAGGTCTGTAAAGGTCGTATAGGGTATCTGATTGTTCTCGGCCCATTTCCCGACGTTTCCCATATCAATGGCAATCATGGCGGCAATAAAAGGCCTTTCCTGACCCACGACCACGGCATCCGTGATGAAAGGGCTGAACCTCAATTTGTTTTCGATAAGCTGAGGCGAAAACCTGCTCCCATCTGCAAGTTTCATAACATCGGCCATTCGATCGATAATGATAATATGTCCATCATCGTCAATAAGTGCCGCATCCCCCGAATGGAACCAGCCGCCGCGGAGCGCCTTTTCTGTCGCTTCAGAATTTTTGTAATACCCTTTGAAGATTGTAGGGCCTCTTGACAGGAGTTCGCCTGAATCAGAGACCTTGAACTCCAATCCCGGTATGGGCTTCCCGACCGTATCCAGGCGGATGTCATCCGTCCGATGAATGATGGAGCCGGCAGTTTGCTCGGTCATGCCGTAGGCTTGTTTAATGTTGACACCAAGCGCCTGAAACATATTGAAGATCTCAGGTCCCAGAGGCGCTCCTCCGGTATAGACATGGTGCAGATGGGACAGACCGAAATAGTTTTTGAGAGAGCGGAAAAGCATAAAATAGGCGATCCAATTCAAGAATTTCCAGCCGAGAGACGGTTCCTTTTTTTCCAGTTTAAAATCAGCCATCCTGTAGCCCACGCTTAAGAAGATTCGGTAGGCCTTCCTCTTGACCCACCCCGAATCCTGAACCTTCACCTGGATATCAGAGCACATCTTTTCCCAGATCCTTGGCGGGGCCAAAAGGATATGGGGACCGATTTCCCGTATATTCTCCTGAACGGTCTCCACCCTTTCGGGGAAGTTGACGGTAAAGGCCCTGTACAACGGCCAATAAACACCAAATTCCTGCTCCCCAATCCAGGCAAAAGGGAGAAAGGAGACATATTCGAAGTGATCGGAAGCAGTGTCGACAAGATCCTGCGCCTTGGCCACACTGACCATGTTTTTGTGGGTGATCATGCTGCCTTTGGGTAGTCCTGTTGTACCTGAGGTATAGTTGATCAAACCCACATCATCCGGTGACACCTTATCGATCATGTTATCGAACAGTTGGGGCTCTTTATTTGCCAGCTCGCGTCCCAATTCCTGTATATCCCTAAAATAGATGAGAATTGGGTCATCATAGTGCCTCATGCCCTTTGGATCATCGACAACGACCTTAATCAAATTGGGGCATTTTTTCTTTATATCAATGACCTTATCTGCCTGCTCCTGATCGCCTGCGACCACAAAAATGGAATCAGAGTGGTTGATGATATATTCGACCTGGTCTTTGTGGCTGTCAGGGTAGATCCCAATAATGGCGCCTCCTAGTGACTGGACAGCCAGTTCGGAATACAGCCCTTCAGGCCTGTTGTCTCCGATATAGGAAAGCTTGTCACCCCGCTTGAAACCCAAAGCGTGAAGCCCAAGGGCAAAATCCCGAACGTTTTCGTAGTAACCCTGCCAGGTGACTGACTGCCAGATACCGAACTCCTTCTCCCGAATGGCGACCTTGCGTTCACCATAGGTCAGGGCGTTACGTCGCAAAAGGCCCGGTATGGTCTCTCTGGGCATGTTCTATTGCCTCTGCTATGAGTAAAGATCCGGGCCCGAAGGCCCCGGCTTTGGTTATCCCCCGAGGGGATTTAGTTTAATGGCATTCAACGTTTTTCGGAGTAATGGAGTACTGGGGTGATGGAAAAATCTCAATTATTCATTTCTTCTAAAAACCTTATTCTTAAGAAGATTTGAAAGCTCATTGCACTTTTTCTGTATTCTTAACCAACACCCCAATACTCCGTTACTCCAATACTCCAGTTGATTTATTCAGGCAGAGCAATTTGTCTCTGACCGGACCCGGAAGACCCGGTTTTCCCTGTTAGAATAGATTGGATCGGCGTCATAATAGGACGCCGATCCAATCTTAGTCCGGTGCAAACGAAAAAAATGAAACAACAAGCGCTAATCCAGATAGATCCAGTCGGAGATGGGCTCAAAGACCTTTTTGCCCACATTGGCCTGCCAGACCTTTGCCACCGGTATCTTGTTGTTCTTGAAAGTCACTGGTGCTATGAGGCCTCCTGCATCCCAATCTTTTATTGAAGCAAGGGCCTCGCTGAGTCCTTCTCTGGTCAGGTTTCCGGCCTTCATGGCACGCTTCAGGCACTCCACGAAAACCATCCCGGTAAACCAACCCTGGGTGTAGTAGGTTGTTCTATGCGTTACTTCCGGATGATGTTTCTTGTTGAAGGCCCGCATGTCACGAATTGCGGGTGTATCGTACCAATAGTAGGTGTACTGCATAACGCCGGTGAAGCCTTCGGCAAGGGGGCCCAGCTTATCTAGGACCATCTTCCCCATTCCCCAGAATGTAGCCATGGGGACAACCTTGACGCCCATGTCTCTACATCCCTTAAGCAGCGCGGGGACCGGTGAAAGGACAAAACCGTGGATGATGAGATAATCGGGTTTCTTCCTCTTGAGTTCGAGGACGGTTGAAGTGACGTCAATGGCCCCCGGTTTTCCCACCAGGTCGGCCACCAGTTTGAGCCCGAGCTGTTTTGTCATCTTCTTGCCAAAAGGAATTGGATCCTTACCAAACTCGGTATCGCTGTAGAAGAAGGCCACCTTTGCGCCGGGCTTCTTTTGTGCGATGTATTTGACCAGAATACCCACCATATCGCTGTATGTAGGCCCGGATACGAACATAAATGGGTTCTTGGCCCTATCGGCCAGCTCGCTTGAAAAGGAGGTAGATCCATAGAAAACTTTATACTTCTCATTGATCATTGGGGCGAGGGCCTTTCCGGTGCCCGTGCTGTCCCCGTAAAAGATCAGAGGACTATCTTTGGCCATAATCCGTTT
Source organism: uncultured Desulfobacteraceae bacterium (assembly GCA_964459445.1). Classification (GTDB taxonomy): domain Bacteria; phylum Desulfobacterota; class DSM-4660; order Desulfatiglandales; family HGW-15; genus CAYWMP01. The sequence continues at coordinate 16,135 of CAYWMP010000084.1, forward strand.
GAAGATGGCAACAGCCTTATCCATCTTGTATTCGGTATCATCAAAGATGTATTCCAGTTTTTTCCCTCCGACTCCTCCCTGCTCATTGGCGAATTTGATGTAATCTCCCAGTCCCTCGTGGATTTTTGTCCCGGCAAAGGCAAACCTCCCAGTAATGGGCTGGGCAGCTCCAATCTTGATGACGTCCTGGGCATGGACAATAACTGGTGCCGCAAAAAAGGCCATCAAAACGGCTGTGACCAAAACCACTCGCATCAATCCGTGTCTTTTCATCGCTTTTTCCTCCTTTTCTTCAGGTTAACACCATCATGTCAGACTAATTACCGGCTTCTACTCACTCAATAGGCAAAGGGCCAAAGAAAAAAGTAGTTCTTCACCCTTCTCCAAATCTCTGCAAGGCCACGGGGCTCAAAAATCAAGAAAAAGACGATCAGGGCCCCAAAGACGACCTCCCTCAAAGGGGCAAATATATGCTGGAAGGCGGGTATGTTCTTGATGGCATCGGTTCCGAATTTCAATACCTCGGGTACAAGGACCATGAAGATTGCGCCGTAAATGGAGCCCAGCACGCTCCCCAGGCCTCCGACAATGACCATGGCCAGATACTCAATGGAAAGGGTTAAGGGAAAGTGCTCCGGGGTTATGATATTCATAAAGCTGACCCACAGGCTTCCTGCAACTCCCGCATAAAATGAGCTTATGGCAAACGAAAGGAGTTTGTACTTAAAGAGATTAATCCCAATAAGCTCGGCAGCTAAATCCCGATCCCTTATGGCTATGAAGGCCCGACCCACGCGTGTCCGAATCAGATTCCTAGCGTAGATTGTTCCAATCACAACAAAGAACAAAGTAATGAAGTAGAACTTGCGTTCCGTATCGAATTCAAATCCGAAAAGTTCGGGATCGGGTACGTTGATTCCCCGAATTCCATGGGTTAAGGATTCCCAATTCATAAACACGTACTCGAAGATGAACTGGGCGGCAATGGTGGCGATAGCCAGATAGAGCCCCTTTATTCGGAGGGAGGGTATTCCGATGATTGCTCCCACTGCGGCTGACATCAACCCGGCCATCGGTATGGTCAACCAGAAGGATATACCTACTCTTGTGATGAGAATTGCTGATGTATAGGCGCCTACGCCAATAAAGGCGGCATGGCCCAGCGAGATCTGACCCGTAAATCCAGTGAGCAGATTAAGGCCAAGGGCGCCGATAATGGCGATGCCGATCAGGTTGGCCATATAGAGAACATATTCGTTGACCAAAAAGGGAAAGATCAGGAGAAAAACCATGAAGGCGATGAGCCAAACTTTCACGAAGATCGATTGGAAGATAGCCTCATCCTTCGTGTAATTGTCCTTGAAATCACCGCAGCGCATGAAAAAATGGTTCCTTTACTGAGTTTTCCCTGAATATCAAAGAATAGGTATTAGCCTATACCCCTTTACCAGAGTGTAATGGATCTCTCTTTCAGACTCGTTCAATGATCTCTTTGCCCAACAACCCATAAGGTTTGATCATGAGGATGAACACGAGAACGATAAACGGCGCCACCTCCTTGAAGCCCGGAAGAATGGGGTCAATGTATCCCCCCGCAAGATTCTCAAGGATGCCGATGATGAAACCACCCAGGATCGCACCTCCAATGCTGTCCAGACCGCCAAGGATAACAACCGGCAGAACCCTAAGGCCCACCAAGCCGAGTTGAGGGTGGATTCCGCTGATATTTCCGATGACTATACCCCCGATGGCTGCTGCGCAGGCCGCGAAGCTCCACGATAGAGCGAAGATCATCTTTGCGCTAATTCCCATGGATTGTGCAACCTGCTGGTCCGAAGCATTGGCCCTCATTGCAATGCCCATCCTTGTGAATTTAAAGATGAAGGCGAAAATGATGACCCCTATGATGGCAAAAGCGAATCCCCATTTGAGTGCAGATGGGACGATGGCAAAGCCAAGGTCCCAGGGTTCGGTAGGAAGAATCTCCGGAAAGGAGCGATAATCAGCCGTCCATATCATGTGTGCGAGCCCCTTCAATATACTGGACAGACCGATCGTTACCATAATGACGGAGATGATGGGTTCCCCAATAAGAGGCCTGAGGATCAGGCGCTCAATAATGACCCCAACTATGAATGCAAAAATCAATGTAAGGAAAATGACAATGGCAAAAGGTAACTTTAGGTAAGAAATTAAGGTGAGGCATACATATGCACCGAGCATCATCAGCTCACCCGTAGCAAAATTGATGACGCTCGTTGCCTTATAAATCAAGACGAAACCGAGGGCAATTAATGCATAGACCCCGCCTACTGCAATCCCGCTGACTATTAACTGAGCAAGGATGTCCATGTCATTTTCCGAAGAAGTGAGGGGTAATTAAAGGGGGAGCTTACTTTAAACGCCGTATATTCAACCCAAACCTAGGACCGAGATGGGTAGCAAAAAGGCACAGTTTCTTCGATGTGGAATTTGAAAAGCAAAGATCAGTAAAAAGTTTGCGATATCGAAAGGTTGGACTAGTATCGATCTTAGTATCAGAGACAATTCCTCTCGTCAAGGTGATTATGGCTGGACCTTTATCGTTCTCGGCTAGCAACAGTCTTCTTTACCCAAGCGGGGAGCCGATCTTGAGCTCACACCTCCTAGATGATTGCTGTATTCTCGTTTTCCAAAACCTATAGATTAATCCCCCAATCCTATGTATTCTGTGCAACTGTCATCAACATTGATTGTTTCTCAAAAGCTTTTTCCAAAAGTATCTCGAAACGCGAATCAATTTTGACGAATCTTTCAGGGCGTATCCAAAGGTTTGGACATGAGAAAATAGGATTGCTTTTAGATAACGAGGAGGAAAGCAGATGATACTATCAGAAGAACATGCCCTGATAAGTGAAACAGCCAGGAAGTTCACCGAAAAGGAAATTAGTCCCATTGCTGAAAAGATGGATCGAGAAGACGACCTTCCTGAGGACATTTTTCCAAAGATGGGTGATTTGGGGGTGCTTGGAGTCACCGTTCCGGAAAAGTATGGTGGTGCAGGGGGCGATTTTCTAAGCCAAGCCTTGATTACGGAGGAATTGGCCAAAGGCAGTGGAGGTGTTGCCCTGAGCTATGTAAGTCATTCCAATCTCTGTGTACATAATATCTATCGTGACGGAAATGACTTTCAGCGAAATAACTATTTACCGCGTCTTTGCACTGGAGAGCACATAGGCGCCCTTGCTATTACCGAGCCGGGAGTCGGGTCCGATGCCGTTGCTATTCAGACCTCTGCCATTCGGGATGGGGATTGTTACCGACTGAATGGGACAAAGATGTTCATTACCAATGCGCCCATTGCGGATACGATGATCATCTATGCCAAAACGGACAAGTCGAAAAAAGCACGTGGCATTAGTGCCTTTATTGTGGCGTGCTCCTCCGAAGGATTCATCGTGTCGCGAAAGTTGGACAAGATGGGGCATCGGTGTTCCCCTACAGGTGAGGTTGTATTAGATAATTGTTTGGTACCACCGGGAAATCTCATTGGAGAAGAGAATAACGGAGTAGCCGTGATGATGGCCGGGCTTGATATTGAGAGGGTGATTGTGGCGGCTATGAGCCTCGGCATTGCAGAGGCGGCTTTTTCCGATTCTTTAAGGTATTCCAAGGAGCGTCCACAGTTCGGAAAGCCCATTTGTGAGTTTCAACTGATTCAGGCCAAACTGGCGGACATGTATACCGGTATCGAAGCTGCCCGACTGATGATTTATGACACCGCGACGAGGAGCCTGACGGAGAAGAGATTGAGGAAAGAATCCGCTGCTGCCGCCCTATTTACTGCTGAAATGGCCACAAAGGTCTGTCTTGAGGCCGTGCAGATCCATGGCGGCTATGGTTATATGTTGGAGTTTCCTGTCAATCGATATCTAAGGGACGCGAAACTCTTAGAAATTGGCGCCGGCACTTCAGAGATTAGACGCCTGCTCATTGCCAGAGAATTGATACAATTGAATTAAAAAGAGAAAGGAGCAAATACATAAGATCAAATCACGCCAAATGCACTTCATCCATCTCGCTCAGGAGTATTTTTTCTGAAGCGGGCATATTGCACCAAGGCCTGTAAGGCCCTAACTGCCCGGTTGGGATCAGGAAACACCGGCACGCCTTTTTCCAGGAGACCCCATATGAATTCCTCCTGAAGGCTCCTGCTCGTATACCCCATAAGCGGCTTGCCGTGATCTTTTAGGAGATTTGCCACTGAATCACACTGTTGTTTAAGCAATTGCCTGCTCTGTTCTTCGACCTTATCCTCGGGCATCCCCATTTGGCTAAGAGCACGTTTAACCGTCTGGATGGGCATGAGAAAGTAGATCAGGGCCATATGCGCATTTTTATCCTCCAGCAGGATTTTTGGGATCGAGGAGTAGTAGTCCAGAGGGTTTCTTGTGTAGGTTATGTCCACGGGGTTGTTGATGCTCCCGGTTTTGGGGACAAAGGACGCGAGCTTATCCAGGGTTTCCTTCGTGAGCTTCGGGAGCCTCAAGCCGGCCCTTCCGCAGGCATCGGCTGCAGCCGCCCCAGGACCGCCCGAATGGGTTTGAATCACGACGCCGTCACCAGTTGGGCCAGGGAGACTTCCGAGGACCCAGCACAGGTCAAATAATTCCGTGATGGAATGGGCCCTGATGATGCCGCATTGCTTGAAAACACCCTCATATAATCGATCAGGCCCGGCCATGGCGCCGGTGTGGGAAAAGCTTGCTCGTTTTCCAGTATCCGATCCGCCCGCATAAAAGGCCACGATCGCTTTGTTAGGAACAATCTCCTTCGCTTTCTCCATGAACGCTTTTCCGCGTTTGATGCCTTCTATATAGAGCGCGATGACCTTTGTATTCGCACAAGCCCCGAGATACTCCAAGCAATCTACAAGATCGACACTCGCCTCATTTCCTACGCTAAAGGCCGTGCTAAAGCCAAGGTTCAATCTAGCCAGATAATCGAACATCTGGGTCACAAAGCTTCCGCTTTGAGAGGCCATGCCAATGAATCCGGGATTTCCGACATGCTGCAGGAAGGTCGTGTTAAGTTTATGATGGGGGTTGGCTACGCCAATGCAGTTTGGTCCGAGAAATCTTATTCCATATTTCTCTGCAGTCCCTCTAAGCTCTTTTTCTAATGCGACGCCCGTCCCCCCGATTTCTTTAAATCCGCCGGAAACGATAATCGCTCGTTTGATTCCTTTTTTCCCGCACTCTTCAATGATCTGGGGAACAATGTCGGTCGGCAATACCATGACAGCCAATTCCGGGGTTTCAGGCAGGTCCAAAACGCTTTGATAGGCCTTCAGGCCCTGGACCTGCTTTTCTTTAGGGTGCACCGGATAAATCGCTCCCTCGTAACCCAGGGCTTGAATGGATATCAGTTGATTGGTTCCCATGGCGGAGATGTTGTTGGATGCCCCGAAAAAGGCAATGCTCTTTGGGTATGCAATCCCGTAAAGGGGGCTCTTTTCAATTGATTTCAACATAATATTTCTTTCTCGTAATAGTTCACCGGGAAGAATTTTAGACGATCTATTCACATAACTACTGGCCATCCATGAAAAAGCTCTGAGGTATGTGTAGCAAAAAAAATCATCCAGTCAATCTTGTTTATCCGCCTTAAGTCTGGCGGATAAATCCTGTCTGATAATAGCTGAACCTATTCCCAAATCATATTAGCCATCAATTCTTCTGATACAGATCTCCGTGTCCTCAGCGTGCTCAAGCGAACCCGGGCAGGCCCTGGGGAGCGGGCGAGAGAAAAAGATGATAGATCTTGAATCTGCCAGAAGACGGATCAACATCTATCCCTACAGGAGTGTTGGAGTCAAGGGAAAAGGGAGGGGAAAAAACTGGAGTAATGGAGTACTGGAGTAGTGGATTGTTGGTTAAGTGGTTGCTCGTTGCAAGTTGCTCGTTGCTGGTTGAGTGTTGCGAATTTCCACTTAGAGGATTTTCAAATAGGTTTGCTAAATTCGGGCTTAATGGAATTGGTCGAAACTTGATGGGTTTGTATCGAGGGGAGGCAAGCCCTTCAAAAAGCCAAGTTGGCCTCCAACATACCTCGCCGGATCTCTCACGAAGGCATTGAGGCAATCCGAACTGCAGAACAAATAGGTTTTTCCCTTATAATCCATTTTTGCAGCAGCAGTCTCCGCATCTATTCCTTTCTCGCACACGGGATCTGCCGTTCCAACAGCAGGTTTTGCCTCTGATGGTTGTCTCAAAACGTGCTCAATATAGGGTTGAAGGTCCCCTGAGATCCGCCGGTAGACATAGACTGAAAAGAGAATCCCCAATATCAGTCCTATGCCGGCAACCAGGACAATACCGGTTAGGGGAAGGACGATCCTTTGCCCCATAACAATGCCGATAGAGGCTCCCAACGCCATTCCTATCAAAGGAATCCCCAGGCCCAGGGCGAAGCTCTTTGTCATGGCGCCAGGCTTGAAATCCAGGGCAACCAGATCTCCCGCCTTTGCTCCGATCCCGTTGTTCGCCTTGAGGGTGATATCTGAACCGCCACCCGTGCAGTGGCATCCGCTCTCATCGCAATGACATCCTGCTTCCTGGCTGTTTTTCACAACCATAACCGCGGCCTTGCCATCGTCATATAGGTTTATGACAAAGCCTTTCATCTTGGGAGCAAGTTGCGATGTCATGTTATTTGAAAGGTCCATTTCAAGGCCTCCGAAATCCGTCGAACTAACCTCTTGCTTAAACCTAATCACCAACGGAACACCCTTCAAATACTTATTAGAATGATATATATTGTCGAATCAAAGCACCCGATCAACCTTCACACTCAATTAGACTTCAATTCCCGGACATCGAGTTTTGGAGGGCCTATCCATGAAAAAGCTCATTATTCTGACATGGGCGCTGTTGCTATTCGCCTCCCCTTCCCTTGGGGCTGAGTCAGAGAAAAAAATCAAAATCGCCGTGAAAGAATTCCCCCCATTTGTATTCAAGGAATTGAGGGGCTTTTGTATCGATATGGCCAATATCATTTGCAAAAAGAACGATCTGATCCCGGAATTCATATTCTACGATACCGTTCCAGATGTACTCCACGCAGTGAAACAGAATGAATGCGACATGAATTTCTCCGGTCTGACGATCACGGCTGATAGAGAAAAGAGCGTTGATTTTTCTCAGCCGTTTTTTGATTCCGGATTAATCGTTGCCGTGAAATCCGATCCCACCTCGAGGTCATTTGACTTTTTCATTCACGTTTTAAAGGTCATCGGCCTATCATTATTGGTCTTCATGATCGGGCTAACGATCGTGGCTCACACGATTTGGTACATTGAAAGGACGGATAAGGACCCAAAGAGCTTTCCTAAACAATACACCAAAGGCATTTTAGATGCCTATTGGTGGGCCGTCGTGACCATGACCACGGTCGGCTATGGGGACAAATGTCCGAAGAAATTAGTTGGACGAATAATCGCCAGTATCTGGATGATTATAGGTATCATCTGGTTTGCGGCCTTTACGGCTACACTCACCTCTTCTCTAACGATCGATAGAATGGAGCACGGGGAAATTGGAGGTTTGGCGGATTTATATAACAAAAAAGTTTCGGTGATCATGGGAACTACCAGCGAAGAATATCTTCGATATCACAATGTAAAAATAGTGCCGGCTGAGACATTGGATGGATTGATTCAGAACCTCAAGAGGGGGAAGGTTGATGCGGTTGTATATGATGCGCCGGCCTTAATGTACCTGTCGAAAAGTGATCCTACCATCAAAGTGGTGGGAGAGATGTTTGATGAACAACGATATGGAATCGCCTTCCCTGAAATCAGAGCCAACAAATACAAAGAAATGTTTGATGTCGCTTTACTTGAAATGCAGGAAAGCGGGGAGTATAAAAAAATTTATGATAAATGGTTTTAATGAAACACCCCAGCGTCCCTCTTACCAAAGCCCTTTAAGCAATTTCTGCACGAATTTTCCCTATTTTTTCTTAGAGCGGGTTTGTTGATCTGCCAATAATTGATAATTAACGGACTGTTGCCCGAAGCTACTATTTGATCCCGTATCTTCTAAAAAACTTTGATCAATACTTTTCATGAAAACATATGCGGTAATTTATGCAGTAGTTCCTATTCTGTAAGATAAGCCCAATAACCAACTCAACAAACTGTCCATCAAGCCATTTGGAAGCCGTTTATTAAAGCCACATACAACTCCCCTGTGTTCGACACCTGAACTCCGGGAAGGGTTTTTTACTTTTTTTTCCGCAGCTGGATGCCGTTTTTTTCGAGGGTAATCAGTCTTTTTTTGTAAAGGTTGCCGATGGCCTTCTTGAATGTTTTTTTGCTGACGCCGAAAAGATCGGCGATTACCTTTGGCCGGCTTTTATCGGTGACCGCGATAAATCCTCCCTGTTGCTGTAATTTGTCCATAATTTTTCGGGACAGGGCATCGATGGCTTGAAAGCCGGGCCCTTGCAGGCGAAGATCTATTTTTTTGTCGTCACGCACTTTTCTGATATACCCGTCAATTTCCTGGCCGATGTACAACGGCTGAAACACTTCGTTTTTATACAGGATGCCCTTGTGGGTGCCGTTGATGACGGCGGTAAATCCCATCTCGGTTCGAGCGGAAATACGCAGCGCCACCTTTTGGCCCTCAT
>CAYWMP010000085.1:0-24702 GCA_964459445.1 uncultured Desulfobacteraceae bacterium
GTATTGGCGTGAACCCAAAAGCATTTCAGGATCTCCTTGCCAAATTCCCTGTCCATCCCTTCCCCAATGGATTGTTCCCAATAGGGTAGGAGATACTGGTCGATTCTTCCAAATGAAACACCGGCGCCCGGGTAGTTCTCATCGCTCAGAATAAGCATATGATTGAGCCATAGGGCCTGGACAGCTTCCCAGAAGTTCCCGGCGGGCTCCCAGGGCACCCGCTCCAGGTTCCGGGCCATTTGTAGAAGTTCCTCTTTTCGATCGGAGTCCGCCTCTTTTTCAGCCAATTCCCTGCAAATCCTTTCGTATCGGGCAGCCAATTCCCTTGGCATGGTGGCGGCGGTCATCATGGCGCGCAACTGAGCGCCTTTGGGACCCTTCTTCTCAATTTTGGTCAACCGATCATATCGCGCCTCCAGATCGGCATGAATGCCTTTCCACCCGATGTTAAGCACCCCTTCGTGTCCGGGGATAATATGGCCGCTCGTTGCACCCGCATTTCCATAACCGTGATCGTGAAACCACTTCATTTTCGCACGAGCGCCTTTATTGCCATGAATAAGCCTGTCGCGGGCTTTGGTCTCCTTCTTTGTCCAGCACCTGGATGCCTGTATGTTGAATCGCAGACCGGCCAACAAATCTCCGGGCAGGATCTCTTGGGGCGTATAGTTGACCATGACTTCCTTGATGAACCAGGCCCGCCTCTCAGGAAGGCTCCACGACCAAAAATCTTCATGGAGTTTTACTGGTAGGGCGGATTGAGAAAAGGAAGACCTAAAGGTCTGCAAGAAGGCGTAGGTTTCCGGGACAATGTAGAAGCTTATCTCATCAAAGACTACATCCCAAGGCTCACCGGTTGTCCAGGCAGTGAATTCGTTATTCCACGTCCTTTTCGCACCCTCAAAAAAATAATCCCTCAACCATTTAATGCGCGGTGATAAGCCCTTGGGTTCTTTGATAGAGTGCCGTCTTTTTTTGGCAGTTGCTACACTCATAACGCCTCCGATTTGATTAAGTGTGCATGTCCTTTAGATGCTCTTCACCGTGGTTGAGCATCCGTTTCATGACCTTGGCCGCCTTTTCTTGATTTTTTTCCTCTAGGGCCTTTACGAGGTCTTTGTGGAAGTTCAAAACTTCGTTCGCCACCGTCCTTTTTGAGAAAAACTGGCGAGCCAGGTTTTTATAGACTTGCTTGAAAGAGGTTAGAAGCAATGGATAAACCATGTTCCCCGAGGCCATGGCAATGAGATGATGAAATTCGAAATCCAAATCTGTTAACGTGTCCCTATCTTCAATATCGCATGCCTCTTCTTTCTCCAGGATGTCATTAAGCGCCCTGAACTGCTCTTCGCTGCATTTTGCGGCGGCAAGTCTCGCGGTCTCCACTTCAAAGAGGAACCGCATCTCGAGCAGACTATCGAGAAGGTTGGATTCCAGGACCCCGTTTTGATAGCCCACAAGGGAGGTCAAAAGCGCAAGGGAGCCTTCTTTTCGGTAATCGTTCACATAGGCGCCATGTCTGGGTTTCATGGCGACCAGGCCTTTTGCCGCAAGTTCAACGAGCCCTTCATGAACCACGGGTCTGCTGACACCAAGCTGCAGGGCCAGTTCTCTCTCAGAGAGGAGTTTTTGCCCGATGGAGATTTTGCCCGAAAGAATGAGTTCCTCGAATCGGGTAACAAATACTTGTTTTAGGCTTTCCGCTTTTATAGGTTCCAATAGATCTTGCATAGACTTTTTAATTTCTGGCTGGTGGTATTACCACCAGCCAGAATATATGCACTGATCCAATATGTCAAGGGTGATTTTGGTGCGAGCATCTCCTGTCCGTAACCCATTGAAATGACCAGGCCGTGAGACATCGATGGTCGAAAAAATGGCATTACTTTTATATTTCCGATGTGATTATTGTTTCTACTGTTCATCATATGTGCACTCGTTTGCCGGATGGGCAATAGAATTGCGTTCTAATATTTCAGATAATTTTGACGCAATTGGGATGTAACAGGCAACCTAGGACCGAAATTTGCATGTAATTGAATCATCAACCCGGTTAAAAGAATAATTAGACATCAAGTCACTATTTGACGCTTTAAAAAGCAAAAGAAGTTAGAAATCGGCAACACAAAGGGGATGAAGCCTTTCCATCCATCGTCTGCCAAAAATGCATCTTCTGTGTAAAAATAACTTGATTTTAGCTAAACATAGCCTATCATTGGTTTCAGCAACAAAAGCGCATGCGTCTTTGTTGGGAGTATGGTTTCGTTCTGAGGGAAAGTTCCATTTGTCGAAAGTGGCGCCTGAGGTTTGGGACCATGACAATCTAATAGAAAGGGGGCGTTATTATGGCAGATGGAACCGTAAAGTGGTTCAGTGATCAAAAGGGTTACGGCTTCATAGAGCAAGAAGATGGTCCGGATGTTTTTGTGCACTATTCAGCTATCAGTGGATCCGGTTTTAAGTCACTCAGAGAGGGCGAACGGGTCACCTTCGACATAGAGGAAGGCAAAAAAGGTCCTGTAGCAGCCAATGTCAATGTACTCTAGTCATTAAGACTAAGCAGTCAAAAAGGCATTCCAACGATGAAGTTAGAATGCCTTTTTATTTTTGAATAACAAAGGAGATGGGGAGGCGAAGGATCGGGAATACCGGATCCAGCCCCTAGGACTCAAGGTAGATAGAGGATGACCAGCATCTCGGTCTCTTTTTCTCCCGGGTTGGAAAGATGGTGATCAAAGTTTGAGTTGAATCGGAGGGACTCCTTTTCGGATAGTTTCGTTGTCTCCTGATCGACCGTGAGCTCAACTTCTCCGGAAAGGACATAGACATACTCCTCGCCTTCATGTCGATATCCCACACCTTTGTGGGCCGTTTTGGGCGGAATTTTGACGGAAAAGGCCATCAGGTGGGAACCTTCCTCGGGGGGTGTGAGGGTTTCGTAGGAATAGTGCTCGGTCCGCTTGGTAGCTTCTTCCAGACGTTTACTTGCGGGTTCCCTGGTTTGAAGAAATGTGCCGGAATCGATTTTTAACACCTTTGCCAATTGTATGAGAAGGGCCACCGGCGGTTCAACCTGACCATCTTCAACCCATTCCAAATACTCGTCCATACAACCGGCCTGGTCTGCCAAATCCTTAACGCTAAGGCCTTTTTCCTCTCGGGCCATTTTGATTCGCTGTCCGATGGGTCTTTGTTCATTCATTTCCATTTCTCCTTTCAGCGCAGGGACTGAGCCGGCATTCATTTAGAGCGTTGAGCGTTCTCCGTACATAAATATAAGTATAAGTGGATTAGGTTAACATGTCAATTTAACTGTAATATTAGGATTATGAATAGATGAAAATTTGAGCCATATCTTTGCAGCCTTTTCTCAGTCATGAACTCAGACAACTGGTTTATTGTTTCTCGAAATGTTTCTGAGGGGAGGGGAGAACTGACTCACTTTTAATAATATCTTGCTATGATCTTTATCCAAACTCCAATCACTTGTTCCAATTGAGGATGACTTTGCCGGATCGGCCTGTGTTCATAATGTCAAAGCCCTCAAGAAAATCATCAACGAACAAGCGATGGGTAATGATTGGGCTTATATCGAGGCCCGACTGGAGGACACAGGTCATTTTGTACCAGGTCTCGAACATCTCACGTCCGTAAATCCCCTTGATCGTGAGCCCCTTGAAAATAATGAGATCCGTCTCGACCGTCAGATGCTCCGCGTATATGCCGAGCATGGCGATCTTCCCGCCGTGGTTCATGTTTTCGAGCATTTCTTGAAAGGCACTGGGTATACCCGACATTTCCAGGCCGACGTCGAATCCTTCTTTCATCCCCAGCTCTTTTTGGACGTCTTTTAATTTTTCTCTCTTGACGTTGACTGTCCGGGTTGCGCCGACTTTTTCCGCCAAGGTCAACCGGTAATCATTCACATCGGTTACCACCACGAATCGAGCCCCCACATGTTTGGCCAAGGCCGCGGCCATGATCCCGATGGGACCTGCGCCCGTGATCAGGACATCCTCGCCGACCAGGTCAAAGGAAAGGGCGGTGTGGGCTGCGTTGCCAAAGGGATCGAGGATGGCCGCCAATTCATCGCTGATATTGCTCGGAATGGGAAAGGCATTTACCGCAGGGATAACCAGATAGTCGGCGAAGCATCCCTCCCGGTCCACCCCGACGCAATGGGTGTTACGACATAGGTGACGCTTGCCCGCCCGGCAGTTCCGACAATGACCACAGGTGATATGACCTTCCCCGGAGACCCTATCACCCACCTTAAGGCCGCTAACTTCTCTCCCAACCTCAGCCACCTCGCCAATAAACTCATGCCCGATGATCATAGGGGTTTTTATAGTCTTTTTGGACCACTCGTCCCAATTGAAGATATGGAGGTCCGTGCCGCAGATGGCCGTCTTACTGATCTTGACGAGAATATCGTTCTGGCCGCAGGCCGGTTCAGGCAAGTCCTTCATCCAGAGACCCGGCTCGGGTTTTTCTTTGACTAGAGCTTTCATCTGAATCTCCTTTTTCTATTCGATCACGCCCAATTCGCGCCCGACCTTTGAAAAGGCCTCGATTGCTCGATCTAAATGATCTTTTTCATGGGCGGCCGACATCTGAGCGCGAATGCGGGCTTTGCCCTTGGGAACCACCGGGTAACTAAAACCGACCACGTAGATTCCCTCTTCAAGCATTCGTCGCGCCATCTCAGCCGCCAGAACCGCGTCACCCAACATCACCGGTATGATGGGATGGTCCCCAGGGACCAACTCGAATCCCAGCTTTTCCATTTGGGTGCGGAAATAGCGGCTGTTTTCCCTCAGTTTCACTCTTAAATCATCGCTTTGTTCAAGCATATCGAGAACTTTCAGGGAGGCGGCTGCTATCATAGGCGCCAGGGTGTTGGAGAATAGGTAGGGACGCGAGCGTTGACGGAGCCATGCCACAATTTCCTTACGACCGCTCGCGTAGCCTCCCGAAGCACCGCCAAGGGCCTTACCCAGAGTCCCGGTGTTGATATCTATTCTCTCTTCAACGCCGCAATACTCGGGCGTGCCCCGGCCTTTTTCACCCATAAACCCGACGGCATGGGAATCGTCGACCATCACCAGGGCATCGTATTCCTCCGCCAGATCGCAGACGCCCTTCAGATCGGCAACAATGCCGTCCATAGAGAAGACACCGTCTGTTGCGACCAGCTTAACGCGGGCCCCTGTCTCGCCGGCCTCCTTGAATTTTGATTCCAGATCGGACATATCGTTGTTTTTATAACGGTATCGCATGGCCTTGCAGAGCCTGACACCGTCAATGATTGAGGCATGATTGAGTTCATCGGAGATGACCGCATCTTCAGGACCCAAAAGGGCTTCGAAAAGCCCGCCGTTGGCATCGAAACAGGAGGAGTAAAGGATGGTGTCCTCGGTGCCGAGGAAGTTGCTGATGCGGGCCTCAAGCTTCTTATGGAGGTTGTGGGTGCCGCAGATGAAACGAACCGAGGCCATCCCGAAGCCATAGCTGTCTCCACCCTCCTGAGCGGCTTGGATAAGGTCCGGGTGGTTGGCCAGTCCAAGGTAGTTATTGGCGCAGAAGTTGATGACATGCTTCCCATCTGCAACGGTAATGTCTGCATGCTGTTGAGAGGTGATGATCCGTTCGTCCTTGAAAAGACCCTCCGACTTCAGCTTTTCGGTGTCTTCGTGTAATCGCTTGAGAAACTGTTTGCTCATGATTCCTCCTTAAAGACTTTGACAGGATAACCTGCCTACGCCAAGGCTACGGCAGGCGGGCAGGATTGACTTGATTATTTTTTTATCCCATCCTTAATCAAACACCAACTATTTTTTTTATTGCTTCACTCACCTCGGCCTCTAGGTACCTCGGTCTCATGAAAAAGAATAGGGCATCAAAAAGAAACGCTTCCTTGTCAAATCTCCTTCCGCATGTTAATAACGATCCGCAATTCGTATGAATGATTTTTATCCGCCTTAGCAGAAGTCCACGGGCTTGCCGGTAGCTGAATGCGCCAAAAATCTTTAGGCTACGGCGCGATATCACCCCAAAATTAAGGCGGATAACCGCGTCGTAGCCGAGGGCGCCCGTCCTCCGCAGTAGCTCTGCTACGGAGGATGGAAAGGCGGGTAAATTAATGAGACCACGGGTTTACCCGTGGGGCGCCATCAAAAAGGCATTCATTTTAAATAGCCGTGCATGGCGAAATCCGCGCGATCGGATTTCACAGGTGTGGCACAATACTATCAAGGAGGGAAAAGAAGTGGCAAAAGTTAAAAAGAAAAGAATCACTTGGGTTGGTGCAGACGGGTCCGGAATTGTGGGGTATAAGTTCTACTGGGCGGATAATAGTGGGGTCGACTATGAAGCTGATTGTGCCGAGGTCGGAAATGTGACTGAAGTCATTTTGCCCGATACGATTCCATCATTCCCCCTGGTTGATGGTGAGATGCAAATTGGGGTTACGGCAATTAATGAAGCAGGTAATGAGTCCGATATGGCCAAATACACGGCGACTTTCCAGTTTTCGGCGCCCGAAGCCCCGAGGGATTTAAAAGTAGAGACAGTTGAGGACGCCGTTGATGTAACAACATCATCGGAAACAGCCGAAGAATCTGTATCTCAACCGACCCAACAGGAGAGTTGGGGTTCCTACGGATCAAGTTACGAATCATAGGTCAAAGGTTTATTCGGAAGGATCGTTTTCCCAATAGGCCTGAATGACTTTCATTAGAATGTCGTTCTGTTCTTCAGGTGAAGCACCGGAAATAGCTTTTTCAAGGGCCAAATTGATCATCGTTCGGTGTTTGGCTTCGAGCCTGCATGTTGTGTTTCTCCCTTTTGCTGTGGACACTTTGACCGAGGACGTGTTACACATATATAGTAGTCTAATTGAACAGAACCCTCGAAACACCTTATCTTTAGTGGCTTTTCACTTCCCTGCATGTAGTCTGGAGGAGTTTCTCTAACGTGGGGAATGCAAACAAAAAGAAGAGGCCTCTTAGCAGAATAGCCAACGATTTCTTCAAATACCTTGGAGAACATCTTCCACAGCAATGCGCTTCTGACGAATTCTATTTCCTTCCACGCTCCGAGATTGCCCTGAATCACTTGGATCGTCTGGATGATCTTTCGCCTGACAGTATCCAGGATCACACAAGATATGTGCAGGGTCTGCAAAGGGAAATCCCATCTGAGATGAGCGCGGATTTGGAAAGCGAGATAGATCGCATTCTTCTCAAGCAGAGCATGGGAGGATTCCTGAGCGATTTCGAGGAAGCCAGGGTATTTAGAAGTGATCCCACCCTCTATGTAAAGATTGCTCTCTTTGCGATAGATCAAGTTATATCCAGCCTTTCAAAGCCAAAGGAATATGTGAGATCTAAATTTTTCACTCTCTTGGTCCAAATCCCTGCCTTTTTGCGACTGGCACTTAAGAACCTTCACTCTCCTTCGGTATTGTCAATCCAGGTTGCTTCGGAAATGGCGGAAGATGCGTGTTGGTTCTTCAATAATGATATAAAGCACTTTATTCAGGAAGAGTTACGAAGTGATAAAGAGGTTCTCGCGGTAAACGAAAGGGTGGTCTATTCATGGAAAGAATTTGGGCAAAAACTTTTTGAAATAGCATCCAGAGACTCGTTTGCTGTAGGGGAGGAAAACCTACTGAGAATCATTTCAGTTTGCTTCGGTTATCCAAGATCCCTTGGCGAAATCCTTGAGATAGCTCGTTCCGAGTACAGGAGAACTCAAGAAGCGATCCACAAGCTAAGCAACATGATAGACAAAGAATACGAAAGCGATACCGCAGTCTCCAATAAGCCTGAAATGGAAAGCCGTGAAGCATTCCTAAAACTATACAAGAATGAAGTGGAGCGCTTACGCCGTTTTTTCAAGGATCAAGATGTTGTTACCTTCCCTCCCGGCGAAGAGCTCAATATTCTCGAAACACAATCCTACCTAAGATCTTTAAGGGCCACCGCCTCATACAAGGCGCCTCTGACTGGAAATGCCGGCAGTGCCGGGACATTCTATATCACTCCCGGCGAAGCGGACCGAGAATTGATCTCCAGCCACTGCCCATATTTGTCAGCACACGAGACCTACCCCGGCCACCACATTCTGGATCATATTCGGATTAATCATGTCAATCCGATACGGCGCCAGATTGAATCACCGCTGTTCTATGAAGGATGGGCAAGTTACGCAGAGCAACTTCTCGATGAATTGGGATATACCCGGGATCCTCGCCAGCATGTCATACAATTGAAACGCCAGCTATGGCGTTCTCTGAGGGCCATTTTGGATATAGCGCTTCAGACAGGAAAGACGACCACATCACAAGCAGTCCAATACATCGAGACACTTGGATTTTCAAGAGAACGGGCTCAACGACAAGTTAGACGGTTCTGCCTCACACCTGGATACCAACTCTGTTACGCTATTGGGGCGTACGAGATTATAAATCTCAGAACAAAATTTGCCTCTGCCCTAGGGCTCAGGATTTTCCACGATATTCTTCTAGGCGGCGGTCAGATCCCATTTCATCTTGTGGGGAAACGTTTAAAGATTGCTCTACCCAAAGAGAGCCGACACAATACTGCATGAGGTTGAGCAGCTTGCTCAAAGGCCATTGGGTCAGGACAGGATGTCCAAATACCAGTACCGGTTTGCCAGATGGGAACGAAGAGGGACGAGTTAATCTAACGATAAGCAATAGAACGTGAAGTCAAAAGGAGAGCACGCTATGGCAGAATTTAAAGGGTTCCACGGCGAGTGGAATATGGGCAGCCCCGGGGGATGGGAATATCAGGGCACAGCTCAGGTGTTGGGAAGAATGGCGTGGGATCTAATTTCGGAAAATGTAGAGGTTGGGGTTGATATTGACTTTGAACACGCACAGATCAATGCCGTGCCCGGATTCGCCCGAACACTCCTGCGGGCCCACGAGAAATGTCACGGAAAGAATCCCGTTCACGCCGTTGTTTTGGCCGAGACAGAAACCCTCGACGTTGTGGCGGAAAACAAAAATTTCGTGGCCTACTTGAACACCCTTGAAGGGGTGAAGGCATCCCTTGCAGGGCCGAGTCATCTTTCATTGAAGAAGGATAGGGTGCGCTGTGGCGGTGAGGAAGCAACAGTCATTTTTATGGATTTCAACATGAACACCCTCGCAAAGATTGGAGAGACGGAGCCTATCGAACCCATCAAAGAGGCCATTGCCCAGGGTATTCTCATTAATCCCCGTGGTATGGAGCCTCTCGGTGCTAAAGGTCTATTCGAAGCAATTACCGATAAAGAAAGAGTGAAATTGAGTGAAGATACCGTGATACACACACCATGGACCCGCCAGTTCTATCCGCGCAGCACATCCGGGCCACAGGGGGAAGCCATTGATGACCTCATAGCCTGGACGGAAGAAAACTGGGAGGGCTTAGTGCTCAAGCCTGCTCACGGTTACTCGGGCCATGGCATATTTGTCGGATGTATGAAAAGGAGCAAACAAAAGCACATTCAGGCCGCCCTGGACGCTGGGGACTACATTGTCCAGCAGATGGTTCCCTTATCCCTCTGGTCGGAGCAAAGCGCGTGGCTTTTTCCCGAGGAGCGGACACTGTTCCTCAAAGAGTGGCAGACCGATTTCCGTTGTTTCATTACCGACGAGGGTCTCCAGGGATTTCTGGCTCGATTTGGCGGTGTTCCCACCAACGTGGGTTCAGGCGGCGGGATTCAGCCGCTGGCGTTCTTGAAGAATGATATATCGGTCCGAGAGGCGGTAGATAGAATCAACCAGGCATTAATCGGGTTGGGTTATCAGGCTTTTCAAGAGATCCAGAATGAAGTGAACCAGAAGGCCATCGATATGGGATTCACTTATCTCCTAGGCCCAATCATGATAACGCTCAGGCCCAGGTTGTTGACGGAACAGCACCTCGGTCAACTCAGGCTGTATGCATTGAACTTATGGAATGACGCCATCAAGCTTGAGGAGCTCTGGCGTGCTGGACAACTGGACGACGTGGTGCGGATTGGGGAGCAGGAAAGGGAACTGGCCCTGAAGCAGCCATGGCAAGGGAGTCCGGCGCTCATGGTCTCGGACGGCCTGTTTAGTTTTGGTGCGGATTTGATGGTCGAGGAGTAAATCATGACGGAGTTTGATCAGGACTGGTGGAAGACCCTCTTCGACGAAACGTATCTCGTTACCGATGCGCGCACTGTTTGTGACGACAGTTTGACCTGCCGGGAGGTTGACTTTCTCGAGGAGATCCTTCAACTGGAAACATCATGGCCCATACTAGACCTTTGCGGCGGACAAGGACGCCACGCTCTCGAATTATCCCGCCGCGGCTTTGTGGATGTCACAGTCTTAGACTTTTCAGAACATCTTATTAGTGAAGGCAGAGAAAGGGCACAAAGAGAAGGCCTAAACACCCAATTTGTGCAGATGGATGCCCGCAATACGGGGTTAGAGGATTGGAGATTCATGGTCGTCATGGTTATGGCCAGCTCTTTGGGTTACTTCGAGGAAGAGAGCCAAAACAAACAGATTCTTAAAGAGGCATTTAGATTGCTCGCGCCAAGTGGGATACTGCTATTGGATCTTCCTAATAGAGATTATGTTATCGAGAATTTCGTTCCTCAGTCCTGGCACGAACCGAATGAACAAATCCTGGTTTGCCGCCAAAGGATGCTGGGAGAGGATATTGTTTACAGCCGAGAATTGGTTATCTCCAAGATCGATGGCCTTGTTCGGGATACATGCTATTGTACGAGACTCTATAGCCCTGAGAAAATCACCGAATTGCTATACTCAGTGGGTTTTCAGATTGTAAGGTTAGAAAAGGAATTCGTGACTCATGAAAAGAAGATGGACTATGGGCTTATGACCAATCGAATGATCGTTACGGCGGAGAAGACCTAGGCGTAATTCCTATCGGTTGTGCAGCTCAAATTTGAAACGGGGAAAAATCAATGAAGACCATTATCGAACCTTTCAAGATCAAGACTGTTGAGGCCATTCGGTTTACAGACAGAAATGAACGGGAAGGCATTCTGCGAGAGGCCGGATACAATCTGTTTAATGTGCATGCAGAGGACGTGCTGATCGATCTCCTCACGGACAGCGGCACTTCTGCAATGAGCTCGAAGCAGTGGGCGGGCATCATGGAAGGCGATGAATCCTACGCCGGTTCAAGAAGTTTCTATCGCTTCGAAAAAGTCGTTAAAAAGATAACCGGGTTTAAGCACATCATTCCTACGCATCAGGGAAGGGCGGCAGAAAAGATCCTCTTCAACATCGTAGGAGGGGAGGGGAAGATCATCCCCAACAACACCCATTTCGACACAACACGGGCAAACGTGGAAATGAGTGGGGCTGAGGCCCATGACCTGCCCATTCCAGAGGGCTCTGTTCCGTCTTTTGAAGGAGACTTCAAAGGAAATATGGATCTTGATGCATTATCGGCCTTAATTGAACGCGAGGGTACGGATCGGATTCCCCTATGCATGCTCACCATCACGAACAATTCAAATGGGGGACAGCCCGTCTCCATGGAGAACATCCGCCTGACTGCGGCGTTATGCAAGAAGCACGGTATTCCCTTCTTTTTGGATGCCTGTCGATTTGCGGAGAATGCCTACTTCATTAAGATGAGGGAGCCGGGCTATGGGAACTTTGCCGCGCGAGAGATCGCGCAAGAGATATTTTCCTATGCGGATGGCTGCACCATGAGCGGGAAAAAAGACGCGCTGGTCAATATCGGGGGGTTTCTGGCCGTAAACGACGATGAACTCGCACAAAAGGCCAGAAATATCCTTGTGGTCACCGAGGGATTCCCAACCTACGGAGGGTTGGCGGGTCATGATCTTGAGGCCGTTGCACAGGGACTTGATGAGGTCCTGGATGAGCACTATCTCAAGTATCGTATAAGCTCCACGACCTACCTTGGGGAACAACTCAGCAAATTGGGCGTACCCATATTCAAACCTCCTGGTGGACATGCCATTTACATCGATGCCAAGGCATTTCTTCCTCAAGTCCCCCCAAGGTTGTTTCCGGGGCATGCCATTGCCTGCGAACTCTATCTCTGCGGAGGCATCAGGTCCTGTGAAATAGGAAGTGTCATGTTTGGCAAGAACGATCCCTCCAGCGGCGAATTCCTGCCGGCCAGGATGGAGTTGGTGCGTTTGGCAATTCCGAGGAGGGTTTATACCCATAATCATATGGAATATGTGGTGGAGTGTGTGGGGGAGGTGTTTGAGAAAGGAGACAAGTTAAAAGGTTTGCGCATTGTTTATGAACCCCCGGTTCTGAGGCATTTTACTGCGCGATTCGAACCCCTCTAGAGGAAAAGAAAATCCACTGGACGCTCCTATTCATTCAATTGCAAGAAACTCGGTTTTTTATGGGCCGGGTAGGACAAAGAGGCTATGCCGTAAAGGAATCATTGTCCATCCTCAGTAGTAGTCCTACTGCGGAGGACGGGCTCCGCTATGGGCCATTTTTTTTACCGAAAATTCCGCAGAATGCCCCACCATTTATGGCGGGGATGAATGCAGTGCTGGGGTAAGGGGGATGCAATCCCCCTTCACGCCTTTTAAGATGCCCCGCGTTTCAACGCGGGGAGATTCACTCAGACCAAATGGATGTGCGCAGAATGGAAATCCCTAAAAACGCGCGTTTGATAGGCATTACAAAAAAGACGGAGCGGGTTTTGTCAGAAGTCATGTCTCTTCAGCGCGATCATGTGTCCTCCCTTTGTTCAAAATGCAAAGAGCCCTGCTGCAAAAGGGTAGAATATCTCTTTGATGAGAAGGATGTGATTTTTCTGGGTGCGGTGTTCGGCCAACCGGCGCCTGCCAGGGTGAGAACAGGCGGCAAAGGATGTCCCTATCTATCTTCAAAGGGTTGCACACTGGAGCCCAAAAAAAGGCCTTTTACGTGCCATCGCTATTTGTGCGATGACTTGAGAAGAGAGATAATTCGAAAGAGTGTGGATTTGCTTCGAAGTCTGGATGAAAAGATTGCCCGGCTGGACGAACTAAGAGTAGCGCTATGGGGGGCTTACCTGGAATCCCAATAATGGTCATCGGTTGTCCATTGCTCATCGTTTGTTGTAAATTCTTAAACAATCAATAGCGTACTGCTTACTGCCCATCAAAGCGCAGCGTAGATCCCGCCGCGACGTCCCTCTTCCTGATGACCTCCGATGAGCAGGGGATGAAAAGGAATCCCCTGGCGGAGGTACATGACGCCGATCCCCTTGGGTCCGTGGAGCTTGTGGCCTGAAAGGGAAAGCATATCCACAGCACATTCCTTGAGATTGATGGGTATTTTGCCCACAGCCTGAACCGCGTCCGTATGAAACGGGATTCCCTTTTCACGGGCCATTTGAGCGGCTTCCTCTATTGGGAAGATCGCTCCCGTCTCATTATTGGCCCACATGAGGGTGACAAGGGCCGTATCGGGAGAAAGACTCGTTTTGTAGGCGGCCATATCCAATTCAGCGTCCTTGTTAACGGGCACTGTCTTTCTGAATTTAAGTGCTAATGAGGAGTAAAGGCGGTGAGACAATCTGGAAAAGAAATCCGGCGAGAATTGTAATATAAGAAACACCGTGGCTCCCAACCCAAGACGGAAAAAAGACAAGCGCTCCAAAAATCAAACACAGGGATCACCCAAGAACTTGCATCATGAGTTTTCCTACACCTTGCTTTACGAGATCGAGCTTTTTGGCCAGACCGTAGGAAACATCAACATCCCGCCCTTTCACGTAGGGACCGCGATCCGTTACGGTCGCTTCGACACGCTGGCCGGTTTTAAGGTTTTTGAGAGCAACACGGGTGCCGAAAGGAAGTGATTTATGGGCAATCGTGTCGGCGTACATATTAAATTGATTCCCGTTAGCCATGATTCGACCATGGTAGCTCTTGCCGTACCAACTCGCCACGACCTCCTGGGGTTCCGGTAAATTTTGCTGTCGAATACGTATCTTCTGCCCGGGCCTAATCGTCTTTGGATTTTTTATGCCGTTGTCTTTAATGATATCTTCAACATTGATTCGGAACTTCTTGACGGCAAGGGCCCAAAGCGTATCCCCGGGCTTGATGGTATATTCTTTCCATTGGTTAATTTCATCCGCCTTTCCTGCCGGGTGAGGCCGCTCATTGATCGCCTGCTTTTCGCGTAATAGGTCATCAAATGACCTTACAATGGCGCCTTCCTTCAAAAACCAGTTGCCCGTTCGTTTTGAGCGCCCAACTGCGTGCGGATTCAAGCGACGTATTGTCTCCCAGTCCGTTTTAAATAGCTGCTTTACCTTGGCGATGGTATCGCCTTTTTGGACCAGGTATTCCATATTTTTTCCTCCTCATTGGCAAGTTCAGCAGGCGTTTTGGCATAGGATTTTTGCAAGCCATATGCCACCTGGGGGATACATAAACTGAAGCAGGCGCATGACTTCCGGGAGTACTGGAAATATCAAGAGCTTGGGAGGATGTTTTTTTTTAATGCACTATTCGCGGCGAGATAGAAAATACAGATCCGCAGGGGTGGATAGGAAAATAGTTCCTCAAAACGTCATCAGGCTGTCACATCTGCACCGGTTATTCTTGGAAACGACCTGATGCCAAAATTTTACCTATGTCAATAAAAATGCATTTATATGCAGTTGTATTGACAATAAATCGTCAAAATATTGTCCGGCACTCTTATGGTTCCGATTGAATATAGGTGAATCTGTGGAGCCCTGAATTTCGGCATTCTAAAACATTTTTCAGATTGCATCGAAAATTGGCAAGGTCATTGCATAAACCTTATATCAAAAGCCAAAAGGCACTAAAAAAATAAAGAAATTTAAGTATCTTAAGCAAAATGCCGATGTTTAAGACAAAGATTAGAAAGGAGGTGAAGGAAATGAAAAAGCTGCTCATACTATTAGCCATTGTTCCCTTCATGTGTGCCTTCAGCTATCAAAGTTTCCCTGAGTTGGGTAGTAAAGAACCTAATCATACAGCTTACCACGAACAGAACGACATCTACTGGCAGATATTTGATTTAGATGGGGATGGCAATCCTGACGCTGCTATGGGTTACAAGCCAAATGGTGCGGTTCCCGTATTCATGATGACACCAACGGGAATGATGCTCATGTGGCAAGTGGACATTGAAGGCGTATCAGCGACCTATTACTGGAAAGATCTCGATGGCAATGGTCTTCCCTTTCAGGATGAAGGTTACGATACTACTGAAATACTTCATGATCCCAACGGTGACGGTCTTAACGGAAACGAAGAAGTCGCTTATAAATTAGGAAAAAAGGTTGCAACATAGTTTAATCTATTCACCATGGAATGAATTTATTAAAATATTCATAACAAAAGAAAGGATCGGACTATGTTAGAAAGTGACTCTGTATGAACGGCAAGCGGGAATTCCGTTTGCCGTTCATCATTTAAGGCCCACCCTTTAAAAGCTCTCCTTAAAGTTTTTCTGCCTCACCTACCTTATATTTCCCACTGATTCGGTCATAACCTAGGCTTCGTTCACGCAATTTAAATGTAACCGGCTTGGCAAGCATGCTAAAATTTTTTTCGCAATTTGACCTTTTTCAAATATTCAGGGCCTCAGCAACCCCTTTATGCCATCTTTTTCCGCCTATCGAGTTCCCGTTAAATCAAACAAATTTTCTTATTTAGCAAGACAATTGTCTTGTAAAACAGGACAAAAAACTTAATTAAGGATAAAGGATGGCGAAATACGCGTCCAAATCTCGTAAAAATGAAAGGGGAAAGGCCGTTTCGTCGGCCACAATCATGTATTTTCGGCCGAGTACATAGGAGATGGGAATGATAAGTGAAGAAAAAAGGCCGTCTGAGACGGATTACCTCATCATCGGTTCAGGGCCTGGAGGTGATGGAGCGGCCAATAGGCTGGCGGAGTTGGGTCAAAAGAGGATCGTTGTCGTGGATAAAGGCCCAATCGGTGGGACCTGTGTGAACTGGGGCTGTATTCCTACACATTTCATTCTAGAGAATTTGCTGCTGCAACAAAGGATTTCGGAGGCAAACACCAGATACCATTTGTTCAACAGTATTCCCGCAATAGAACTGGATGCCCTGAAGTCTGCTAAGGAGAGGGTCATTCAAAGTCTGCAATTGAGCATTATGCAGAGCTTCGAAAAAAACGGCATTGAATTTATAAATGGAACGGCTCGCATTTTAGGCCATCGGGAGGTAGAGATTACCAAAGAGGATGGAGCGGTCATCAAGATGAGGCCCGGGACCATCATCGTTGCAACCGGCGCACCATTCACCGGTCTTAGTGTCCCTGGCATGAAGGAGGTCAAGGCGCATTTGATTAGAGCAGATCGTGTCATGGCCTTGGATTTCAAAGAGGTACCGAAATCCGTCGCAGTATACGGGCTCGACAGTCCAGCAGTAGAGTTGGCTAGCTTCTATCATCTCATGGGGTCGCAGGTTTCGCTGTTGAGCCCCCAGATCTCCATTCTGAGCTATGGGAGCGCAGAGCTGGGGGAAACCGTTGAAGACTCCATCGAGTTCCATGACATTGAGGTCTATAGGGATGTGAAACTCGAAGAATTCCGGAAAAAGCAAGACCGGCTGATTATTTCTTTTAAAGAAAGGGGCGAAAATCGCTTGATTGAGTGCGACGTCCTTGTCGACGCATACAGGCGGCAATCGAATCTGGAATGTATCCAGGATCTCTCTATTGACACAGAAGATGGGAGACCCCTGGTCAATGAGACCTTTCAGTCCTCTGCTGAAGGTATTTACTTTTTGGGCGATGTGCGCAGCGGAGGGATCGTACCTTTTCGATCCCACCTTGCAGCCTTCAGCGGGAGGGTGCTGGCGGAAAAGATAATGGGTGAGCACCAGGGCAGCGGCGTAGATTTGACGATGATCCTCAGGGGCATGGCCACAATCGATTTTCAGATAGCAAGGATCGGCTTGACCGAAGCAGATGCAGTGGAAAGGGATCTGGACGTCAAAACTTTGCGAATTCCGAATTCCTACAATGCCTACGCCCACATCCTCGGCCAGGTTGCAGGTTATGCGCAACTGGTTGTCGAAACCGAAACAGGCAGGATTCTGGGGGGCGAGATCGTGAGTCCGGACGCTATCAATCTCATCACGGTTATCGGGACGGCAATGGCTTGCGACGGCACGATCCATGATTTGAAAAAGTATCCCGGCTTTCATCCTAGTTTGGCTGAGGCGATATTGGAGTGTGCGTGGCTATAGCTTGAGGCATTTTCAGAACGTCCGATTTTGGCCATTCAATCGCCGTAGCTCTCGCTACTATGGTGAAGGAGGCTGGCCTAGGTTTTCGGATGAGGAAGGGCTACGGTCTGATTCATTTTTTCAAGCCCTATCTATAGGCATTTGCGGGAACGGCAAAATTTGTTGGAAGTTTTTTGAGATAGGGTTTGAAAAAAAGAACCAGACCTTCGCTACTGCCCGGGGTTGTTTTCAAAATAAGAGGCCCTATGGGACTTTGATTCAAAGCCTGGTCTTTCCGAGCTGCGAGACGGGAAGTTCCATGGGCCAGAATTATCATTCAAGATATTGAGAAGGAGGAATACTATGAGTGAAGATAATCATGTATTTGGATGGCTTTCCTGTCCGGTAGTATTTGTCGGGACGGCGCATGGGGCAAAGAGGGACATCATGACGGCAACGGCAATGTTTGTATCAGAAAAGGAGCCGCTGTTGACGGTAAGCGTCGCACAACACCATCTCACAGCCGGTCTGATCAAAGAAAGCGGCACATTCACCTTGAGCATTGCTTCTGAAGAGCAAAGGGATCTCGCCATTAAGTTAGGCAGTGTCAAGGGCGATGAAGAAGACAAATTCGAGAGATTTTCGTTAAGGACGGTTTCAGATGGTTCAGGGCAGAACCTTATCCCCGAGGGTGCTTCGGCATGGCTGGAGTGCAAGGTCGAAGACGTTCGCGAAATCAAGGGCTATCATGTCATTACGGGCCGGGTGGTAGCGCAAGAGGATTTGGGAAAGCCGCCTCTGGTCTGGCGAAAGGATCGGTTTTTCACTCTGGCGCCGTTATAATGAGAAAAGGGTGAGGGCTTTTAGAATGATTGGAGCGGTTCTTCTTAAAGTGCGTCTCTATATTCTTTTCGTACTGATTGTTATAGGAGTAAACTCCTTTGAATTTCAATGCGGGGCGGAATACGAGGAACGCGGGCAGAGAATTGGAGCCGAGCGCACTCATTTACAGGATGAGCATGGATTGGCTTTGTAAAATTTTTTGGATTGATTAGGCGAGGATCGGAGGCAGGGAGGATATCGCGAAACATTGAAGATAATGGAGATAGAGAGAAAGGGGCGGATTCTCACCAGAGCACAATTCGGATGTCTGCGCGATGTCTATACTTTAAACATAACCAAGGGCTGTGAGTTTTCTTGCGCCTACTGTTACGCTCGCGGCTATCCGGAGGCTCCTTGCACAGGGGAGGTGCACGTCTATCGGAACCTTCCCAATAAGTTGGCAGAAGAGCTAGATAATCCAAGGCGGCGCAAAGCGGTTTCATGGATTGCCTTTAATACCTCATCCGATTCATTCCAATCCCATCCAACGGTTTTGGAAACCACCTATCAAACCATGACAGTGCTCCTGGATAGAGGCATTGGTTTTTCTTTTCTCACGAAGGGCTGGATACCCGACCGGTTTATAGAGCTCTTTTCCCAGTACAAAGATTTCGTGATCCCTAGGATAGGGTTGGTTTCCCATCGACCACGATACCGAGATCTCTTTGAGCCCTACGCCGCCACTATTAAGGAGCGTCTGGAAAATATTGAAAGGCTCAAGGGGAAAGGTTTAAAGGTTGAGGTAAGGATCGACCCGGTCATTCCCTTCTACACCGATGATGAAGATACCGTCAGGGGTCTGTGCGATGCACTGAGCCAAAGAGAAGTAGATAGGGCGTCACTTAGCTACCTTCACATGCGGCCCGCCATTTTAGACCAGCTTAAACGCGAGCTACCGTCCACCGAATTCAATGTTCTTCAAAGCTGCTTCAGCAATCAGCCGTGGGCTGAGGTTGGCGCTTCGGGACGCAGCAAACTCATACCTCTTTCTCTCCGGCAAAAGGGCTATCGGCGATTCATGCGGATTTTCAAGGAATCAGGTATCAAAACACTCATATGCTCATGCAAAAACCCGGATATGTCCGCGCAAATATGTATGGCCGGAGTAGAAACAAAGGAAACTCAAATCCCCTCGGAAAAGGGGTATCAGCAGTTAAGTCTTTTTCCCTGTTGACATTGGACAAAAGGGGGCGTTTTAAAAGGGTCTCGCTACAGTGAAACGGAATCAGGAAGGAGTCCGAATTTGGATGATTATCTGATACGCATCATAACCGAGAAAGTGAATGTGAGGGGGCTTGCTTGTGTGACGACGGACCTTGTCAATGAGGCATGTCAGTTACACCGCGCACATCCGACCCCGAGCGCGGCATTAGGAAGAGCCTTGACAGGCGGCGTGCTTATGGGCGCGCTTCTGAAGACAGGACAGCGGATTGCACTAAAATTTGAAGGCGACGGACCGCTCAAAAAGATCGTTGTGGAGGCCGACAGCGATGGTGTTGTGCGAGGGTATGTGGCCGTACCGGAATTGGATCTGCCCTTGAGTAGGGGAAAACTGGATGTCTCAGGCGCTCTGGGCAAGAAAGGATTGTTCACGGTGATTAAGGATCTGAGGTTGAAAGAGCCCTATAGCGGCACGGTCGATCTGTTTACAGGTGAAATCGGCGAGGATATTGCCTACTATTTTAAAGAATCGGAACAGATCCCCTCTGCTGTTGGACTTGGTGTGTACCTTGGCGTGGGTGGGAACGTATCCGCAGCAGGTGGATTTCTGATCCAGTCCTTTCCGCCCTATGATGAAGAGGCGGTTGAAAAGCTCATTCAAAGAATCAGGGAGATGCCCGGGATTACGGATTTCATTCGAGATGGAAAGACACCCGAAGAACTCCTTGAAATGCTATTTGAAGGCATCCCTTATGATGTACTGGAAAAACGAGCCCTTGCTTACAAATGCAGCTGCAGCAGAGAAAGAACTGAACAGGCCCTGATTTCATTGGGACGGGAGGAAATCGAATCCATTATCACGGAAGAGGAAGAGATAGATGTGACATGCGAATTCTGCCGCAAAAGTTACCCTTTTAATCGTGAAGATCTGACAGGGTTACTCGGAGAAGTTTGAACCGTAGTATCAATTCGGCCCTTTTCAATTGAGCGGCGGCTTAGCAATTTTTTTTCAGGGACGAATGAAAGAAAGGGGCAAGGCTTAAGGTTTAAGGCTTAGGGTAAGACATTTCTACCTTGTGCCGTTTTCTTTAGATTGCCGAACTCCTCCACAATCAAGCATACTTTCAAATCTAATTTGTTTGGAATCGCAAAATTCGGAAAGCACACCTAAGGTAATCTGCGTTGACGCGAACCCTTTAAGGGACTATTTTGAAAATGACGACTTAATTCAAAGATCGTAAGAGATGTCATGGCTTCAGTAAACCAATATGAATTAAATCTAGAGGAAGTAACCAGTCAGGTGCTCCATAACTGCGAGGTTTCCGACTCTCAGTATGCAGGGCTTTATTCCGTATGCGGTCTGGCACTCCGATTGCGCGATTTGTACAAGTGGGAATACAGCTTGGCTCCATGGGTGGAGGTCGATTCCTCAGAGATTCTGGATTGGATAGGCGAAAAAGAAGAGACCTGGGAAAGGCTCATGGAAGAGAGCTTTGATGATATTTCCATACTCGGCCATAGCTATGATCCCTTTGATGCCAAGGGAATCAATAAGGTGCTCGAACCCTATGGTTTTTTTTATGGGGCTGGATTTGTGCAAAGCCTGAGACCCACTTTTTTCCTCGCCGCGCTGGAAGAAAAAAGGCGGATCAACGGCCATCACGTGTATATCCTGGGTCAAGAAAAGGCACGGGATTTGTTGACGCTCCCTGCCCTAACCCAGCAGGATGAAATCCTTATTCGAAGGGAGTCGGCCAGGTTGTTTCTTTGGGATCGGATATTCTTCCTCGGAAAGTCGGGTCGAGAGGCCTTGAAATTTGCCTTGGAAACCTATGGCATTGAGTCACAGGATAACAAGGCCCTGCGTTCCAACCTGGCCCAGATCTCCGATAATGAAATAGAAACATACATCTACCATGAGCTGGGTGAGATCCATGATACAAACTTTGATCGTGATATATGGCGGGAAATTATTGCCGCCTTTCCCCATTCTCCCATCGAACTCCTTGTCAGAACCATAAAGGACATCCTTGCCGACACCAATGAACAGGGTACATTGAGCTACATCATGAAAGAACGAAAGAAGGCCTCTTTGGCCTTTTATGTGGCCTTCTTGGACGGTCTAAGAAAAGTCTTGTTCCCGGAGCTTATTGAGACTTTTCAATCCTTCGCTAAAACCCATGATTGGAAGTTGGTAGACCAGGCCGTTTCTTCCGGATATAATAACGCAAAAAAACACACTGAAACAATCTGCCGCATCTTTAATGAGGGAAAAGAGAAAAATGACATGGCCTGGGCAGAGGAGGAGATTGACACTCGGGTCTTGACTCCCCTGGGCATTGGCAGGGCTAAGAGAGAGAGCCCCAAGCCCAGTTAGTCTCATTCACAGATGGGAACTAGCAGGAAAGGAATAACCAAAGGCCTGTGACTAGGAAGGTGATCATCAGTAGAATCAAGTATTGCTCGGTTCTTTGGGTTTTGTTTTTTGCTCTTACTGCCTGTGCAATCCCTCTCAAACAAAGGCTACTCAGCGGCGACGTCCCTCGATACAAAGGCAGAATCGATCCTGTCAAAATACCCATTACGCCCGAATACAAACCAGCCGAAGTCAAATTTAATGCAACGACCGCCGGCCTGAATTCAGAAAGATTCACTGAAATCTCAACCAGAGGAAAGTATTCTGTCCATAGGATGAGGAATCTTCTCCGCTGGAATTTGATGGTTCAATCCCTGAAGACGGGAAATCGAACGATTACACCCTATTTGCCGATTATGGAGAGTAGGTTGCTTTCCGAGAAAAACGGCAAAACCAAGGAAGTAGATCTCACCTTTCCGGCCTTCGAAGAGGAATCCGGAGAGAAGGGGGCGGGCCCGCGGGAAATCAATGCCTTGATTGCCGGGTGGTCCTATTCCTTTTTTACGGTACTATCGCCGTACCCCGTTCGCTCCGGAGATATCCTGTTCTCAGCCCCGGTTAGGGATTGCCTGCCAGAGCATCTCAGGGATTGGCTCTCTAACATCATGGGGACCCAATTAGAGATCGCGAAGGCAGATGCCAGAGGCGCCTTTCATACTACACTCCTAGGCAGAAATGTTTATAAAGGGAAAAAAGTCATTGCCGGAGAGTTAAAGGAACCGGTCAGTCTAATATTCAACAATTCCGAGGCGTTGAAGGCTGAACTAAAGGGGTACGTACTTCTCGATGCGGATACTCTGCAACCCCTGAAGGGGGAGATCCTTCTCACCGTGCCGATCAAGGATGATCCTTTGATGGTTTATGGCACATTCACGGCCCAAGTGAAGTGATCGATCGGGGAACCCAAAGCGTACTGTTGTTGATGATCAGTCGGATATGGTTTTACACGAAGTGGAAGACTCTAAAACCAGAATGTCGGCATGTCGGGGCTCAGGTTTAGAGGAGGTTGCAGTCAACAAGCATCATCAGAGGTCGGGAAACCATGGAAACTGAACATGAGGAAATACGATTCGGGATGGTGGCGGTCAAGATGGGCTTTGTGACGCCTGAGCAGGTTGTTAAGGCCCTGGAGATCCAAGTCACGGAAGATCTTTCCCAAGGGACGCATAGACGCATAGGCAAGATATTGCTGGACCAACGTCTCATAGACCAGGGACAAATTGATGAAATAGTCCAATCCATGTAATTAGATATTTCTAAATATTTCAAAGGGGCAGAATATTTGACAGGATAACCTACCTGCGCCAAGGCTTCGGCAGGTAGACAGGATCAAAAGGCTTTTCCGGGATTGAATCTTGGAATCGTCAAAATACGGGCCACCCATGATAATACTTTGAGTCCTTGTTTAAGACCGATCATCCCGTCAATCATGTTTATCCGCCTTAAGTCTGGCGGATTAATCCAGTCTAATTAAAGTTCAAATGATCAAATGGAGGCAAAGATGACAGTCCAGGATGATAGATTTGCGGAATTTGAACAATTGCCCAGCGAGGAAAAGAGTAAATGCTTTGAAAAAGATGGCCGGCTTTTCGACATGATCATCTCCCAGCAATTGAACCGCGAAATCATTGATGACATCTATAGCATTACCAATCAGCTCAGATCCATATCAAAGAGCAGGAGCGGATCTCTGTTCCTTCAAGGCCTCCTCATTCATAAACGGGCAATGCTTTATTTTGCCCAACCCTCATCGAGGACGTTTCTTTCCTTCATGAGCGCTTGTCATATCCTTGGCATGAGGACATTAGAAATCAGGGACCCCAGGGTCTCGTCAGAAATCAAGGGGGAGAGTTTTGATGACAGTCTCCGGACTTTCTCTTCGTACACAGACTTGATCATCATTCGGCATGTAGGGCAAAATAAGGCCGAACGCGCGGCATGGCTTCTAAACAACTACAGCAATCGACCGGTACCGATCATAAACGGGGGTTCGGGGAGCGACCAGCATCCCACCCAGGCTATTCTTGATGTGTATACACTTCAAAGGTCCTTTGAGGAAGTGGGCGGGATGGATGGAAAAACGATTTTGATGTGCGGTGATCTCAGAAGAGGCAGAACAGTTAGATCGTTGAGCTATCTGATGAAGAACTTTGATGATATTAAAATTATCTATGCCGCACCAAAAGCATTTCAAATGAAAGAGGACGTTTGCACGTATCTTGATCGACAGGGAATCCCCTACATCGTTGAAACCGATGCGCTAATGAATGTGCTGTCTGCGGCTGATGCGATATACATGACTCGAATTCAGGACGAGCACGACGAGGTTGCAGGGGAATCAAAGGGGGTTGACATATCGAAGTTCAAGATTGGGCTGGAAGACATGGCAAAAGTCAGAACCAATGCGATAATCATGCACCCGTTTCCGCGAAGAAATGAGATCGATGTCGCTATCGATTCGGATCCGAGGGCCATGTATTGGCGCCAGGAACGAAATGGTATGTGGACGCGAGCTGCCCTGATTGCCTACATATTCAATGTCCACGAAGAAATTATAAACTATTAGCTCCAAAGACAGGTTCCAAGGTTCCCAGTTCAAGGTTCAGCACCGCCTCTTGCCGCCGAAGCGGCCAGTTTGATCAAAAAACTGACTCCGGCGCTGCGTAGTCAGATACGAGGGGTTGATAGTTAAAAGATTTTTAAACTTCGAGCCTTAAACCTCTGATCCTCTAAACTTGAATCTACCGCTTTGGGTAAGATTTTCGTGGCTTGGTGCCTCGCGCAGCGCAGGCGCTTGCGCCGCGTGTTGTGGCTGAAATATTTCGAGGAAATGTTGTGGTTTACTATGTTTATTTTGACAGTTACGGACATGTAAGACAGGTTATCAACAAAGAGGAATTGGCGGCGCAATATAGCGGCGATCCCGATGTATTTCTTGAGTCCATGCGAAAACTGGCGCCGGATGCCGATAATGAACGAGCCGCCGGTCATGTGGG
>CAYWMP010000086.1:0-24331 GCA_964459445.1 uncultured Desulfobacteraceae bacterium
TTAGGGAAAACCAAATTACCATGTTTTAGGAGGAGGCCTTAAATAGTATCAAGGTACTCGTATCTGACTAAGCAACGCTGGAGTCAGTTTTTTGATCAAACTGGCCGCTTAGGCGGCCAGAGGCGGCGCTGAACCCTGAACCTATTGGACGAGCATCAAAGGTGCGAGAAAGAAGAGTCACAAAACTTCATAATTCGAAATTTCTTGTTCGATATTCGACATTCATACTCTACTCAAACAAGGTACTTTTATAAGTTGGCGCTTAAGGCCGAAGGACTCATATCACACAAAAAAAAGAATCTCCCCAATACGCACCTTATGGGGAGATTCCTATATCATAAAAGCCTGCCTCACTAGAGACAGGTCGCATGATCCCTTTTGATCACGCGATTAAGGTAATAGGCCTTGGACCTATAATTCCAGCCAGGAATCGGAGAAAAGCGTGTGACCGAGGATTACCCTTGCGGTCTTGACATATTCCTGCATCTCCTTGGAAAGGGAATCCATATCAACACTTTCGCCATCCATGACCTTGTGGATGATCTCCACAACGTCCTGTCTCTCGCCCCTGGCAATGGAAATAAGCGGGTCATCATAGGCATCGGCAATGCAGGAATACATGCCTTTTCTCTCAAGCATCACCATATAGGTCTGGTTCAGGATGGGCCTGAGATGATCCGGTGGTCCATTGGAAATATTGGACAATCCACAGGTGGATTTGACGCCGGGAAACATGTCCTGAAGCATTTCCTGGAACGCCATGAGGCTCATGAGCTGGGGCTGCTGGATGTTCACGGGCGTCACAATGCCGTCCACAAAGATGTCCTCATTGGGAACACCCGCCTCGTTGGCCGCATAAATGAGTTCCGCCGCAAGGGCGCCCCTCTCATTTTCATCTCTCGGCAACCCCTCCGGACCCCACATCAGGGCGATCATGTTTGCCTGATACTTGACCGCCAAGGGGATCATCTTCTCATATCGTTCGGGTCGTGCCATGATGGAATTAATAATGGCCTTACCCTTGTGGATCGCCAGACCGGCCTCCATGGCCTCGATATTGGAGGTATCAAGACACAGTGGGATTTCATCCCCGATTTCTTCCTGCACGGTCTTTACCACAAATTCCATCAACTCCGGCCCACCCTTTCGCGCAGGGCCCAGGTTGATATCGATCCAGTCCATGCCTTTCTCTTTTTGCTTTTTTGCCTCTTCGGCAAGGGGGCCCGGATCTTTCTCCTTGAAGGCCTTCCCGATCACCGTGTTGATGACGTTTAAGTTCTCTCCTATCAATAACATTGGCAATACTCCCTTCTGGTTCTACTTACCGAATTCCTTCAGGAACTTGGGGATCAAAGAGGCATCTCTAGGACCGATGAGCACCTCCCAATCCGGCAGCTCTTCCTCCATTTCACCGCTAATGGATGCGGAATATCCGGGGATGATGACTTTCTTGTGCGAAATCTTGTCTGCAATCCCGGATTTTTTTACGTACATGCCGACCATGTCACCCGAGAATTTCCCCGCGGCCCAGGCAGTCATCACCGAAAGGCCTTCCGTATCCATGATGAGGAGCCAACTGGGCACCCTGCTGCCCTCTATTTCGCCGCTCACGATAAAATAGGTTAGGGAGAAGTTGGTGGTGACCAATACCGGAGAATTCTCGTCGGGTCCGCCGATCTCATAAATGCCCTGTGTGACCGTCATCGGGCGTTGAGGATCGGTGAATATGTTCAGTCTTTCGAGCAACAGAGGAAAGATGCTGTCTCCCTGAAAATCGGACATGACCACGATGCCCGCGTATTTGGCGACCAGCATGGATGCAATAAGTGTCTCCGCATCAATATTTGAAGCCATCTCACAGGGAAAAGTGATCGTCGGAAATCCGAGTAAACGGTTACTGGTCTTCAAAGGGGCCCGGCGGATCGACACCTGATCCTCGAAGACCTGCTTGATCTCGCGAGACCCGGAATCCAGAACGATATCTTTGAGGCCCATAGCGGTCAATTTGTCGCTTAGGGCGATGAGGTCATCCATGTTGTCCGCTTTGACTGCGAGAGGAAGCCCTGTTTCCTTGGCCAGATTGCCCATGTCCTCCGCGTTTTCGGCGGTCGCGGCATAGAGCAACGGCTTTTTAAAGGCACAGGATTCGGCTGCCCCTTTCATGGCCTCGACATTCTCACTCATGAGAATCAGACCGAATTCGCTCTCTTCCGCAATCTTCTTGGCAGCCGATTGAAATGCCGCTCCATCCCCATTGGCATCTTT
The DNA here is from genome assembly GCA_964459445.1 of uncultured Desulfobacteraceae bacterium. GTDB lineage: Bacteria > Desulfobacterota > DSM-4660 > Desulfatiglandales > HGW-15 > CAYWMP01. The sequence goes on from CAYWMP010000086.1 coordinate 2,266, forward strand.
CAGGGCAACCAATTCCGGTCTCAGATTCAATCCAACCCGTTCGTATTGAAGGGCATTCCATGCCTTCAACTTTTCATCCAAGGCCTCGGAATCTAAATCCGAAGAAACCATCGCAGCCAAACCGGTGGGGTTGTAAAAAGTCTTTTCATGTCTAAACAAGACCGTTTCTCCACCGACCTTAAGGGCCCTCGTTCCTGCGCCCAAGGCAACCGGCCTGATAGGCGGCGCCGACGCTTCGGCCAGCTGTTCCTTGGCCTCATCCGACACGTAGGGGCAGGAATCCAATTCGGCCTTGCCGGAGGCCAGATTCATGGCAAAGGCCAGGCAGGTGGGAACCCCGCACTCGCCGCAGTTTGTCTTTGGCAGCAACTTAAAGATCTGAATTCCAGTAAGTCCCATTTTCTTCTCCTATAGTGTTAGCGTTAGGTTTGAGGTCAAAGGCAAAAACCAATAGACCTCCAGCCTCAAGGCCCACATCATTTAGAGGCGATCCTCCGACCTCTAACATCGTGTTTTAGCCTACGATCGAGTCCATCTTCAGGGCGGGGTGATCCTTTTCCTTGAGAAAGGGGAGGATCTCTTCCTCGGTAAGGCCCACGGTCTCGTCGGCAATCCTGTCGATAAGATCGGGGATGCCCAGTTCCTCGCCTCGTTTTTCCAGACGCTCCCTGATCTCTTCCTTCAGGGATTTGGGCATCCAGACCATACGAAGGAGTCCACCGTCCCCGCTGATAAACTTTCCCTGGGTGATGTTGTATTTGGAATGACCCACAAACCCGGGGGAGGACTGACCTCCGCCCATGACACCGGCCAGGGTCGTAAATTTCATGCCGCAGGGCGTTTCCCCGGTATAGTCCCTGTGGACCGTCATCACACCGTTACTCCCCGGCAGCACCGCCGCAATACACTCGCAACAACCGCAGGTGGTCATGGGATCGATAACCATGCTGTAGAAGTTGTAGTGATCGATACTCTGACGAGAGGCCTTGTAGACGAAATCATTGACGCCCTGGAACTGGCCCAACTTATCATCGAGGCACTCTCCCTTTTCGACCGGCTGGTTCGGGCCCGTAGGATTTATTTCAAAGGAGGCCTTGCAGTCCATCCAGTTGTAGGCCCCGCAGAGGCCCGTTCGCTCGGGGCTCACCACGCACACGTGGCTGGGTGCAAAGGACTGGCACAGGGTGCAAGAGTAAAAGGTCTCTACGCTCTCATCGGTCATCTTCTCCACGCGATCATCCCTGCTCTTGTACTCGCCCCTGGCCCTCTTGGTAAGAGCATTCACGTCCTTCTTTTCGGTATAGAGGGTCACCTGGACCTTGTCCAGGATGTTGCCGAAGTCCTGATGGAGTTTTGCATGGAGAATGGTGCCGATATCCTTCAGGGTGAAGCCCTTATCTACAGCCGGTTCGCCGACCCTGATCCACGCAATGTCTCTCTGCCCGATGTGCATGATGCCCTGGGCATAGTTGATCAAGTGATGGATCTGTCTCTCCAGAATGGGCTCAAAGTCGACCTGCATCTGGCGTCCTGCGACCTGCACATAGATGCCCAAGGGCGAACGGTCGCCTTTCTTGGCATCGGTCACATCCGGTCCGATCAATTCCACCTTGCCGTCCTCGATATCGTTCATCTCCGCCATCTTGCAGAGCTCGGTACACTGGGTCTTGCCGCCGCCCATCTCGAGATAAAGATCATCCTTTCTGACGCGCTCGCCCTCAAAGGCCGGGCCGTAGGCCATGGGAATATCGATTTCCGCGATGGTGACCTTTAGCCCGCGAATCTCGATGGATTTTTGGCATATTTCCTCGTGTTCCACGTTGGCTACCACATGCTCGTAGGTACAGATACCGGTGGGCAGGATCTCCGGGATATCCGTATCCGCGAGGGTCGGGAAACCCCAGTTGATGGCCCCGGCCGCGTTGGCGGCCCATTCCGCGTTTACATCGCCCAGGGCATTGACAAAGGCGAAGATGCGGTCCTTCTGGTAGGCCAACATCCTTTTGTAATCTCCAGGCTCAATCCCGCCAAAGGCCATGCCGGCCCGGTTCGCGAACCCGAGGGCAAAGACCGCCGCCGAGATATCCGGGCCAAAGGGCACCAGACGGGTATTCCAGCCGATCTGGACATTCTCCTCGATAAGCTGCTCCGTGAAACTGGTGCCGTTCTGGTTGGCGGCCATGAATACGTAGATGGTCTTGAGCTGATACTCCTCGGCGATCTTTTTGGCGGTAGCCGAGTCAGGAGCAGCCCCGACGATGGCCGCAAAACCCGGTGCGGTGCCGTCCACAAACTCTACGCCCCGCTTTCTCATGATGGCGTCATCAGCAGCGCCCAGCCAGATCTTCCCGTTATCGATATCCGGGTCTTCCACTTCGGGCTGGTAGAAGTCGGGGTCGTCCACATACCGAATGGCCTCCACGATCTCCTCGGCAAAAAGGGCCGCCATGCCTGCGTCCAATAGGGGTCCCAGATAGGGGAGGTGACAGTCCTTTTTGACATGGGGGGGTAAAAGCTTCCGGGCGAAATCAAGGGGCTTTTTGACGGAATCCAGATCCGTCACCTTGATCCCGGTCAATGAATAGATGATGGGCAAAAAATAGGCGGTGTTTGGAAATTCCAGTTTTTGGCTTCCGCCATAGGTTTCCAGGGCCCTTTTATATTTTCCTTCGGCCTTGGAGACAATGTTGTATGCGCCTTGAATTGCTGCAAATGCGACTAACTTTGACATATTTTTCTTTCTCCCTTCCTAAGAGGCATATTTTTGTTCTATACTAAGCCGCTTCCATGTCGCGGCGATCCGCCATATCCACGAGTACCCTTTCCCGGGCCTTATCGATACCCAATTCTTTTCGCTTCTTGTCAATGTGGGCAATCATCTTGTGGGCATGCTTGATGGGATCGGCTTCCAGATCCCACATACCACCGTAGATGTTCTCAAGCCCTTTGTACAGGTACTCTTCAAAGACCGGCGCACCGCTGACAGGCAGGGTGACGCCAAAGACTGTATAAACACCCGAGGTGACAAAATAATGGCCGATACTGATGGCCTTCTCACTCATCCACTCAGGCGCTGACCCTGCAGCCGGCAACTCGCTGATGTCTTTGCCCAGCCCGCCTGCCTTGACCACCTCGGTTGCGGCCATGAGGATTCGGCTGTTATCCACGCAGGAACCCATGTGAAGGACCGGTGGGATACCCACGGTCTCGCAGACCTCGGCTAAGCCCGGGCCGCAAAAGACCTGGGCGGATTCGGGTGTCAGGAGTCCAGCCTTTCCGCAGGTGATGGCATTGCATCCCGTGGTCAGCACAATCACATCGTGCTTGATCAACTCCTTGACGATAATGAGATGGGCCTCGTCATGGACGGTTCGGGCATTATTGCAGCCCACCACGCCGGCAACGCCGCGGATTCGGCCGTTGATGATGTTGTCGTTCAGCGGGGCGTATGATCCCCTGAAGGTGCCGCCCAGGTGGTAATTGATGGCCTCATAACTAAACCCCGCGATGAGGTCGGATTTGTTATCCGGGATCACCACTTCCTTTTCCCTGTTCGGGAAGTTTTCTATCGCGGCTTTTACGATCTTCTTGGCATCTTCGAAGGCGGTGTGTTCGTCGAACTCTATGTGCGTGACATCTCCGGAAGCAATCTTGGCCCTGGGGTTGGTGGTGATGATCTTGGTATGAAAACACTCCGCCACGTTGGCCACGTTCTCCATGATGCACTGGACGTCCACCACCATGGCGTCTACCGCGCCGGTTACGATGGCCAGCTCCTGCTGTAAGAAATTACCGGCCAAGGGCACACCGTGGCGCATCAAGATCTCGTTGGCTGTGCAGCAGATACCGCCGAGCTGAATACCCTTGGCGCCCTTCGACCTGGCCAAGTCGAGCAACTCCGGCATCTCGGAGGCCAGAACGATCATTTCGCTCAGGAGCGGCTCGTGGCCATGAATAATGATGTTCACATGGTCTTCCTTCATCACGCCCAGGTTGGCCGAGCTCTTGATGGGATAGGGACAACCGAAGAGCACGTCCTGAAGGTCCGTGGCTATCATGGATCCGCCCCATCCGTCGGCAATAGCGGCACGGGTGCACTGCTCAACTATGTTCTCATAGTCTTGATCCACTCCAATATGGGTCCGGTGCATGATTTCCACAGTCTCCCGATCTATGCCCCTGGGAACCACACCCAACTTCTTCCACAGCTCATAACGGGGCTCGGGGGCCCTGTTGACGGTACACACTTCACCGTTCTGCTGACCCCATTGGGCCAGGGCCTTTTCACCGACATCAACTGCAATCTCATCGATATCCCGGTCCAGGATCTCGCCGTCTTCTCCCTCTAGGGTAATCTCGACGCCATAGTCGGGCGCAATCTCTAGGAGTTTTTTGGTGTCTTTGATTTTGTAATCCTCTGTCTCTTTCCTGGCGGCCGCCAGAAACGTCTCGGCCACGCCCCGCCCGTGATCCGAATGGGCCGCGGCGCCTGCCGCAACCATTCGAGCAAAATTTCGTGAGGCAATGGTTTCCGGGGTCGCCCCGCAGAGGCCTTTGCGGGTATCCTCACCCTCGATCCCGCTTTTGGGGAGGGGAAGCCTGCACGGTCCCTGAGCGCAGTTCTTGCAGCAGGTCCCCTGTAGGCCAATGTTGCAGGGTTTCATGGTTTGGGCCCTATCGAAAATGGTATCGATTTCCATCTCCCGAGACCTTTCGATCATCTTGACTGTCGCGACATCAACCGTTAAATCTTGCGGCTTGGCAGCCTTTTTTTCTTTTGCCTTGGCTGCGGGAGCCGTTTTCTTTACGTCTTCTGTGGTCATATTGGAGGTTCCTCCTTTTTTTTTCATGTAATCTCTTAAGCGCGTTTGTGGATGCGATCCAGATTCTGAGACAATCTTTCTACCAGGTCCGGCTGCGCAGAGGCCGCGGTCTTTTTGACTTCTTCGCCTTCACGCGCCCTTCTCTCCGCCTCAAGCTTTTCCCTTTCAGCGGCTCTTTTTTGTCTTAGGGCCTGAAGCTCATCCTTTTCCTTGGCTTTGGCATCCGCCTTGGCCTTTTTCTCGGCCTCTGCCTTGGCCTTGGCTTCCTCTTCGGCCTTTTTCTCGGCCTGTTCCTCTGCCTTGGCTTTAGCTTCTTCATCGGCCTTGGCTTTGGCTTCTGCCTTGGCTTCCTCTTCGGCCTTTTTCTTGGCCTGTTCCTCTGCCTTGATTTTGGCTTCCTCCTCGGTCTTGGCCTTGGCCTCCACTTTGGCGGCCTCTTCGGACTCGGGCTTTAATTCAACAACCTTTTCTTCGGCCTTGGGTGGGGCCTTGGACTTTTCCTCTTTCTTGGGCTCCGGCGCCGCCTTTTTCTTGACCTCGGTCGGCTTCGGGGCAGCCTCGGCCTCACCAAAATCCAGGCTTGGCGGCGGAGAAAGGGCTAGGAGATCGGCGGTTTGGAGATCCAACTTCTTGGAAATTCCCTCGACATCGCTCGCCATACCGCCGTTTATCATCAGGTTAATAAAGGACCGGGTGAGCCGAACGCTTTCGGGGTGGCGCAGGATGAGGACGTCAGACCCACCCAGCAGATAGCCCACGGCGGCGGTTGTCTCCATCAGGATACCCCGCCTTTCCGGATCTCCTTGGAGGGGCGCTTCTTCTATGGGCTGGCCCGCCTCCTTGCTTTTCCAGACCTCGTTTCCGACGTTATTGATCATGGGGATCTGGAGCTTGTCGTCTTCCTGAGTCAGGGCGGCCATTCGAATGCGTTCCATGACGGAGTAGCTATATTCCAAACCATACCCCAAACCGCCCGTGGTGGGATCGATGAGGATCTTGTCGCTCTGGACCCCGAGGTTTCCTAGCAGGATATTCAGCTGCTTGGCCAGATTCACATCAATGGGCGAAGAGGCCACAATGACCTGTCCATAACCGAGGGCGCTGGCGCCGACCCCTTTATGGTTTCCCTCTTCTACAGGTCCCAGGGCTACATTTTTCCCTTCGCAGAGTTCCGCAATTTTCTTTAGGACCTCTTCGTCTTTTTGGTTGTTCGCCGTTCCCCACATCACAACAGGAACGTCCACCGCATCCGTGACCTTCTTGGCCGTATCAGCGGCTTCATCCGCGCTTCTGTCCATGCCGTTCGGATCCGTGCTTTTGAGCTGGAGCACAATCAAATCGGCGCCGTATTCATCGACGCATTTCTTTGCCCAGGCATCGGGTGAGGATAGGACATCCTTAAAGGGTTCTAAGGCTGCTGCCGGCCATTCCTCCGAGGGATCATAGTCCCAAACCTCCATTGCAATCTTGGGCTCGTTGGGCATACCGCCTTCAAAGGTGTGGAAGGGATATGATTCCTCGCCGCCCACGGTCACGGCGCCCTTGCCTGTTCCTACGCTTGTTTCCCCTATCTTTCCGGAATAGGGTTGCTTCGGTATTTCAAAAGCCAATTTCCCTACCTCCTTCTTCTTCTGCAATAGCCCTTTTTCGTGCTATTGAAGGTGATTTAAGTTGTTGATATTACAGTTGTTGTGGTTGTGAAAAATATAACAAAGCATGGCAAAAAAATTACCCTTCACAGGGTGCCGTAAACATAGATTAGAGTCATTTCCTTGTCAAGTAATTTTTGTCAATAAAATGAGGGGTTTCCGCATTTCTCACCTACTACATATGGTAGTAATCTAAGAAATTATTTACAACATATAGATACTAGATGTCTATCAGCCGAGATTTTATAATTTAAGTCAAGTTTCTATAGCTGCTATGTAGTTTGCGAACAGATACTAGATGCTGGTTTCTGGATACTGGATGTGTTATGTAACGATTCTTCTTTTGTATATCCAGTATCGAGCATCTAGCAACCAGCATCGCTTCGCCTGAGCAAATAAGTCAAATACTTCTCTACTCGCCCGTCCTCCGCAGTAGCTTGTTGCTACGGAGGGTGGATCGGTTTGAGGGGAAGCTTCGCTAACTCACAAGGACCTTGTCGAAAATGGCATAGGCCGCTCTGAGTGCGCTGCTTTCGGCCTCCAGTTCTATCGTGGGCCTTCCCAACAGATCAAATTCCTGGATTTTTTCGTCCTCCGGAATGATGCCCGCGATCTCGAGATCGTAATCCCGGGCAACCTTTTCCAGGTTATCTTCCTGCCCCGTCCTGGCCTGATTAATCACAAAGACCGACCGTTCGATTTCCAGGCCCAGCTCGCTTGTGAGACCAAAGATCCTTTCTGCGGAGTGGATGCCCCGACGGGTTGTATCAGAAACCACCAGCAGTAGATCGATGTTGTTGGTCGTCATACGACTGATGTGTTCCATGCCTGCCTCATTATCGACGACCACGTAGGCATAGTTATTGATGAGCCTGTCCAGGTATTGGGTCAGCAGGGAATTGGCAGCGCAGTAACAACCCGCTCCTTCCGGTCTTCCCATGACGATGAGGTCATAACCTTTTGCTTCCACAACGGACTGTTCCAGCTTCATTTCCATGAATATGTCCTTGGTCATGCCCGTTGCAACGCCCTTCTTCATTTCCTCTCGAGCCTCGCCGAGGCTTTCTTCGACCTCCAGACCCAGTACCTCATTGAAATTCGCATTCGCATCAGCGTCCACTGCCAGGACGGGAACTTTGCCCTTCTCAACGAGATATCTTACCAGCATGCCGGCTATTGTTGTCTTGCCGGTTCCACCCTTTCCAGCTAATCCGATAGAAAAAGACATTCTCTCCTCCTAAGGAAATTTTGGTTGATATTTAAAGGAATTTTTTCTACTATGCAAACAACATAAAATCTAATGAAAACATGTAATTAAGCATGCCAAAGAAAAAAGACATTTGGGATCAGATTAAAAACAACTTGGAATTGAAGCTGAAAAAATCAGAGTTCAAAACCTGGTTTTCTGAAGCAAAATTAGAGCAACTTAATCCCAATTTGGCCATTATATCCGTACCGAACAAATTCATTGCCAGTTGGATATGCGATAACTATCTCATAGAGGTAAAAAAGTCTTTTAAAAAGATCGCCAAAAGATCGCCCGACATCCACTTCTCCTATAATCGGGGCTCCATTCTACAGGAACAACCGAAATCCCGAAGAACCCGGAGACCGGAACCCTATCACACCCATAATCTAAATCCCTCGATGACATTTTCCCGGTTCATAGAAGGGGACTGTAACCGTCTCGCCTGTTCTTCGGCCCTCGAGATCGCAAATAAGCCGGCATCTCAATACAATCCTCTATTAATTTATGCCGATGCCGGTCTCGGAAAGACCCATCTGCTACATGCCATCGGGAATCACGTTTTCAACAGTGATCCCTATTCACGGGTGAAATACCTCTCCTGCGATAAATTCACCTCGGATTTCACTTACTCCATGAAGAACAAGGACTCTCAAAAGGTCCGTGAGAAATACTGCAATGTGGATCTTTTGCTTTTTGACGATGTCCAATTACTGGATAACAGAGAGAAAACCCAGGAGGAATTCCTCTCCATTTTTAAAACCCTATACCATAAGAAAAAACAAATCGTTCTTTCGAGTTCGAAACCCCCGAACAATTTGAGGCACATCAACCCTCAGCTAAAATCGCGATTGGGATCCGGTCTTCTGACAGAAATAAAATGGCCTGATCACATCACCAAACACGATATCATAAAGCATAAAATAGAAGAGGACAACGTGGAGATCCCGGAGGATGTGATCTTCTTCCTTTCCAAGGCGAATACGGATATCAAGACCCTTATTAAGAACATTGTCAGGATTGAAACGTACGCCTCTCTCAATCACGGGGACATTAATATATCCAGAGTCAAATCCATTATAAAGGAAAAGGATAGGCCTAATATCAGCATGGATGACATTAAGGCCGTTACGGCAGGATGTTTTAATATCACTGTCGGCGACCTTGTCTCTAATAAAAAGAAAAGGGTCTATTCCTATCCCCGACAGGTTGCCATGTATCTGTCCCGGAAATATACCAGTTTGTCCTTTAAGGAAATCGGAGATGCTTTTGGACCCAAGGACCATTCAACGGTCATCTATGCTATCCGACGAATTGAGAAAATGAGAGATCAGGAGGCGGATACGCTTCAGGATTTAAGACGAATCGAAAATCTTCTGGGTTAAATAGAAATGTTTTTTTTTATAAGTTTATTAGCCACAAGTCACGAAGGCACAAAGAATCAATAATATTATATTTCATGGTTTCAAATAAGGTCGAAAAGAACTTTGTTTCTCTCGAAATAAATAAATCTCTTTGTAATTAACTATATGAAATTTAGGTGGCTTTGTGCTTTTGTGGTTGAATTAATACGATTTTTCCCTGACATTTATTGATGTTTATTTTTCTGTTTTCTACAAATCGAACCCGATATGGCTAGATTTGGAAAATCCCAATGATGCCATGAAGAAAATGTGAGTAATCCATCGGAACTTGTCCGAACGAAATTCTATGGTGGGTCAGGTAGTTACGAAAGTATTCGACAAATCCACAGCGCTCTATTAGTTTTAATTACTTTTCTTTATAGTTAAATATAATTGGGGGTAGGTCATGGAGATCAAAATAGACAGAGACGAGCTTTACCGGTCCATTTCAAGGGTTCAAAGTATCATTGAAAAAAGAAGCAACATGCCCATTTTATCAATGATTCTCTTGTCGGCAAATGACTTAGAGGTGACCGTATCGGCAACGGATCTTGAGATCAGCTTTCAACAGAAACTCCAAGGGGACGTCATCGAACCGGGTAATGTGACTATTTCGGGACGGAAGTTGTTCGAGATTCTAAAGGAAAGCAAGCGTTCAAACATACATATCAAGGAAAAAGAGAACAACTGGGTCTTTATTACCGATGAAGAAGCCAGATTCAATCTGGCCTGCCTACCCCCTGATGAATACCCCGTCTTTGTTGAACCCGAAGAGGTTGTTTCAGTAGCATTAGATGGAGACATACTTCGGGAAATGATCGAAAAAACCATATTTTCGGTAACCCTGGAGGAAGCGGGCTTTAAGCTATCGGGCATCTATATAGAAAAGATCGCACAGGAAGGAAAAACCTTCCTTCGAATGGTATCCACCGATGGACACCGGCTTTCTTTGATCGATAAAGAAATTAAGGATATCGAAGAAATCGTAGTGGACGGCGGTATTATGGTGCCTAAAAAGGGGATGTCGGAACTGAGTAAGATGGCATCGGAAGGGGGGACGATTCACCTTGGATTCAAACAAAATAACTGCGTTGCCAATAGGGAAGGGTCTGTCCTCGTAGTTCGTCTCCTTGAGAGTAAATTTCCGGATTATCATGCGGTCATACCCAAAAAACCCAAAATTTTCATAGACATAGAAAGATCTGTATTACTGGATGCCATGCGAAAAATGGTTATTTTGAGTAATGAAACTTATCGGGGTGTCAAGGTTACCCTGGAGGAGGACAATCTGGAACTGGTTTCCGTAAATCCGGATTTAGGAGATGCCCAGGAGAATTTGAAGGTTGAATTCAAGGAAGCCAGGTTGGAAGTGGGATTCAACGCCAGGTATTTTATTGATGCCCTCCAGGCCATGGAAAGTGAGACGGTTCAATTGGGTTTTCTTGATAATTCAAGCCCCTGTCTGATTAAAGGAGAAGGAGATACAGGCTTTTTGAGCCTGATTATGCCGATGAGGTTATAACATGGTAGAAGTGGAAGCAACATACGGCGCAGCCGATATAAAGGTATTAGAAGGTCTTAAGGCCGTCCGTAAAAGGCCGGCCATGTACATTGGGAATACAAGCTTTGAGGGCCTCCATCATCTTGTTTATGAAGTGGTGGATAACAGTATTGATGAGGCCATGGCAGGGTACTGCGATAAGATTGATATTCAGATATTGAATGACGACAGCGTTGTTGTCTTTGACAATGGTCGGGGTATCCCCGTCGATATGCACAAAACAGAAAAAGTGCCCGCACTCGAGGTTGTGATGACGAAACTTCACTCGGGTGGGAAATTTGACAACAAGAGCTATAAGGTCTCCGGCGGACTGCACGGCGTGGGGGTATCGGTCGTCAACGCCCTTTCCGAATTCCTAAAGGTCGACGTCCATCGGGACGGCAAGGTCTATTCCCAGAGATATGAAAGAGGAAACAAAAAAACGGAACTAAAGGTCACCGGGAAGACTAAAAAACGAGGATCCAAGATCCACTTCAGACCGGACTCGGAGATCTTTGAGAGTATCGAATTCGATATCGATACCCTGGTAAAGAGGATGCGGGAGTTGGCCTTTCTGACCAAGGGCGTGAAAATAAGGATCACCGATGAACGCACCGGAAAGAAAAATGAATTTCTCTATGAGGGCGGCATCAAATCCTATGTGGACTATCTGAACAGAAGCCGGGAAGTTTTGCACAAAAAGCCCATATACATGTCCGGTGAAAAAAACCGGGTCATCATGGAGGTGGCCCTCCAATACAGCACGTCCTATAAGGATCATACCTTTAGTTTTGCCAATAACATCAATACCCGGGAAGGGGGAAGTCACCTCATCGGGTTTAAATCCGCCCTGACAAGAAGCATCAATCAATACCTTCAGAATTCGCCCCTATCCAAAAACTTCAAGGACAAGTTAAGCGGGGATGATGTGAGAGAGGGATTGACCGCCATTATCAGTGTGAAACTGCCCGATCCGCAATTCGAGGGGCAGACCAAAACCAAACTGGGAAACAGCGAGGTCAAGGGCCTCGTCGAGAACACGGTCAACGAAGGGCTAGGCAGTTTCTTTGAGGAAAACCCGTCGGTGATCAAATCCATTCTTTCCAAGGTCATCGATGCCGCCCGGGCCAGAGAAGCGGCGAGAAAGGCGAGGGATCTAGCCCGAAGAAAGGGCGTCCTTTCGGATCATTCCCTGCCAGGAAAACTGGCGGATTGTCAGGAAAGGGACCCAAGTCGCAGCGAGATATTCGTTGTCGAGGGGGATTCAGCGGGCGGTTCCGCAAAGCAGGGAAGGGACAGACGATCCCAGGCGATACTGCCCCTGAAGGGGAAGATACTGAATGTAGAGAAGGCGCGTTTCGACAAGATGATCTCAAGCGAAGAGATCCGGACTCTGATCACCGCCCTGGGTACAGGTATCGGAGACAAGGAATACAATATCAATTCACTGAGGTACCATAAGGTCATCATTATGACGGACGCAGATGTGGACGGGTCGCATATCCGGACACTCCTCCTCACCTTCTTTTTCAGGCAGATGCCGGATCTCATCGAGAACGGCCATCTCTATGTCGCACAGCCGCCACTTTACCGTGTGGTGGACGGCAAAAAGGAACGCTATCTCAAGGATGAAGAGGGATTTAATGACTTTATTCTTCAAAGGATTTCACAAAAAGAGAAGGTTCGCCTAAAAAAAGGCGATCAGATTTCAGGTGAAACCCTAAGGAAATACATGCGAAACATGATCGAGTTCTATGAGAACCTTCAAAAGCTCACGAGACGGGGTTACAGCCCCAGGTTCCTGGAATTTATGGCCTCCTACGGCGTAAAGGATAAGGCCCTATTTAAGCAAAAGACGTTTGTGGACGCATTTCTCAAGAAGCTTGCAGAGGAAAAATTCCAGGTGATGAGCATTCAGGTGAATGAAGACCACGGGTATTATGAATTTCAAGTGATGGAAACCATGAACGGCGCCCACAACAGCTTTCCGGTGGATCTCGAGTTTCTCTCATCTCCGGAGCTCAAGCGCCTCCTGACCTACTCCAAGCAGTTTCGTGAGATGAGAAATGGGGGTTTTGAGACGGCCGACGGAGAAAAGAAAGAAACCGTTGAGAACCCGCAGGATCTTTTGAATATCCTTTTGGATCGAGGAAAAAAAGGCTTGAACATACAACGATACAAGGGTCTTGGTGAAATGAATCCCAGTCAACTCTGGACGACGACAATGGATCCGGAAAAGAGATCCCTGCTTCAAGTGCAAATCGACGATGCATTGGAGGCCGATGAGATCTTCACTATCCTTATGGGTGACAAGGTGGAGCCCAGGAGGGAGTTCATTCAAAACAACGCACTGGAGGTCAGGGAACTGGATATTTAACGGACCAAGGAACTTCTGATGAATGATATTCCGGTTTCTGCCTTCCGCTTTTTGAGACACAGCACACCCGAGAAACCCTTCATCTCTACTTGATTCCTGCGTCAGCATCAAAAATGACATTAACGAGAGGAGCACAGGAATAGCGGAGTAGCCGACTTCGCCATAATAGCCAATGGCTAGGACGGCTGAATTGGAGTATTGGTAAGGAACATAGATTTTGGAGAATAGGCAATGGAACCGAGTCTAAATATTGCTGCGGTGAATATAGAAGATGAGATGAAAAAATCTTATCTCGACTATTCTATGAGTGTCATTGTGGGAAGGGCCTTGCCCGACATCCGGGACGGCCTCAAACCGGTCCACCGGCGCGTGCTCTTTGGCATGCACGATCTCAGAAACTACCACAACAGACCCTTTAAGAAGTCAGCGAGGGTGGTCGGGGATGTGATCGGTAAATACCATCCCCACGGAGACCAGGCGGTGTACGATACCCTCGTCAGGATGGCCCAGGACTTTTCCATGCGGTACCCCCTCATCGACGGACAGGGCAATTTCGGGTCCGTGGATGGGGATCCGCCCGCTGCCATGCGGTATACCGAAGTGCGAATGACTCGCCTGGCCGAAGAGTTTCTTTCGGACATTGAAAAGGAAACCGTGGATTTTGCGGAGAACTATGACGGCTCCATGGTTGAACCCGCCATTCTTCCTTCGGTCATTCCCACCCTGCTGATCAACGGGTCCGCAGGCATCGCTGTGGGCATGGCCACAAACATCCCGCCCCACAACCTCACCGAGGTATGCAGTGCGGTCATCCGTTTGATCGAGGAACCTGCATCGGATATCAATGCTTTGAGATCCATCATTCCCGGTCCGGACTTTCCAACGGCAGGGTTTATTCTTGGAACCAAAGGCATCCAGGCGGCCTACAAAAACGGCAGGGGAATCATCAAGATCCGTGCCAGGGCCTATGTGGAGAAGATCGGCCAGAACAGGGAAAGGATCATCATTTCCGAGATCCCCTATCAGGTCAACAAGAGCAGGCTCCTCGAAAAGATCGCGGATCTGGTCAAGGACAGGAAGGTGGAGGGCATTTCGGATATCCGGGACGAGTCGGACAAGGACGGCATGCGGGTCGCCATCGATGTCAAGAGGGATGGAAGGCCCCTGGTCATACTCAATCGCCTCTACAAATTCACCCAAATGGAGATCTCCTTCGGCATCATCTTTCTGGCCATCGTAAAGGGCAGGCCTCAAGTCCTCAATCTAAAGGAAATCCTTGAGCGATTCATAAACCACCGCAAAGAAATCATTATCAGGCGGACGATCTATGAATTGAGAAAGGCGGAGGAACGGGCGCACATACTGGAGGGGTTGAAAAAGGCACTGGACGTCCTGGATGAGGTCATCGAAACCATCCGCTCCTCCTCGGAACCCAAGGAAGCCAAGGCAAGACTGATCGCGGAATTCGAGTTCACGGAGATCCAGGCCCAAGCCATTTTGGAGATGAGGCTGCAAAGACTCACCGGTCTTGAAAGGGAAAAGATAAACAGGGAATACGAAGAACTTATCAAAAACATAGCCCGCTTCAAGGCCATCCTCGACAGCCCGGCCATGGTGCTTCAGATCATAAAGGAAGAAATGGAGCGAATAAGGCAGGAGCATGGCGATGAACGCCGGACGGAGATCTTGCCTGAAACGGGCGAGATGGAGATGGAGGACCTCATTGCCGAAGAGGATATGGTGGTGACCATCAGTCATGACGGTTATATCAAGCGAAATCCCATTAGCCTATACAGGGCGCAGCGCCGCGGAGGAAAGGGCATGACCGGCGTAAAACCCAAGGCAGAGGATTTTGTGGAGCACCTGTTCATCGCCTCATCCCATGACTATCTCCTTTTTTTCACGAGCAAGGGCAGGGTTCACTGGAAAAAGGTTCACGAAATCCCGGAGTTCGGCAGGATGTCGAGGGGGAAGGCCATCGTAAACTTTCTACAGCTCAAGCGTGGTGAAAAGGTCGCAACAACATTGGCCTTACGGAGTTTTGAGGATGCCAAATACGTGGTCATGGCCACCAAGAAGGGATTTGTCAAAAAGACGGAGTTGCTTTCCTACAGCCATCCAAGGGCGGGGGGTATCGTTGCCCTCAAGATCAGGGATGACGATGAAGTGATCGCGGTACGGATGACCAACGGCGAAGACGATATCTTCCTGACCACCCGGTGGGGGAAGTCTATCCGTTTTCATGAGTCCGAGGCTCGAAGCATGGGCCGGGTTGCATCGGGTACGATTGGCATCCGAATGGGGCGCGATGACGAAGTGGTGGGCATGGAGGCCCTGACCGAAGGGGCGACGATACTCACGGTTACGGAAAACGGATACGGAAAGCGCACCAAGACGGAGGAATACAAAAGCCAAGGACGGGGCGGAAAGGGCATCCTCACCATAAAGACAAGCGAGAGAAATGGCCCGGTTGTTTATGCCTACCAGGTCTCGGATCAGGATCAGTTGATGATCATCACCGAGCACGGGAAGATCATCCGGTTTAATGTGGCGGACATATCGGTCATAGGACGCAACACCCAAGGTGTCAAACTGATCGATCTGGCTGAAGGTGAAAAGGTGGTAGGCGTCGCGAAATTGATGGAAGATTAGAAGTCATCGCAAAGCCTCAGTTGCCAGGTTCAGTTTTCAGGCCCCCCCCCCGGCGCAACGGCCGTTAAACTGACATGATCAAGTAAATTCATTCCTTTCGAATACTATCCGTATTTCTATATATTGATATGCGGTCCCCTGTTAACTTAACAAGCTAATTTCTCTTACATTCTTTAACGAAATAATCCCATTTCCATAATCCAATTACGGCCAATAGACCGCCTACTCAATGTTCGCGCCGCCTGCGGCAGCGCTCGTGCGGTGCTTCTGCTCCGGCGCAACAATAGTCACGTTAACCTGCCTGATGGTTTAATGCTTCCAGCGGCGCAAACGGGCGCCGCGATGAACCATCCAAGCTTCTCGCCGCAGACGGCTCGAACCTGGAATGGAGCCGACACCCTTCGGGCTCGCTCCGCTTCGGCCCCATTGGCACGACGGATGCAAAATCGCATCCCTCCCGCCCAAGGGGCTGCGGCTCATCCCGGCTCCCGTTATGAAGGAGAAATATGATACCTCCAAAAGTATTTATATCTTACTCTCACGATTCGGCAGCCCATAAACAGTGGGTGCTTGAGTTTGCGACAACTCTGACAACTAGGGACCGAGGGGTTGATGCAATTTTAGACCAATGGGATTTGAAACCTGGCGATGATCTTTCAGAGTTTATGGAGCAGAACCTTGAAGACGCTGAGTATGTAGTAATGGTATGCACCAAAAGATATGTTAGTAAAGCCAACGCTGGTGAAGGAGGAGTAGGTTATGAGAAAATGATCATGACTTCTTCATATCTCACAAAAATATCTAATAACAAGGTGATACCAATCGTCAGAGAAAAAGGAGACCCAAACGTACCGATCTTTTTGAAAAGTAAGTTGTATATCGATTTTTCCAAAAACGAGGATATAGAGTTCTCATTTGATGAATTACTACGTCATCTCCTAAATGCTCCACTTTTCAAAAAACCTGATATTGGCAAAAATCCCTTTCGCCCACTTGAAAAATCAAGACCCGATCGCACATCTGATGGTGTCAAAGAGGTAATGAAAATTGTTGTCAAAGCATTTAACACTGCGCTTCTTGAGAATGTAAATTATCATGAGCTTTTTGGGCACTCTAGTATGTCTAGACTCAAGTTGGATAAATATTTCAAAGAGGCACTGAATCAAGGGCTTGTTACTAGGGATTCCTTGTATATAAGAATTACAGATGAAGGGTATCAATACCTTGATGATCATGGATTATTAGACTCATAACAACTGGCTCAACGGCGGAATTGCTAAAAGCGCTTTCGCGCTTCCAGCAATCCGGTTAGCCAGAGCGTTCGCGCCGCCTGCGGCGGCGCTCTTGGGTGCTCCTGCGTCGGTTAAAAAGTAGTCACGGTATCTGGCTCAGGAAGAAACACTGCCGGCGGCTCATCCCGGCACCCGTTCGCCTTCAAATACTAATGAAAAATGTCCAGGTTGCCATTTCAGTATTTTTTGCTTAGGATGCCCATTAATTCAAAATTCAAAACAGGCTAATAAATGAAACCGTTACAAGAGGAGCTACAGACGCCTAAGAAAAGCCTCTATGAATTTTCACATGTTACTAAAAGAATACTTGGCTATTTGCCCAACGTGATCTCAGAAAAAACAGAAGCCAGAGACTACATTATCCTATCTTCGGTTGTTGCTGGTACATCAAAATTTGCCCGTCCTATCAATAAAGATTTATTCATTTTTGAAGACGAACACTTTGATAAAAAATACAATGAGTTTCTTTCAGTTGTAGATAAAATAAAAAACAGAAAATCAATAGCAGGCGAAGAATACAATCTCATTGACTCGGTTGTTTACACAATACAGCAATCCTTTGGCGCAGGTATGGATTTTCTGTGTAATCCCAACAGTGCAAGAAAACATGTCGGAAATAGATTCGAAGAGTTAATTCGCCTTATTGTCACCAAATTAGGCGTTAACAATGATAAAATTGTTTTCAAAATTCCCTATCCATCCGAGGAAGGAGAAAAACTTTACTCATGCGAAACAGATATTATTGTTTCTCCGCACAGCTTTGTAAAATCAGGCACTAAATCAATAGATAAAGATGAAATTGTCGTTTCCCTTAAAACTACCTCAAAAGACAGAATGGGGAAAATATTTCTCGACAAACTTTTGATGCAAAA
Source organism: uncultured Desulfobacteraceae bacterium (assembly GCA_964459445.1). GTDB lineage: Bacteria > Desulfobacterota > DSM-4660 > Desulfatiglandales > HGW-15 > CAYWMP01. Next base: position 20,120 of record CAYWMP010000086.1, read on the forward strand.
GTTTGCGAAACACCCCGTCAAAGTAGTCGGTATTTTTCTGAATGATGTTCAGAGAAAAGAAACAGAAAAAATCAGTTATACTTTTGTTTCCGGGCTGTTCATGGTTTACACAAAATTTTTAACACAATTGGAGGGTGTCTATTTTGTTGACCCACCTCCTATTACTCAAAAAGCCCCTTACAATCAGCACATATCGCCTTTTTCTAAGTTTATTGTCGAGGATATATGGAAATTATTATCCCCTTAATTTCCTACGTCGTTCTGCTATTTCCGCTTCTTCTCCGTTATCAGCAATTCTTTCAATATGTTTGATGTTAAGGAGCCTTTTTTTTATTACTTTGCAATATTCCAAATTAGTTTCAGTTCCAAACCATTTACGGTTGAATGCCTCAGCTACTGCATATGTCGTCCCAGAGCCACCGAAAGGATCAACAACCAAGCCATCAATATTTGAAGAGGCCAGCATGCACTTCCTCACTAACTCAATGGGTTTTTGAGTCGGGTGCTTTTCTCTCTCCCAGGAGTTATTTGTTAATGTCGGTATTTCAAATACATCTTTTGGCTTTGCTCCCTTTGGGTTGGGAGTCCATAAATAGTTTTTTCCGTTGCCATATTGAGAACTCTTTGCTTGAGGATGCTTAGGGTATTTAAGGGTGTGGGCATTATAAGGAACTCTTACTTCATCCACATTAAAAACTATTTCTTTGCTTTTCCTAAAGTGCAACAAACTCTCATGCGACCGTCCCCAATCATTAGCGAGATTAGCTTTGTTACGATAGTACCAAACAAGCCACTTGCAACCTTTAAAAAGGCTGCTTGCAGCCCATTTAAGGTCGGCTAATATTTCAGAAAAACCACATATATATAGACTGCCATTGGGAGCAAGTACTCGCTGAGCCTCTCTTATCCATTCCATGCTCCAATCTACATATTCTTTTTGGGATTCAAAAGTATCCCATTCAGCCTTTTTGATGTTGTAAGGAGGATCAGCAAAAATAAGCTGAACAGAGGAAGTTTCTAATGTTTTAAAAAAGGTTAAAACATCCTCATTGAATAATTCGCCAAGATCTGTCTCAAAAAATGGCTTAATCTGGTATTGTAAAGAGTTGGCATAATCAGTTAAATATTTTTGCTTTAATTCTTTTATTACTAATCCAATCTGTTCATCGTTATAAACACGATAATTATTAATAGGGTGTCTCTGTGAAGGAAACTTGCCTGTTTTATCCCATCTTCTTAGCGTTTCAGAGCTTACCCCAATTTTTTTTGCTGCTTGGCTAATTGTAAGGTAATTTTCCATAGCTCTTTACCAAGGTTTGAAAGTTTGCAAAACATTAAACAACATTACACACAAACCTTATACAAAAAATAACGCAATCTGGTCAATATCTTTTTGATGTACTTCCTACAACAACTACGACAACAAGCACTATCTGTCTGATAATAAACAGAAAAACCGAGCAAGCCGTTTCATTTAACCGCAAAGGGCGCGGGCATTTCAAAGTCCTTTCCGATAAATCTCATCGGAATATTTCTAAACTCTTTTCTTCCCTTTGCGGCATAAACGAATAGGTTCAGGTCGCAACATTCAACAAGGTTAAAAACCATGGTCAAATGTTGAGACCTTCATCTCATATGGTGCGGGTCACCGCCGCATTCGGCTCTAGGAACAAAATGATTGAGGAATTCAGGGAGATTGTCGGGGCCCAGTCTTACGCAACGTTTATGAGTATGTTGACGGAGATTGGACCCGATGCACGGACTCATCGAATCAGCGTGGTCATTGCCGCCATGCTCCGTTTTGCATGTAGCTTAATCCCTGATGACTGTAATGATGGAACACTCGCTCAAGCTCTGGTGAATCTCAAAGAAGAGCCGTATTTGGCTGCTGAAGAATCCGAGGAATATGAGTTGGTTTTCAATTTGATAGATGAACTCTGTGATGAAGCAGGAATGCGCAATCTAAGAGAGTCTTCCAGGGGTGGAGCGTACAGCATAGCAGACAATGCTATTGCAGAGTACACCGGATGGTATAACATGCCTTGGGAAGATTATTGAGCCGGATTCGACCCACCAGACGACGGCTCATACCGGGCCCCGTTTGTCATAGAAAACTTGACATGTGCATACGGATGTGCATACTTATAGGATGCTATGTTTGAATGGGATAAATCGAAGGCCAAAGAGAATCAGTCCAAACACGGCATCTCGTTCGCAGATACATTCGCGGTTTTCGAAGATCCAAATGCCGTGACGCTTGAAGATTTCCGGCGAGGTGAACAACGCTATGTCACCATTTGAATGGACGCCTTCGGCCGAATTATAGTGGTGGTTTACACGTGGCGGGGGGATAACATCCGGATCATTTCCGCACGCAAAGCTGTGCGCTATGAGGTGATACAATATGAAGGCAAAATATGAATTTAGTAAAGGTAAACGTGGTGCCGTACTTCCTCCCTCTGGGAAGAAAGTTCGCATCACTATTCGTCTTGACCGTGACATTGTTGATTGGTTTCGTTCCAAGGTAGAGGAACAAGGAGGGGGCAATTACCAGTCGATGCTCAACGATGCCCTCCGCACATACATGGAGCATCAGGATCAGCCCCTCGAGGAGGTCCTTCGTCGGGTCGTTCGAGAGGAACTGCAAGCGACTCAATAGCGGAAATGGGCGAACCTGTCACTGGAGAGGGGCCGGGAAAAGCCGAGGCACTTTTGAAAGATATTATCAAATCGAATTTCGTACTTTTAGCCGCTTTTTTGGTTCTCGTTTCCCGGCGCCCATTTGCAGAGAAAGACCTTGACGATGACGTACTGCTCTAATTATGTTGTACGTCATGAATAGGAAACTGACATTACGAATGGACGAAGCCATTGTGCGAAAAGCCGAAATAGAGGCAAAGCGTCGGGGCAAATCCGTATCCCGCATGGTAGCTGTGAAAAGGATAGGGTCAGGTCGCAACATTCAACAAGATTAAATATCCATGCAAAAGATTGAGGCCTTCATCTCACGTGCCGCGGGTCAACGCCGCATGCAAAATAGCAAACAAACTAACCACTTGGTATTTTTCATGCATTTTGAGATAATTGGTAAGATCGAGGAAATTGAGCCCATTGCAAAAGGTGGAAAAATTCGAGATATAATGCGTCTTCAGAAACAGTATTGGTCCGGGTCGATGGAGAAAGCTTAAAGGGTTTGCTAATGTAAAGCTTCAGAGCGGCAACATCCGTAAAGCGGAATTGCACTGGTACGAAGCCCACGGTATTGGCAGAAATAAAATGAAAATCAAGAGGTTCTTAGATTAGAATTATGGAAAATCAAAAGGAAAATCGTAAATTTGCGCTTTGCGTAGAGAACAGGGACTGTGAGGATTTGGAAAAGCGCAAGATTTATCAGATCTTACCGGATGAAGATTCTGAAAAAGAAGGCTATCTAAGAGTCGTTGACGAATCCGGTGAAGATTATCTATATCCCCAGTCCTATTTCATCCTTGTTCATCTACCCCGCGAAGCGCAAGAGGCGCTGCAAGTATCAAAATAATCTTTTAAACCGTACAAGTCCTTGAATGCGCCTACGGCACCCGCAAGCTCGTGCCACGGGTCAACGCCGCATTACACAGCACATTATCGGTGATATCAATGCCAGAAAGAGATCGAGAGAAACGGGTTATTTCAGAATGGATAACGGTAAAAAGGAGCCTTGGTGTAGAAATTCAAGACCCTGAATGGCGCGATAAACCGTCTAATGGTGATATTGAAGCAATAGCGTTCCCTTTTGCGGTCGAACACACTAGTGTCATGTCACGCTAGAAATGTCGTATAAAGTATGATATCTTTTCTTCATAATCAACTCCTATCCCGGAGGTTCGAGTATGAAGAAATTTATTGTAACCCTGACCGAAGAGGAACGCAACTTTTTGACACAGCTCACATCCAAAGGAAAACATCGATCCCAGAAAATCCTCAATGCACTGACTTTATTGGCCTGCGATGAAGGAGAGCACCAGCGCAAACGTTCTAAGAACGAGGAGATTGCCCGGGTGCTAAACACAAGCATGAGAAAGATCGACCGTGTAAAGAAACGGTTCGTAGTAGACGGGCTTGATGTTGCTTTGCAGGGCAAGAAGGGCAGCCGTGTCTATGCCAAAAAGGCTGATGGCGATTTTGAAGCCCACTTGATTGCATTAAGTTGCAGCAAGCCGCCTGAGGGTTTTG
>CAYWMP010000087.1:0-24112 GCA_964459445.1 uncultured Desulfobacteraceae bacterium
CGAAACAATAAGCAACGTGATTCAAAGTTGAAGCGAATTTCAAATATGTTTGGCTGGGACTCTTATGTAAATAACACAGCAAGTAATGGCCTGCAAGAAATGTGATTTGGCCCGTATAGATGGAACCACGCGGCGCTGTTGACTGGAGGACGGGACTTTGCTATAAATATGGTGTTTCTGCACATCCAAAACCACACCTAGGAGAAAGTCATGAGTTCAAAGAGCCCTTTGCAGGATAAGGTGGTCCTTGTTGTAGATGATGAACCCGATGTTCTTGAGACCGTTGAGGAAGAACTGGATCTGTGTCTGGTCCACAAGGCCCAGGACTATGAGACAGCACTTCAGTATCTCTTGAGTTACACCTATGACGTGGTCATTCTGGACATCATGGGCGTAAATGGGTTTGAATTGCTGAAAAATGCCGTATCAAGAGGTTTCCCGACGGTTATGCTTACGGCCCATGCCATTACTCCGGAAGCGCTCAAAAAATCCATGAAACTGGGGGCCCTTTCATTCCTTCCAAAGGAAAAGATGTCGGAACTGAAGCACTTCCTTGAGGATGTGGTTTTGGAAGGTGGCAAATCCGTGTGGCTCAAATTCTTTGATCGTCTTGGAGACTACTTCAACAAACGCTTTGGGCCCGACTGGAAAGAGAAAGATAAATTCTTTAAGGAATTCGAAGAATCCCTTAAACAGAGTGAAACTGAGTAACACAACTAAATCCACCAAAATAATTTCTCGATTCGTCACTAAAAGGTTCCGTGTACTAACGCGCGGGACCTTTTCCATTTATATCCGGCCTAAGCAGTCCCACTGCGGAAGACGGGCTATGGTCGCAATCATTTTTTTAAAGCCCCATCTATCGGCTCCAATGGCGGTTCCCATAGATGGAAGGGTTCAATAGAACAGGTCATTTCAAGGGAAAGGGGTATTCTGCTACGGGCTTTTGGGCGTGAACCCTCCAATCTATGGGAAAGGCAAAATTGAGTGGAACTTTTTTTGAGATGGGGCTTAAAAAAAAGAATCCGACCTCTGCCACAGCTAGGGCTGCCAAACTTTATGAAGATCAAGAAACTCCATCCGTGGGCTGTCTCGCCAAAGGAGGCCGTTGCCATTCAAAAGCGACTGAGGGAACGGCTCATCCTCAAGAAAACACCGGGAAAGATTAGATACGTTGCCGGCGTCGATGTATCTTCTTCCAAGAAGTCTGATCTTGTTTGGGCGGGCGTCGTTATCCTCACCTACCCGGACATGGTCAAGGTTGAAGAAAAATGGATCAAGGCAAAGGCCGCATTTCCCTATGTCCCCGGTCTTTTGAGTTTTCGTGAGATTCCGCCTCTGTTAAGGGTTCTTGATCGATTGGAGATTGCGCATGACGTCCTAATCTGTGACGGCCAGGGCATTGCGCACCCCCGGGGGATGGGGATTGCCGCGCATTTGGGTCTATTGTTGGATAGGCCGGCCGTTGGTTGTGCAAAGAGTCGTCTCTTTGGAGAGTCTTTGGAGCCGGGAAATGAAAAAGGGAACTACACCACCTTGCAGCATCAAGGGCGGGTCATCGGCGCGGCGGTAAGAACGAGGTCAGGTGTAAAACCAGTATTTGTTTCACCGGGGCATAGGATGGATCTTGAGTCTTCGATCGATCTGATTCTTGCTTGCTGCGTGCGGTACAAAATCCCTGAGCCCACAAGGCAGGCACATATATTGGTTAATTCTCTTCGGAGGCGGGAAGAGGGCTCTTGAATCCACAACCTTTTTTGCGGCATGCTTTCACCGGATCTGAGCCCTTGGGCTGTTTTAAGACAAAAACCTTGGTTCCGCACTTTGGGCAGGTTCCATTGATGGGATCGCTCCAGACCACAAAGCGACATTTCGGGTATTGGTTACAGGCGAAAAACCGGGTGCCCTTTTTTGATATTCTTTCAACCATTTTGCCATTGCATCCCTCCTGAGGGCAGGAAACATCCGTACTTGCGGATTTTGATCCATTGTTCAGGGTCCGGGTATTCTTGCACTCCGGGTAACCCGAGCAGGCCAGGAAAGGACCGAATTTTCCCCGCTTCACAACCATAGCTTTTCCGCATTTGTCACAGGTTCCCTTTGTTTCCCCCAGATCGGGCGTGCTTTCAACAAAGACCTTTCCCTTTTCATCTCGGTCAAAATTGGCGGTATATTTACAATCCGGATAACCGGAGCATCCCAGGAAAAGCCCGTTCCTGCCTGATTTAATCAGGAGAAGTTTTTCGCATTTTGGGCACGAGAGATCGGTGACAATCTCACCCCTCATGTCGCTCTTTGCCGATGTAAGCGCCTTTTCAAAGGAATCGTAGAATTTGGAGAGTACTTCGTCCCATTTGATTTCGCCGCGCTCTATCTTGTCCAGGTTGTTCTCCATGAGCGCCGTAAAAGCGATATCCATGATTTCGGGAAAGCTTTTGACCAGCAGATCAGAAACAAGGAACCCAAGTTCTGAGGGTCTGAAGCGTCCCTTCTCGGCAGTCACGTACTCGCGTTCCCGGATGTTGGACATGATCGTGGCATAGGTGGATGGGCGGCCAATGCCGTTTTCTTCAAGTTCCTTAATGAGTGACGCTTCGGTGAATCGGGGAGGGGGCTGGGTAAAATGCTGTGCCGGTTCCAGTTCAATGGGTTCCAGGACCTGTCCCTGCTGCAAAGGCGGGAGGATGGCACCATTAGTATTTGCTCTTTTTGCGCCATTTCCCGGGGATTCCTCATACAAAGCCGTAAAGCCCTTGAACACGACAACGGAGCCGGTGGCCCTGAACATGGCCTTTCCTGCCTTAATATCCGCCTGGGTCTGATCCAAAACGGCCGGATTCATCTGGGAGGCCAGAAACCGTTTCCAAATGAGAGTGTAAAGGGCCAGCTGATCCTTGTTCAAATACCGGGCAATTTCCTCAGGCACAATGCTGACGGACGTGGGGCGAATGGCCTCATGGGCCTCCTGGGCATTTTTTCGACTTTTGTATGCGTTGGGCTTTTTAGGGAGGTATTCCGAACCATATTTAGATCCAATGAAGTCCCTTGCCTCGGCAATGGCCTCATTGGAGACACGGAAAGAATCCGTCCTCATATAGGTGATGAGACCGGTTTGCCCTTTTTCGCCCAGTTCAATGCCTTCATAAAGATTTTGGGCCACAAACATGGTTTTCTTTGCCGGAAAACGGAGCTTCCGGTAGGCCTCCTGTTGAAGGAGACTTGTGGTAAAGGGGGGGAGGGGATTTCGCTTCTTTTTCTTACGAGTAACCTTATCGACGGTAAATGATTTGTCCCGGGCTTCGGTGACGACGGCCTGCGTCTGTTCCTCGTTTTTCAAATCGACTTTTTCACCATCATACTTAAAAAGCCTTGCCTTGAAGGTTGGTGGTTCATCCGACTTGAGGTGAGCTGTAAGGGACCAGTATTCTTGCGGCTCAAAGGCAAAGATGGACCGTTCCCTGTCGCAGATCATACGTAGGGCTACCGATTGAACGCGACCGGCGCTCAGTCCCCTTCTCACCTTGGTCCACAGGAGGGGAGATATCTGGTAGCCCACCAATCTATCGAGTATCCTTCTGGCCTGTTGTGACTCGAATCGATCCTGATTGAGTTCCTGGGGATCTGAAATGGCCTCCTTTATCCCCCGGGCGGTCAGTTCGTTGAATAGGACCCGGTATATCTTTTTCACGCCGTTTCCGAGTTCCCTGGCGATATGCCATGCAATGGCCTCTCCTTCTCTATCAGGGTCGGGTCCAAGAAAGACGACCTCAGCGCTTTTGCCCGCTCTCTTGAGCTCGGTTAGGATTTTGCCTTTACCCTTAATGGTGACGTATTCGGGCTGGAAATTCTGTTCAATATCAACGCCCAGCTTGCTGTTGGGGAGGTCTTTGACGTGTCCGACCGATGCCATGATATGGAAATCACGGCCGAGGTATTTTCCGATAGTTTTTGCCTTGGTAGGGGATTCAACAATAAGAAGATTTTTTGCCATTTGAGTCCTTGTCTATTTATTGACTGAGATTACCTAACAAAAAGTTTACCCGGAAGTTGCCTGACAATTCCTTTGAGTTCCATCTTCATTAGGATACTCGATACCTCGCGTGGTTCCAAGTTCCCTTGGTTTGCAATTTGATCGATGTGTATGGGGTAGTCTCCGATCAGGTCGAAAATAGCCTTTTCATTTTCACCCAGGAGGGGCAGAGGGTTTTGCTTGAAAGTATCAGTTTTAGGGACGGTTGCATAATTCATGCCCAGCTCATCCAGGACATCGTCGGCATTTTCAATGAGTGTGGCCCCCTGTTTGATCAGAAAATGGCATCCTTTGCTCTTGAATGAATTGATGCTGCCTGGAACCGCAAACACTTCGCGCCCCTGATCAAGGGCAAGGGAGGCCGTTATGAGCGAACCGCTGTTCAATGTGGCTTCCACGACAACAACACCCCGGCTTAAACCGCTGATAATACGATTTCGAATTGGAAAATGCTTGGGTTCGGGCGGCGTTCCCAGGGGGAACTCCGTGATAACCGCTCCCTTTTCGGCGATTTGATGATAAAGCCTCTTGTTGGAGGTAGGGTATATGACATCGATTCCAGTTCCCAGAACGGCCACGGTATAACCCAAACCCCCGAGGCAGCCCCAATGGGAGGCGGCGTCTATGCCCATTGCCATACCGCTTGCCACTCCCAAACCCCTTCGTCCCAATCCCTGCCCGATTTTTTCCGCCTCCTTTTTTCCATAGGGGGTAGGGTTTCTCGATCCTACGATTGCGATGAAGGCCATATTCGCGGGAATTTCAATGCCCTTGATATACAGGAGCATCGGCGGGTCATGAACCTCTTTCAGGAGCCGAGGGTATTCAGGGTCCCAGTAGGTGATGACCCTGGCATCCAGGGATTTGAGCGTCTCAAGCACTCTCGGAGGGTCTATGGTCCATCCCTTGTCATAGATCCGTTGCGAAACCACCTTGCGGAGCCCATCGACCTCAGTGAGTTCCTTCAACCCGGCCTTGAAGACCTGCGCCGGACTTCCAAACCTATCCAGCAAGTTCCTGAAGCTAATATTGCCAATGCCCGGCACAAGGTGTAGAGCAAGCCAGTCTTCTATTTGGGGGTCGTTTGGGCCGGTCATGATGTTTGCCTGCCGCTTTTTTTTACCGACGCGATAACGAAAGGAACTCAATTATCAAAAACTTGAGCTAGTTTCAAAACGGTCATGTTGAGCCGAGGTCAAGGAATGCAAAAATTCTAGCCACTAAATTACCTATCAAATTTTGAGGATTAGAATTTGAGCTTACCACCGTTTGTCCCGTCATAACTCTTGCGAAGACGGGAGATTGGCCTAAATCGTGCGTTTTGAAATTGGCGCACTTTTGAATTGCAGAACCCCAGGGTATAGTCAGAATGGCGGGAGTATAAAACAGAGAGAAAATGAATAGTCAAGCATTTTCTTGGAAATGATCCCTAAGAGGCGGGATCATTCCACGAGGCATGAGGACATTCTTGAAAGGAAGTCGGGGGGAGTTGTCCAGGAAACGCCGACAAGAGAGGCACCCTTGGAAAACATCTCTGTTGTGTTCAGAACCACGCCTGTGGCCGTGTCAGGCCTTGACTCTACGATCAAAATCCTGCCTAAAACAGTCTGAAAGGCTGGTTTTTTCTGATGCAACTTATCGAGGAAGTCATGGGTCTGTTTAATTTTAAAAGGATTTTTAACTTCCGGCACGCGAACCTTTTTGATCTTGACCACATCAAAAAAATTACCCCGTTGTACGCCATGGTTAAAGCCGCGGTCAAGATAGACAACCGTATACTGACCAATCAGGATGTATTCGTCCTTTACTGCAACAATGTTTAGGGTCATATCGTCAGGAACCGGTTGGGGCAAGACACAGGTTGAGACGGGTTCATAGGGGACAACAAAGTCGCCTGACGAGATAATCTTGAAGGAAACAACAATTATTGCCTTGTAGAGGGATTTGCCGACGTATTCGATAATAGAGACCCTGCCGAGATTGGTTATGAGGTAACCGAGACCCTTTTTGGTAATGGGGTGTGTCTGCAAAGAAGAGGATTTGACGACCGAAAAGAGGTCTCCCGGTTTTACACCCTCAAGATAGGGAAGGCTCAAATAAACGATATCTCTATTTGACAGCTTGAGTTTTTCGCTGTCCGTATAGGCGATTTTTCCCACGCCCCTGATATTTTTTCGGGAAAGAAATCCAAGGGCCGTCAAATTGGTTATTTTAGAAGCATCAATACCGGTCGGAGGGGGTATGGTTTCGGGCGCCTTTGCCGGTATTTCGATTTCTTCTTTCGCAACCGTGGCCTCTTTTCTTACAGGCATGTCTTCGAAAAGGGTGATGGTGTCACCCGGGTTAAGGAAGTGGGGATTGGTCACAAAGGGATTCATTTCCCATAGCTTCGGCCAGAGATTTGCGTCCCCATAATATTTCTCGCAAATGTCCCAGAGGGTGTCTCCCTTTACCACGGTGTGGGTGAGCTTCTCCGCCCATGCTGAGGTTGTCGTTATTAGAAGGCAGCCAAGAAGGAGAATCAGAATACCTTTGAACTTTCTCTTAGATGATATGAGTTGGAACATATGTCTTTCCTTATGAGTGGTTTAATTTTTTGGTAAAATACAAGTTTTAATTGAAGATGTCAAGTCTTTTTCGTTTATAGTCAGTTCAAATTAGATTAATTATTATAAAATGTAGTATCAATGATTTTTTGGATCTGCGAGGTAGAAAAGAGGGGCGTGTTGCAGAGGTCTCACAACAGTAGTGAGCGACTAAATGATAAATTAAGCATTTTGGGATGAGGAGTTCTCTTCCAGGACAAAGGCTGATGGGCCGGCAACAAGATTGATACCATTGTCGAGTTCAATCACGTAAAACTCCAAGCTTGAATCCGTCCTTTCGGCAATCGTGCCTTTCACGCCATTATACCCTTTGGTCATTTCAACCCTTGTTCCGGTTTCCAGCATTTATCCATCCTCCAGTCGTTGAATATCATTATATACAGCTTTCGCGCCGGTATTACAACATTCCGATTTTTAGCACAGACAGTTTGCGTCTTATGGGCTTAGGGTGACAGAGAGCGGATAAAGCCACCCACTGCCACGGACAACGGACATTATGTATAGGCTTCCGGAACGCTGTAGACAAAAATAGGATCTCCATGTATGTCGGAATCGGGATGAATGACGTCATGGGTCTTCCACCCCGGTAAAGGGAAATTGCAGGATATGACCCGAGCCCCGGGCCTGAGCTCCACTTTATACTTTTAGACGATCATTCGAATTAACCGCCAACTTCCCAATAATGTGTGGGTTTTTTTTGAAAACAAAGCATCCAGCAAATCATGTTTATCCTGTCGGACCATATTTTTAAAGTTTTTATCTTGATAATCTGCGTTAATCAGCGTCCAATGTCTTTTTGGAACAGGGAGGGAATAAGATGATTGATATTTCGCAAATAGATTATGGAAAGCTGGACCGGCCTGAAATCCTGATGTATTTGTTCCATCCACGTCCTGAATGGGGTGACTCAAGACAGGGAGAACATATAGAGGACGCCTTGATCCCCGTGGAGAAAGAGGTTGTCGTCGGTGCTCGTTTTCATAGGGCATCGGGTGCTTCTGCCCCCAATATCCTTTTCTTCCATGGAAACGGGGAGATTGTTGCGGATTACGATGACATGGGGCCCATGTACAATCAAATGGGTATCAACTTTATAGCCGTGGACTACAGAGGATACGGCCGGTCGACAGGCCAACCCACTGTCACGGCCATGATGAGAGATGCTCATGTAATCTTTGAATATGTGCGATCCTGGCTGGATAGGGCTGGCTTTAATGGGTCACTCGTGGTGATGGGAAGGTCTCTGGGCAGTGCTTCGGCTCTGGAGTTGGGCTGCCATTACGAGGATCTGGTGGACGGACTGATTATCGAAAGCGGGTTCGCTTATATGGGGCCGCTGCTCAGACTCCTCGGCATCGATATGGAGACCTTGGGCATAACCGAGGAAGGGGGGGTTGAGAATATTGAAAAGATAAGGTCCTGCAAGAAGCCCACCCTTGTCATCCATGCAGAAAGGGACCACATCATTTCATTTTCAGAGGGGCAGGCACTACACGACGCAAGCGGCGCAACTTTAAAGCAATTTCTCAAAATCCCCGGCGCTAATCATAACGATATCTTTTTCCGAGGCATGAAGGAATATAGGTCAGCGGTGAAATGGCTGGTGGATACGGTGGGGAAGGGAGAAATAAGTTAGTAGGCAGTCCCACTGAACAGTGAGCGGGATCTTCGCTCCGCTCCGCTAGGCTATTGGCAGTTAGCAGTAAGCTATTCGCAGCAAAGGAGGCACAGCGAAGTGCTATGAGCCGAAGGTTTTGCCCTATACACTGGTCCTTAGGCCTTTGGTTTTTTTTGTTCTGACGGGGTTTTGAAGAGAAAAATATAGGCCACCCAAAGCGTTCCGATCGTAATGGCTGAGTCGGCCACGTTGAATGCGGGCCAGTGGTATCGCCCGATATGGAAATCCAAAAAATCAATGACCTCGTGCAATCTCATGCGGTCGATAAGGTTTCCTATCGCTCCTCCGAGGATAAAGGAAAATCCCAACCCCAGTCCCTTCTGATTTCTATCAAGCCGGGTAAACCAATAAGTCAAGATGCCGATTGCGACAACGGTCGCAGCAATCAACAGATAGGTACTGTATTCACTTCCAACGCGATTCATAAACCCGAAGGCGATGCCGCGGTTCCTAACATGGACGATGTTAAAGAAACCGCGGATCACTGGAACGGATTCAAAGATGCCGATGGTATTCTGAATAGCGATTTTGGATATCTGGTCGAGGAGAACAATACCCAGCGCCGGCAGGATAATCAGAGGATAATTCTTTTTCACGATCCCGCAAGCCCCATTTCTGAAAGCGCCCCAAAACATCTTTGGCATATGGTGGGATGGTCGCTCTGTTCGCCTATCGTGGGGTCATGCACCCAGCAGCGGTCGCATTTCTCATCTTCAGACGGGGCAACCTTGACCTTCAGTCCTTCGATCTCTTCACTCTCATAGCCCCCTTCCACCTTTTCGGACGGCAGCAGCTCAACAGAAGATACGATAAAGATGGATCGCAACTGATTCCTATAAGGGGCCAGCGCATCCAGGAGCGCTTGCGGCAATCCGACGGTGACGGCCGAATCCAGGGAGTGGCCGATTCGCTTTTCTTTTCTGGCAATCTCAAGGGCCTTGGTGACTTCCCGTCGCGTTCTGATGATGTTTTCCCAACGGGCGGCAAGTTCCGGGTCTTTGTACTCCTCCTTTACAGGCACGAAGAGTTCCGTATGAACGCTGTCCGATCGCTCTTCGTGGGACATGTGTTGCCATACCTCATCGCTGGTAAAGGAGACGATGGGCGCCATGATCCTTACAATGACATCGAGTATCTCGTACATGGCGGTCTGGGCGGATCGTCTGGCCTGAGATTTCGGCGGAGAAACGTAGAGACGGTCCTTGATGATATCCAGGTAAAAGGATGAGAGGTCGAGCACACAGAAGTTGTGAAGGTTGTGGTAAACCGGGTGAAACTCATAGTTCTCATAGGCCCGAAGGACCTTTTCATTCATTTCCTGGAGCCGATTTAGGGCCCACCGATCCAGTTCCTCCATCTCTTCATAGGGTACCCCGTCCTTTGAAGGCTCGAAGTCTGAAAGATTGCCCAGGAGAAACCTGCAGGTATTTCGAATCCGCCTGTAGGCTTCCGTTAAGCGTTGGAGGATTTCATCGGACAGGCGGATATTGTCCCTGTAATCCTCGGCCGAGACCCAGAGCCTGATGATTTCAGCGCCAAAGTTTTTTATGAGATCCGCCGGAGATATCACGTTGCCGGCTGATTTGTGCATGGCCTTTCCCTGGCCGTCAACGACAAAACCATGGGTCAGGACGCCCTTGTAGGGCGCTTCGCCCCGGGTGCCGACGGAACAAAGCAAGGAACTGTGAAACCACCCACGGTGTTGATCGCTTCCCTCCAAATAGAGGTCCGCAGGACTGTCGAGATAATCTCTGGCCTCCATGACCGCCGCATAGCTGGTGCCCGAGTCAAACCAGACATCCAAGATGTCCGTTTCCTTTTGGAATTTATCGGCCCCGCATTTTGGGCAGGTTGTCCCCTTTGGTACAAGGTTTTCTTCCGGTTCTTGGAACCAGACATCGGCCCCAGCCTTTTCGACCATCTTGCATATGTGGTCGATAATCTCTTGTGTAACGACCACCTCGCCGCAGCTCCCGCAATACAGAACCGTGATTGGGACGCCCCAGGCCCTTTGCCGGGATATACACCAGTCAGGCCGGTTTTCGATGAGACCGTAGATCCGGTCCTGTCCCCAATGGGGGAGCCAGGTCACCCTTTTGATGGCCTCAAGGGCCTTTTTCCTGAGGCCGGTATCCTCCATGGAGATAAACCACTGCTCAGTTGAACGAAAAATAACCGGGTTTTTGCACCGCCAACAGTGGGGGTACTCATGAGTGATATTTTCTTCCTTTAGAAGGGCCCCCTCCTCCTGGAGCTTCTGGTTGACGTGTTTATTGGCCTCAAATACATTCTCGCCGGCAAAGTAACCGACATCCTCGGTGAAGCAGCCCTGGTCATCAACTGGAGAGTAGACATCAAGGCCATAGGCCAAGCCCGTCTCATAGTCCTCACGACCGTGTCCCGGCGCCGTGTGAACACAGCCCGTTCCTGCATCGAGGGTAACGTATGGGGCAAGTACAATGAGGGAGTCGCGGTCGTAGAGGGGATGTTTGGCCTTGATCTTCTCCAGGCCGGCAACATCCAGATCCGCCAGGACTTTGTAAGATGAAATGCCAAAGGTATGCATGCACGGGTCCATGAGGTACTTGGCCAGAATCAAGACATCATTGTTTCCAACGTCAACGGCCACATACTCGTAATCCGGATGAAGGGCCACGGCAAGGTTGGCGGGGATTGTCCATGGCGTGGTTGTCCAGATCACGATGAAGACATTCTTGCCCTTCAAAACAGGATAAGTCTCGGAGAGATCGCTGATTATGGGAAACCGGACAAAGATGGAAGGCGAGGTGTGCTGTTCATACTCGACCTCTGCCTCGGCGAGGGCGGTCTGGCAGGATGTACACCAGTAAATGGGCTTCTTACTCTTGTACATGCTTCCATTCAGCGCGAAATTACCGCATTCCCTGATGGTGACTGCCTCGTAGGGAAAGTTCATGGTCAGGTAGGGCCTTTGCCATTCTCCTAAAACACCAAGGCGTTTAAATTCATTCCTTTGAATATCGATGAACTTTTCAGCGTAGGCCCGGCAATACTTCCTGATATCCACCTGGGTCATTTGCGCCTTTTTTTCGCCCAACTCCTGGTCTACCTTGTGTTCAATGGGCAACCCATGACAATCCCATCCCGGCACATAGGGCGCGTCAAACCCGGCCATTTGTCTGGATTTGACAATGATGTCTTTGAGTACCTTATTGAAGGCGGTTCCCATGTGGATGTTGCCATTCGCATAGGGAGGGCCATCATGGAGATGGTATCGTTTCCGTCCTTTTGAGGATTCTCGAATCATATGATAGAGATTCTCTTTTTCCCATCTCTCCAACATTTCGGGCTCTTTTTTGACAAGATTCGCCTTCATGGGGAAATCGGTCTTCGGCAGGTTCAGTGTCTTTTTGTAATCCATCAAAATCCTCCAGAATCAGTGTAAGCTGTCTGATTAACAGATATGATTTGTCAAGTCAAATTGGACGGCTTCGTAAAAAGTCCATCTGCGGCGTTGCGCTTCATCTTTCGTCATTGAGACGTACTTTAAGTACGTCTCATTCCAAAAGATTCACGCGCCTTGCATCTGGAGCTTTTTTCTGTGCCGTCCATTCTGTGACTTTTTACGAGACCATCAAAGTGAGACCTTTACAAAACACCTGTTTAGGTCAATTCCTGCCCGCGACAGGTCCCCTTCAGTATATTGTATTGACAAGATCTTGCTTAGACAGTATTAAACTTACTCAAAATGGTTTTCTATCTTTTTGCTGTGTGACCCGCATCGTCTTGCAGAGAATATAGTCATCTGTTGTATTGGTGGAACTTCCGGAGGAGAAGGAGGAAGGGAAATGAAAATGGGGAAATGCTTAATTCCTATCATCCTGTGTGTTTTTCTTATGAGTTGTGGTCCCCTCATCTTTTTTGCGGCTGGCACGGCGGCAGGTGTTGCAGGCTATCAATACTACCAGGGCTCCCTTACGGTCATCTACCAGGCTTCCTACATGGAGACATGGGACGCAACCCTTAAGACCTTGGAGGACATGAATATAAAGATTCAAGAAAAATCCCATGATCTCACGTTGGGAAAAATCAAGGCTCAGAGAGCCGGCAAAACACCGGTGCTCATGACGGTCAAATACAAATCCTCAAAGGAGACAGAGGTTATAATCCGGGTGGGCTGGCTAGGGGATAAGACCGCCTCGATGGCTATCAAAGAGGGGATTAGGAATACGCTTTTTAAGGGTTAAATTCTTACGCCGAGCTCTGTGATCATTCTGTCTGCGTATTCCATGATGAAGGCAATCTGCTGAGAAGTGCCGTAGCCCTGGCATTGACAGGATATGGTCACAAGGCTTCTGACCAGGAATTCAAATTTCACCCAGTCCCGTCCCAGCTCGATGGCAAACACGTGAGGCATACAGTCCTTGTGATGGTATTGCGTTCCATTGAGCAAATCCTCGGGCAATCGGGCCCAAAAGATATCCTTTATTTCCGACTTCTGCGTTGCATTCTCCAGATAATCTCGAATCTTCACCATATCCGAACTGGAGATCTCATCAATCACGTAGCGCTTCATTGTCGGCTTGTGCCCTCATTTTAATTATCAAGTTTCCTCCCCCTCCAAAAGGCATCCAGCACCGAATAGACCCATAGGAGGCCGAAGGCGACAGCAATATACCTCAATGAGCCGGATGCCTCGCCCTTGAGTCTCGCCATGATATCTTCGGATTGAGGCAGGCCTGCGCTCGGGTCTATTATAAAGGTCTTGATAATGGACACGATCTCTATCGTGCCCCACACAAGGAGGAGGAAAACCATGGCCATGATCACCAGCCCCTTTTTTAGATCACGGTTGATGATTTGGCCAAGTCCGGGAGTCACAAAGGCTGAACATAGCGGGGACAGGATAAGTTTTTTCATAGCTTTTCCATCAAGGTTATTGGGAAATCAGAGTCTTTGCGGAAATCTTAGAAAAACAGAATGATAAAGTCAATGAACCGGTAAGCTACCAGGATCAGACCCGGAGGTGTTTTCATCCAGAACTTGTAAGTCTTTCAAATTTCAATCCTCTAATCTGGCTTGGTGTTCAGGGGTTTGTCTGCAAAGGTCTCATTAGATGCCCTGTTTAGAATTGAATTTTAAATGGGCTTACTATAAGGTGGAGCCCAATTCATCGCAGGGCAGGATTCACTTCCCTGGCTCCCCTTGAATGTTTTGTGTTGTGTTCACGCACAATAAGGCCTCATAAGGCGGCATCTATGAACCTCATGGACCAACCCTTTGCGAAGTCCGTATCGTACACCGAGAAGTGCAAAAGGCTTCTCGAAGTGATGTCGCCGGATGACAACCTCGCGATAATAATCAATGCTGATCCTGATTCTATTGCAAGTGCCCTGGCCTTAAAGCGGCTTTTTTGGAGACACGTCAAAAAGACCGGGATTTACCGTATCAATCCCATCAAAAGGGCCGATAACCTGGCTATGATAAAGCTGCTCAAGATCGATCAGAAGCACATAAGGGAGATCAATACCCAGGAGATTACAAAATGGGCAATCGTGGATGGTCAGCCCCACCATGATGAGAAGTTTGGAAAACATGGTTTTGATATCATTATCGATCACCATCCGCCCTCAGAGGGTTCCGTAGGGCAATTCGTCGATATCAAGGAGGAATATGGGGCTACCTCTACGATCATGACGGAATATCTACGAGCAGCCAAGATCAAACCTTCGCCCCGTTTGGCAACAGCGCTGTTTTACGGGATCAAGACGGATACGGATAATTTCGCAAGGCCGTCTATACCCAATGACCTCAATGCTTTCAGGTACCTCTATCCCTTTGTTAGCATCGGCATTATTAAAAAGGTCGAATCGTCCGAACTGACAAAGAAGACCCTGGTCAACTTTCGAAAAGCCATGGACAATCTGGTTTTTGTGAAGGACAGGGCTTTAATACACATGGGTCATGTCAATGATCCGGATATCCTGGTCATTATCGCTGATTTTTTTCTCAAGATGGCCGAGGCCAGTTGGTGTATCGTATCGGGCATATACGCTCATCGGCTCATCATCATTTTCAGGAATGCCGGTTTCCGATTGGATGCCGGAAAGGTGGCTCAGAAATTATTCGGTAGTATCGGAAGTGCGGGCGGTCACAAGAGTGCTGCTCGATCTGAGATTCCCATACAGGATGTGTTGTCGGAAGGGGATAAGGAAGAGGAAGTCAAGGAGTTTATTCTGGATAAGATTAAGACAATGTGAGTCGCGAAGGGACGACGGACGGCGGATAACCGCGTCGCAGCCGAAGGCGAAGACGGGTAACCTAATGGGACCACGGATTTACCCGTGGGGCTCCATAGAACCTAAAGCTATTGATGGTGTGTTTCCATGACGAATTCATCCCCGAAAACCATAAGTGAGAAGCTCGTAGAAGAGGTCAAGGCCTCGATCGAAAGCAATGACAAACCGTCTCTTGCGAGATTGATGGATGAAATGCGCGCTGCCGACCTTGCCGATCTTGTTGAGCATCTTGAGCGAGAGGAACGGCTCTATATCTTTGAGTTGCTTGAGCCCGAGGGGGCAGGAGATGTTCTCGTAGAAATTGAACCTCCGGTTCAAGAAAGCATCATGGAGGATCTGGATGACGAGGCCTTATCGGAAATCGTTCAGGAGCTCGATTCCGATGATGCCGCTGACCTGGTGGGAGATTTGCCCGAGGAGCGGGCAAAAGAGATCATCGACCGGGTTGAGGATGAGGTCTCAGAGGAACTGGAAAAGCTATTGCCCTATGAGGAGGACACCGCAGGCGGTCTTATGGCCCTGGAGTTTGTGGCCGTCAAAGCGGACTCCACAGTGCAGCAGGCCATCGATACAGTCAGGGAGATGAGGGAAGAGGTTGAAAACCTATACTACCTCTTTGTTGTGGATGAAATCGGAAAACTGGTGGGTGTGATTTCCATGAAAGACCTGGTCCTTGAAGGACCGGAACGCAGGATTGGCCACATCATGAATCCCGAGGTGATTTCAGTCAATGTGAACCAGGATCAGGAGGAGGTCGCCCAACTCGTCAAAAAATATGACCTTGTCACGATTCCCGTGGTCGATGACCGGTATCGTATGGTGGGAAGGATTACGCACGATGACATCCTGGATGTCATAGAGGAAGAGGCGGATGAAGATATCTCGCTCATGGCCGGTGTGATACATCAAGAGATTGCGGAAGAATCTCCCATGAAGATATCAAGAGCCCGTTTGCCGTGGCTCATCGGAGGACTGTTCGGAGGAATTCTTGCCGCAGCTGTCATCAATCAGTTCGAAGCGTCTTTAGAGAAGACAATTGCCCTGGCCTTCTTCTTCCCAGTTATTATGGCGATGGGAGGCAGTACCGGCACCCAGGCGGCGACGGTCATCGTTAGAGGGCTTGCAACCGGGGACATTAGCCTTGTGAATATTGGCAAGCGGCTGATACTTGAATTGAAGGTAGCGCTATTCAACGGCATCATATGCGGAATATTACTCGGACTGATTGTTTGGATTTGGGTGGCCGACGGCAGATTGGGGATCGTTGTCGCCCTATCTTTAATCCTGATCATCCTGAACTCGGGATTTATCGGGGCATCCGTACCCTTGGCCTTTAGAAGATTCAATATCGATCCAGCCCTGGCTACCGGTCCCTTCGTAACCACATCGAATGATATACTCAGCCTACTCATCTACCTGGGGCTCGTCACTGGCTTCTTAAGATATTCGGGCTGAAAGGGGGACTGGGGGAAAATACACGGTAAAGATCGTCCCTCCCGATGCGTGGCAGTCTTCGCTGCCGGCGCAGAATTCGCAATCACTGATCCTGCCCGGACAGACGTCGCTGTCCAAGGAGATAAATCGACACCTATCGGAGCTCATTTCTATTTTGAAATTATAGCGCTCGGAGAAGATTTTCATACGTAGCAAATCTGCGCCCCTACCGCCGGCGTTGAAGTCAAAGGGCCGTTTGGAAGAATAGTGCAGGGATTCCTGGGTTGTGAAGAAACCCTCAAATATTCGTCTTTGTGCATCAGAGGTAATCCCAACGCCGTAATCATGCACCACCAATTCCGTGCCTTCGCCCTTCCTTTTAACCGCCACCTCTATTTTTCCTTGGTCCGGCGTATTCTCAACGGCATTCTTCACAAGACCGTCGATGACCTTTTGGAGGGGATCAACCGGCATATATAGGGGCGGGGTTGATTCAAGGCAAGGAATGATTTCCACTTCTCGATGGGCAAACTGCTTTTTTAGATCATCAAGCCTAAGATTAACAAACGCATCGAGCTCGAGAACTTTGGGAGTTAAATCCTTTGGCCCGAATACCTCCTCAATGCGTTCCCTTACTTTGCTAACAAGGGCGCCTTCAGCAACCTCTTCAGTAACAAGTGCCTCCAGTGAATCGGCACATTCGTCGAGCAGGATGTTCATAACATTGTAGGTTTTGAAATGTTTGTCCTGCATGATGTCATCGACCTGGTATTGGATCTGAAGCAGGCGTTCCACATTCCTAAGCCCTCTTTCTATGGTGGATTTCCAGGTTTCCTCGGGTAGTTGCTTCAGTTTCTTTGACAGGATATTGAAGGTGGGGGAGAGAACGGATAGGGGGGTTTTCAATTCATGCGAAAGATGATTAATCACCTTGTCTTTGGCCCGATTCAAACTCGTCACCTCCATATAGGCCCTTTTGAGTTCCTCCGAGTATCTGACGTTTTCTATAGAGAGGGCAACAGTGCCTGCGACCAGGCTCAGGAGTTCTGTGTTTGTTCTGTTAAAATCCCCCTGTTTTTTGTTGACGGTGCACAACACGCCGATGACCCTGTCGTGACTCTTCAAAGGGACCAAAAGCAGATTTCTGGTTTCATATCCAAATTGCTGATCCCTTTCCTTGTAGCGTTTGTCACCCTCTGAGACACCCGAAATGATTTTCGGTTTCCCGGATTTCAGGACTTCGCCGGCGGCGAGTTGATTGACCGGAAAGCGTGTGAATTTGAGCCGTTCTTCGATGGCGGGATCGTCATAGGCTGCGCCCAAGAAGAACATCTCCTGACTTTCTTGATCCATCATGGCAACAACGGCTCCTTGCGTATCGAGGAGTCGTCGGACCTCGCTGCTGATGTAGTAGAGGAGTTCTTCCAAGTCCGGGTATTTGGGGAGGGCGGTACTAATTCTCAGGAGGGCGGCGTTGTTCCTGTAAGCACTTATGAGCTGTTCGGAAAATCTGGCGTTTTCAATGGAAAGGGCGACGGATCCCGCGATCAAATTCAGAAGCTCCACGTGGCTTTGATCGAATTCTCCCTCCTTTTTATTTATCGCACATAAAACTCCGATGATCCTGTCAACACTGGTAAGAGGGACTTCAATCAGGTTTCTGGTTTCATACCCCAGTTCTTCATCCCTATCTTGATAGAGCCCGCCGTCCCGAGAGGCGTCCGATATGATTATAGGCTCACCATTCTTGATTACCTTCCCCGCCACGACCTTATCCAGCGGAAAACGTATTTCCTTTACTTTTTTTTCCGCATCCGTATCGTCATAAGCCGCGCCCAGAGAGAATAGCTCTTCCCGTTCCTCGTCCAATAACAACACAACCGCGCCTTCCGCCTCCAGGAGCATTTTGACCTCTTCACTGATATAATCCAGGAGTTCTCCCAGGTCAGGATATTCCGGAAGCGCCCTGCTGATCCGGAGCAAGGCTTTGTTGACCCTGGCCATCCTTTTTTCCTTGGTAATATCGCGAAGAATGACAAGCTCTCCGGCGGATTTGCCCTCATTGTCCGTGAAGAGAGCGCCTCTCATGATCACATCCAGGACACGACCATCTTTTGTGAGTCTCTTGGTTTCAAATCGCAGGATGATGTTTTTTTCAAAGAGTTCCTTTATGCTCTCTTTGGTTTCTCTCTCAAGTTCTGGAGGAACATAGGGAATTCGTTTTCCTCGTAATTCGTTGAATGTCCAGCCGAAGGTTTCGGCAAAGGCCGGATTCAAATAGGTAACCTTGCCTTCCAAATTAAAGACAACCATGGGATAGGGGACAAAGTCGAGCAGTATCCTCAGGCGCTTTTCAGACTTTCGCAGGGCCTCATCCGCACGCTTTCGCTCGGTAATATCCTGGAGTGTTTCTATGGCGCCAATGATCTTCCCGTCGGCATCGATGAGAGGAGCCGCAGTAAAAAATAGCCATTTTCCCTCATCGCCCAGGTCCGGGAAAAAACCCTCAGCCTCATAGGCGCCTTCAATGAGGGCGGACTTTTGAAGCCTCTCCCCATAGTACTCGGTCAGTTTCTCTGATGGTGCGTTGTCCACGATAAAGTCGGCCATCACAGGTCTTTCTTTGGGGTAGAAGGTCATCCACTGGTTCTGAGTGCCGATAAATTCATCGGCCGGGATGCCGGTAAGGTTTTCAAAGGCCTTGTTGCAGTGGATGATGACATGGTCTTTGTTAATAACAAGGGCGGGAACAGTCATACTTTGAAGAATCCGGGACAGGGTTTCCCGGTCATCTGCCAAAAGGGCCTTGGCGGCCTTTCGATTCGCGACTTGTTTCTCCAGTTCGAATAATCTTCGCTCCAGCTCTTCGTAGGTCGGCTTCCTGGTCATCGAATGCTCCCTAGAGACCAAATACCAAGGGGTTTTGAAATAATTGGCTAAACTATCTTTGCATCTTATTCCGGGCGTGAGCAAAACTCAACGCGATTCTCCACTACCATATCTTGTAGCGCCTTTGCATTTGACACACAAGAACTATTAAAATAGTATTTTTGATTGAGGCCTTAGACCTTACTCTCCTTCGCCAGTATGCCCTACGGCTTGCCGTGGGGATGATCGGGCGTCGCCAAAGGCTATGGCCCGACTAAAGATGGCGAGGAGAGCCCTCCGAAGCTTTAGCGCCCGTCCTCCGCAGTTGCTCTGCTACGGAGGATGGAAAGGAGGGCTTTTGGCTATGGAGAGTTCTGCCATCCTTTTCAGGATGCCCCGCGGCTTGCCGCGGGGGGGCTTCACTAAACCTCCAATCAAAGGGAGATCAGGCAACGCCATGACCAAGAGATATCACAAATTCCTGACCATTGCAGGTTCGGATAGTGGCGGCGGTGCGGGAATCCAGGCCGATCTCAAAACGGCCTCCGCCCTGGGCTGTTATGGCATGTCGGTCATCACGGCCCTCACCGCCCAGAACACCAAAGGGGTCACAGCGATCCATGCGGTTCCACCTGAATTTGTTGAGGCCCAGATTGAAGCCGTCTTCGATGACATGGGCGTCGATGCCGTAAAGATCGGCATGCTTTTCTCTCCACAAATCATTGAAATCGTGGCCCGGCGATTGAAAAGGCACGGTGCAAAGAACATCGTGCTCGATCCGGTCATGGTCGCCCAGAGCGGAGACAGTCTTATTACAGACGAGGCCGTGGCGGCCCTAAAAGACCACCTCCTGCCAATGGCCAGGATAGTAAAACCGAATATCCCCGAGGCTTCGAGGTTGCTCGGCCGCAAGTTCGATCCGCCAATGGATTTGGAAAGGGCCGCTCGTGAAATCGCTTCCTACGGCTGCGAAAGTGTCCTGGTCACAGGCGGGCATGCCAAGACTTCCGAAAGCAATGATGTGCTTTATATCGGCCCGGAAGATCGCATGGTGCTTTTCAAGGAAAAAAGGGTTGCCACAAACAACAACCATGGCACGGGCTGTACGCTTTCCTCTGCAATTGCCGGTTATTTGGCAAAAAATTACTCCATCGAAGACAGTGTCCGGGAAGCCAAAGCCTATATCACCAAGGCCCTTCAGGTTGGGGCCGATTACCGGTTGGGACAGGGGCACGGCCCGGTCCACCATTTTCATGAGTTTTGGTAAAGAAGCACGTAAATAGCGGGTTGCGGGACTTCGGCGAACTCTGCCGAGCCGCTTCGTGTAGCGGTTTTAATAAACCTCTGGCTACAAAAGAAAACGGTAACGAGTTAATATTTCAGCCCTTTTTTATTACTCGGGGCCTCAGCAATCTCTTTACAGGGACGAAAGGACTGTCAGGCAATTCGATAGAGTGTTGCTGGTCAGGCGGGCGGGCTGGCTGTTTTGATGAATATAAAGCTCACCTCCCGGCATGTATTAGAATTAGTTCTCCGCCCGCCATAGTAAGCCGGTATGCAAATGGCGGCTTACTGAACCGAGTTCGTCCCTTCCAAGAGATCCCCGAGCCCCCGCTACACCGAGAATTTTTTTAAAGGGCCAAACTGTAACCTAACGAGTAACCAGCAACGAGTGACGAGAAACGAGTTAAGCGAAGTGACACTAAAATTCGTCCACACGGCAGACACCCATCTGGGATTCGAGATCACACGCATTGTTCAGAGTGATCCAAAGGGGCGCCGCAAAAGGGCCGATGCCATTTTTGAGAATTTTCAAAGAGTGATTCAGCATGCCATAGAAATCGAAGCAGACCTCTTTATCCACAGCGGCGACCTTTTCAACAAATACTACCTCCCGAGAGAAGTCCTTGACGATTTGATAGAGCCCCTTCTTGAATTGAACAGAGCGGGAATACAAGTCCTCGTCTTGCCAGGCAATCATGAAAGGTCGGAGTTTCCCTTTGATCTATTCCATGGCGCCTCGGGCATCCATGTTTTTGATCGCCCTAAATCCCTGTGCCTCCAACTGAATGGGTATGCCGTGGGTGCAGTGGGCTTTCCTTTTATAAGGGATGATTCAAAAAGGACTTTCCTAAGGGCCCTGGAGGAAACCGGATATGCAGGCATGATAACGGATTTTAATATTCTTGTTACGCACCAGGCCTTTGATATGGCGACCGTGGGTCCGGTTGATTTTGTGTTCCGGCCGACGAGAAAAGATACGGTCTCAAGGCACACCGTGCCTGTGGATTTCGAATACGTCGCTGCCGGCCATATCCACCGTTATCAGATTCTGGAACATCCCCTAAAACCCAGGCTCAGGTTTGTCTATCCGGGTTCGACCCAGAGGATAAGTTTCGCGGAGATGTATGAAGAAAAGGGGTTTGTGGAAGGGGAATTGCTCCACGGTAGAATAGAAACGCGTTTCATCCCTTTGCCTGCCTTTGAGATGGAAATCGTCAAAATAGAGACCGCGGGAATGACCTCCAGACAGTGTGAAGAGGAGATTGAATCGCAGTTTTGGCGTTTCAGCGAAGATGGGGTCATCCGGTTCAGCCTCATCGGCGGGAACAGGATGAGTGATTATCCGGATGTCGATTTCCAAAGTATACGGAACAGGATGCCGCCGATCCTCGAATGCCAGTTTTTCATAAGGGCGGGAAAGAGATGGGTCATGAAATGAGGCGGAGTAACTCTCTATGTCAAGAATCCTGATTATCTACCACTCTCAATCGGGACGAACCCGCAGGATGGCGGAGAGGGTGGCCAAGGGCGCCGGGTCTATTGAAGGGGTGGAAGTTTTTCTCAAGCAAGCCTCCGAGGCAACGCTTGAGGACCTCCTTGAGTGCGACGGTCTAGCAGTCGGTTCTCCGGAATACTTCGGGTATATGGCCGGCATGATCAAAGATTTTTTTGACCGCACCTATGAGGAGGCACGGGGCAGGAAGGAAATCTTCAAAAAACCTTACGTTGTCTTTATTAGCGCGGGGAATGACGGCAGCGGGGCTCTTCACCATATCGAACGCATCGGTATCGGATACCAATTCAAAAAGGTATATGAACCTCTGATCGCCGCGGGCGAGATCGATGAAGACGTCTTAGGGAAATGCGAGGAACTGGGCATGACGATTGCGGCAGGATGCAAGGAAGGGATTTATTAATGGCAGGGAGGTTGATAAGCAGCTGGACTGAAGGGGAGAGGGAATCGGATGAGTTTACATCCTATTGATATTTTTATGGCGCCAAGGTCGGTGGCCGTCATAGGCGCAACCCGGAAGACGGGCGACGGTAGTTTCAATATGATAGAGAATATGAGGGCCTTTGGTTATGAAGGGGAAATATATCCGGTGAATCCCTTTGCCGAGGAGATCGTTGGTCTCAGGTCCTATGAAGACGTCAAAGACATCCCCGGGCCTGTTGATATAGCCATTATTTCCACCCCGAGGGAGCAGGTTCCCAAAATCCTGGAAGATTGCGCCATGATGGGAACAAAGGGCGCAATCGTTGTGCCACAGGGATTTGCAGATGCGGATGAAGAAGGGAAGAGACTTCAAGACCAGCTCACGCGGATTGCCCGGGAAAAGGGCATTCGGGTTTTGGGTCCCAACACGCTGGGTATTGTCAATGCCTTTTCCGGGTTCATTTCCTCTTTTATGCCTCAGAAGAGGGAAAGGGTCCCGGTGGGGGTCATCTGCCAATCCGGCATCTTTTTTGTAGGGGCTTCTATCTTTTCGGGCATGATGGGCAAGGGGATCGATGTTGCCAATGGTTGCGATCTCGATTTTGCCGATGCACTCGAAGCATTCGGTGATGATGAGGATATCAACACTGTTTTCGTTCACATCGAGGGCATGAACAGGGGAAGGGAGTTTTTTCAAACGGCTCAAAAGGTGGCCCGGAAAAAACCCATCATCGCCTACAAGACTGCAACCACACGGCAGGGGGCAAAGGCCGCTTCCTCCCACAGCGGTTCATTGGTGGGAGACAAGGAAGTCTTTGAGGCCGCTTTTCGGCAGGCCGGCGTTATCTCGGCCCAGAACCCTGAGGAAGTCAATGACTTCACCAAGGCATTCCTCAACCTGTCACCCATGAAGGGAAACAGAGTGGGTGTGATTACCTTTACCGGCGCAGGCGGCATCATACTCATTGATTCCTTTGAAAAATATGGGTTAGTACCGGCCACCCTTTCTCCATCCACAATCAAAGCCATAAAGGATCTCTCGCCGCCCTGGATGCCGATCGGTAATTCCATGGATATCTGGCCAGCCTTGATGAAGCACGGTTTGCGAAATGTTTACCGCATCGCGCTGGAAAATATGCTTCAAGACCCTGAAGTTGATGGTGTGATCTGTATCGCCATCGGCCCGAGAATGCCGGAAGATGCCTACCTGGATGTCACCGGCGTCATCAAAGAGCCGGCGGCGGCTTATCCCGAAAAGCCAGTGGCAATCTGGCTCTATGGGCCGAATCAATCCTTTGTTTCTCAGGAGGCAGAAAAGGAAGGACATATCTCAGCCTTTCCGAGCTTGCCTCGGGCAGCCCGAGCTCTGGCCGCACTCTATGAAAGGAACAGGTTCCTGGAGCAATCCAATACATCCGCCCCGATGTTTTCCGTGGATCTTGGGCTGAAAGAGGGTTTTTTAGATGGAACGGGGATGATACAAGGTCAGGCTGCCCATGCTCTCATTGAGGGTTACGGCGTCCCGGTTGCCAGAGCCAGACAGGGCAAGGATCTTTCCGGGGTCATGGAGGCGGCCGAGGGAATAGGATACCCGGTCGCCTTGAAAATTGAATCGCCCCAAATAGCCCATAAAACTGATGCAGGAGGCATTTGCCTGAACCTCAATGGACCTTCCGAACTGAAGGCAGCCTATAATGACATGATGCGGGACATAAAGCGGAAACTGCCTGGGGCCAAAATAGACGGTGTCTTGGTTCAGGAGATGGCCGAGAAGGTTGGCGCGGAAGTCATACTCGGGGCCAAAAGGGATCCCCAATTCGGACCGGTCCTCCTCTTCGGTACCGGAGGGATTTATACGGAGGTGTGGAAAGACATCTCCTACGGCATTGCGCCCCTGACACCTGAAGATGCGCTGAGGATGATCCGGGAAACGAAGTGTTATGAAATCCTAGCCAAACATATTTGAAATTCGCTTCAACTTTGAATCACGTTGCTTAT
>CAYWMP010000088.1:0-23404 GCA_964459445.1 uncultured Desulfobacteraceae bacterium
ACAATGATAAACGTTGATTCAAAGTTGAAGGAAATTTCAAATATGTTTGGTTAGAATTCACAGAACCTCCAACTAGCGATCCGTGTGGCCTAAAGAGGGCAAAACAATGCTGTCGCAAGCCGTGTACGGATCTGTTTTTCCATGGAGTATGTCTTCTACGGCCTTTTCGAACTCGTCAGTCTGGATGAGGCGCTTAAAGACCGCTTGAATAAGCCGGTTTTTGATCATTTCCGTGAAATCTTCTCTGATTTTTTCCCTCTTCTTTTGGTTCTTCAGTTCCGGCTCTGCTTTGCCCAGGTATTGCCCGTGTTTTTCTATTTCCTCAAGGATTTGTTGAACACCTTTGTCAAACACTGCCTCTGCCTTTAAAATAGGCGGTTTCCATTGACCCTTCTCATATTTCTTTTGATCCATATCAATCATGAGTCTCAGGTCACTGAGGGTCTTATCCGTCCCTTCCCTGTCGGCCTTGTTAATGACAAAAACGTCTCCAACTTCGAGAATGCCCGCTTTGATAGCCTGTATATCATCCCCCATGCCGGGAATCACGACGATAACCGTGGTTTGGGCGCTCTTGACAATGTCCACCTCATCCTGGCCGACGCCAACCGTCTCGATGATAATGTAATCCTTGCCCATGGCATCAAGGACGTCGATGGCGCTCCTTGTCGATTGCGTGAGTCCCCCGAAATGGCCTCTCGTGGCCAAGGAGCGAATGAACACACCTTCATCCATGCTGTGCCGCTGCATCCGGATTCGGTCTCCTAGAATCGCGCCCCCGCTGAAGGGGCTGGTCGGATCGACCGCGAGCACCCCTACGGTTTTCCCTTTTTTTCTCAAATGATTGACCATTTGATCGACAAGGGTGCTTTTGCCCACCCCAGGCGCACCGGTGATGCCGATAACATAGGCTTTTCCGGTGTGGGGATAAAGTTCCTTAAGCGTTTCCCGGACCTCCGGGATGCCGTCGTCTATGTCTCTGATCAATCTTGCTACGGTCCGTATATCGCCGTCTTTGACCTTTGTTACTTTGGTCGACATAAGCTAACCTCTGGCTTCCACATTTTCGCTTACCCAGCTGACGATGTCATCCAAGGCGGAACCCGGGGTGAAAACCGCACTGACGCCAGCCTCTTTGAGCTTTTGAATATCCTCTTCAGGCACGATTCCACCACCGCACACCACGATATCTTCAGCATTTTTATCTTTTAGCAGTTCCACCACGCGCGGGAAGAGATACATATGGGCACCCGCCAAACTCGAAAGTCCGACCATATCGACATCTTCTTGAATGGCAGCGAGAACAATTTCTTCAGGTGTTTGGTGCAGTCCTGTATAAACCACCTCAAAGCCGGCATCTCTGAATGCCCTTGCAATGATCCTGGCCCCCCTGTCGTGTCCATCAAGACCCGGTTTTGCTACCATCAGTCTCAGTCTCCGTTTATGCTCCATCTTACCCCCTCAGAATGAAAATGAGCAAAGTCTCTTAAAGTTCGGGTAAAACCGTTAATGTCAATTTCTGTATGGTACAGCGTTATTTGCGAACAGATACTGGATGCTGGTTTCTGGATGTAGTAAGTAACGGTTCTTTTTTGTTTTAACCAGTATCGAGCATCTAGCAACCGGTATCGTTCAGCCTAAGCAACTGTGTGAAATATTTCTCCGCTCGTCGTTTTGAGAGGGAGCTTCGCTAGTAGATTCCTGGGTCCCGATACTCCCCAAAGATTTCTCTGAAGACATCGCACACTTCCTGTAATGTTGCATCAGCCTTAACAGCCTCAATAATAGGCTCCATGACATTTTGCTTGCCGCTACAAGCCTCACCAACCCGCCCGAGGCATTCTTGGATCTTCCCTTCGTCCCTTTCGTTCTTAATCTTGTTGATCTTTGCGATCTGTTGCTTTTCGAGTTCAGGATCGATATCGAGGATTTCCACGGGCAGGCTTTCTTCCGACATGTACTTATTGACTCCGACCATGGTTTTTTCGTCCGCATCCAGTTGACGTTGATAATGGTATGCGGAATCGGCGATTTCCTGTTGCGGGTAGTTTTTCTCGATTGCCTCGAGCATACCTCCCATATCATCTATTTTTTGAATGATCTCAAAGGCCTCTTCCTCCATCTGATTGGTCAAGGCCTCCACATAGTAGGAACCACCCAAGGGATCGATTGTATTGGCGACGCCCGATTCTTCCGCAATGATCTGCTGCGTCCTCAGGGCAATGGTGGCCGCCTCTTCGGTCGGAATTGCCAGAACCTCATCCAAAGAATTCGTGTGCAGGGACTGGGTTCCACCCAATACGGCTGCCAGGGCCTCAAGCGCAGTTCGTACGATGTTGTTGTAGGGTTGTTGTGCGGTGAGCGAACACCCTGCCGTCTGGGTGTGGAACCTGAGCCACAAGGTCCTGGGATCTTTTGCCTTGAACCTGTCCTTCATGATCCGGGCCCACATTCGCCTTGCAGCTCTGAATTTGGCGATCTCTTCAAAGAAGTCCAAATGGGAATTAAAAAAAAAAGAAAACCTCGGCGCAAAATCATCCACATCGAGTCCTCGTTCAATGGCCGCCTGGGTATAGGCAATGCCGTCTGCGAGGGTGAAGGCAAGCTCTTGAACCGCCGTGGAACCGGCCTCTCTGATGTGGTATCCGCTGATGCTGATGGTATTCCACCGGGGAATTTCCCGTGTTCCGAATTCAACGGTATCGGTGATGATCTTTAAGGAAGGTTTTGGCGGGCACATAAAGGTTTTCTGGGCAATAAATTCTTTAAGCATGTCGTTCTGGATAGTGCCACCCAAAACACCCCTTTTAATGCCCCTATTCTCCGCCATAGCGATATACATGGCCCATATGACAGCCGCCGGTGGATTGATCGTCATGGAGGTGGTGATCCGGTCTATGGGAAGTCCGTTAAATAGGTCTTCCATATCCTTCAGAGTATCGATAGCCACACCGCATTTGCCGCATTCTCCCCGAGCCTTGGGTGCATCGCTATCGTAACCCATCAAGGTGGGCATATCGAAAGCAGTCGAGAGTCCCGTTTGTCCCTCATTCACGAGGTGATGGAAACGCCTGTTGGTATCTTCAGCCGAACCCAAACCTGCAAACATCCTCATGGTCCACAGGCGTCCTCGATACATGGAGGGTTGAACCCCCCGCGTAAAGGGAAATTCTCCGGGAAACCCAACATCCTCTTCAAAATCCTGCTCTTTCACATCAATGGGCAAGTAGAGGCCCTTGACTTCACGATCCGAGACAGAGGAAAATCTTTCAAGACGCTCCGGCTTTTTCTTTAAAACATCGTCCAGTTTTTCTTGCCATTTCTGATTGTGGGCCTTCGCCTTTTCCAGTGTTTTTTGGTCGTAAGTTAGGGTCATAAAAACCTCATTATAAAACCATCTCGCTCAGTGCGATGATTTTATTTTCCTTTGAGAAGATTTCTTGCGATAACGAGACGCATGATCTCGTTCGTTCCTTCATAAATCTGGCAAATCTTTGCGTCCCGCATATGTCTTTCCATGGGGTATTCTTTGCAATACCCGTATCCACCCAAAATTTGCACCCCTTCAACCGACGCCCTCATGGTGATATCGGATGCGTACATCTTTGCCATTGCGGCCGCTTTTTCATAGGGCTTTTTGTTGTCCTCCAACCAGGCTGCCCTCAAGGTCAGGAGTTCTGCAGCATCCAATTCGGTGGCCATATCAGCCAGTTTCCATTGTATGGCCTGAAAGGAAGAGATGGGTTTGCCGAATTGCTCTCTGGTCTTGACGTATTCCAGGGATTCTTCCAACACAGACCGCCCGATCCCGATGGCCTGCGAGGCGATACCGATTCGCCCCCCATCAAGAGTCGTCAGCATCTGCTTAAAGCCTTCGCCTTCACCGCCAAGGAGAGCATCCGCGGGCACTCTGGCATCCTCAAATACCAGTTCGGAAGTCCCGGAAGCTGTAATGCCCAGCTTTTCTTCGATGCGGCCCACCTTAAACCCGGGTGTATTATCCAAATCCATTACAAAGGAGCTAATGCCCTTGTACCCCTGTCCCTTCTCGGTCACAGCCGCTATGACGGCGTAAGATGCCACATTTCCGCTGGTAATGAATTTCTTTTCTCCATTAATAATCCATTCATCTCCGTCTCGAACCGCCGTGGTTCGCAGGCTGGCCGGGTCCGAACCGGCGCCGGCTTCCGTAAGGCCATAGCAACCGATTTTTTCTCCGGCGGCACAGGGGTATAGGTATTTTTTCCTCTGTTCATCCGTGGCAAAGGTGAATGCCGGAAAACAGTATAGGGAATTGTTCACCGACATGATAGCCCCGGTTGAGCCACAGCCCTTAGAGATCTCTATGAGGGCCAAAACATAACTCACATAGTCCATGCCGCCGCCGCCATATTCTTCCGGCACCGCAATGCCCATCATTTTCAATTCGCCCAGTTGTCTGACGATTTCAGCGGGATGTTCGTGCTTTTCGTCAAGTTCTGCAGCCTTGGGTTTGATTTCGGTCTCAGCAAAACGCTGAGCCATATCCCGGACCATCTGTTGTTCTTCAGTCAGTTGAAAATCCATTTTATTCCAACTCCCCCTTGAATTGCGGTTTTCTTTTCTCTAAGAATGCGCTCATCCCTTCTTTGGCGTCCGGGCTGGCCGTGCACAAGCCGAAATAATTGGCCTCCATGTCGCAAGCGGCTCTCAGGTCCAGGCTAAAACCTTGGTCGACACATCGTTTGACTGCACGGATGGAGACCTTGCCTTTGGAGGCCAACAACTTGGCCGTCTTCAGGGTCTCCTCCCATAGTCTTTCCGCCGGAAAGACCTTGTTTACCAACCCGATCTCTTTCGCCTCCTGGGCGGTAATAATGGCGCCGGTCATGCAGAGTTCCTTTGCCATGGCCTTTCCCACCAATCGGGAAAGGCGCTGGGTTCCTCCAAAACCCGGAATGACCCCAAGGTTTATCTCGGGTTGGCCGAATTGCGCCTTATCCGAGGCATAGATAAAATCGCAGGCCATGGCGATTTCAGTCCCTCCACCCAGCGCGAATCCGTTTACACAGGCGATGATGGGGATAGGGAGTTCTTCCATCCTGAATCCGATACTATGGAGATCCAGAGAGAATTTCCTCAGTTGAAGAGGCTCGTAATCGACCATCACCGAGATATCGGCGCCCGCCACAAAGGCCTTTTCCCCTTCGCCGGTCATGATAAGCGCCTTTATAGCCGGATTCCCCTCAACCTCGTCCAAGGCCTGATTGAGTTCTTTGGCCACATCGGGGTTGATGGCGTTCAACGCCTTAGGCCTGTTAAACTTGATGAATGCCAAATTTTCTTCCACCTCAAAAATTATGGTCTCGTATGCCATGATTTACTCCTCTTTGTCGTTGGGGTCATTGCCCATTAGTCATCTGTCGTTTGTTAAAAAACATCACCCGAGCTTAAGTTAAATTCATTCTCCTTAAACCTTCTCCAATACCGTCGCCATCCCCTGACCGCCGCCGATACAGAGCGATGCAAGACCGAGGGCATGCTCTTTTCTGAGCATCTCCTGCATGAGGGTCAATAGGATGCGAGCACCCGTACACCCGATGGGATGGCCAATGGATATGCCGCTCCCCAGGGGATTGGTTTTCTCAACATCACAATTGAGTTCGCGCATACAGGCTAGGGCCTGGGCTGCAAAGGCCTCATTGAGTTCAATGGCGCCGAAATCGTTCATGGCGAGGTTCTCTTTTTTGAGGATTTTGCGAACCGCGGGAATAGGCCCAATCCCCATAAAGGCGGGGTCTACACCGCCGGAAGCGTAGGCTTTCACTTTCAAGAGGGGTTTGAGGCCATGGTCTTTGGCTTTCTCTTCCGACATGAGGAGAAGCGCTGCAGCTGCATCATTGATTCCCGATGCATTCCCAGCGGTTACCGTGCCATCCTTTCTAAAGGCCGGGCGAAGTTTCCCCATTTTTTCGGCGCTGGTATCCATTGGTCGTTCATCCGTGTCGAATACCACGGGGTCACCCTTTCTTTTGGGAATGGTCACCGGAGCGATTTCCTCTTTAAAGAGCCCTTGGTTGATGGCGTTCATTGCCCGCTGATGACTGAGGGCCCCCAATTCGTCCTGCTCCTCTCTGGAGATGCCGTAATTTTCGGCTATGTTTTCGGCAGTGATGCCCATGTGATATCCGTAGAATATCTCCCAGAGCCCATCGAACACCATCAGATCCACGAGTTCTACATTATTCATACGGGCGCCCCATCTTGCAGCCGGCAAGGCATAGGGAATGAGGCTCATGTTTTCCATGCCGCCCGCAAGGATCACGTCCGCTTCTCCGAGCGCTATAGCCTGCGTAGCAAGAGCGACCGTCTTCATCCCCGAGGCGCAGACCTTGTTGACGGTAAAGGCATTGGTCTCTTTTGGAATGCCGGCCTTGATCATGGCTTGTCTTGCCACATTTTGTCCCTGTCCGGCGCCGACAACATTGCCCATGATCACCTCGTCAATCTGGATGGGTTGCAGGGCGTCCTCATAATCATAGGCCCTGTTTTCGAGATCTACTCTGCCTTTGCCTTTGAAAAGGTCCGCTTCAAATTGGAGTAAATCATCTGTAGCTACAGGCCTTAACCCAATTTTCTTAAGTGTTTCCTTTAGAACAAGTGCACCTAATTCGATCACAGGGGTTGATTTGAGGGTTCCTCCGAAGGCGCCCACAGGTGTCCTTATTCCGGATACGATGACCACATCTCTCATGTTTCTATCTCCTTTTCCTTTCGATAACTGAAAATCCAGAATTACGGGTTCAACCAAAATCCATTGAAATAACTTGACCCACACTATGCCTCATTATGAAGGACAAGAGTTACGGCCTCTCCCCCGCCAAGACAAAGGGAAGCCTGGCCCAGTTCTGCGCCGCGCTTTTTCATAGCATGGATAAGTGTTGTCAAGACCCTTGCCCCACTGGCGCCGATGGGATGTCCCAGGGCGATGGACCCGCCATGAACATTCAGTTTTTCCCCATCAATGTTAAGTTCTCGATTAACCGCCACGGAAGAGGAACTGAAAGCCTCGTTGATTTCATGAAGGTCAATATCCTCAACCTTTAGTCCCTCTTTTGCAAGCACTTTCGGGATGGAGAGTATGGGCGCCACAAGAACATATTTCATGTCCAAACCCGACGAGCCTTGTGCACCGATGCGAACCATGGGTTTGCACCCTAGGGATTCAGCCTTTTCCTTGGCCATGAGCACAAGGGCTGAGGCACCGTCACTAATTTTAGACGCATTTCCGGCTGTAACCTTTCCTTCCTTTCTGAATGCAGGTCTGAGTTTGGCTAGACCCTCCGCTGTTGTTAAGGGCCTTCTGAAGGGAATCTCGTCCGCATCAAATATCTGAGGTTCTCCTTTTCTGACCGGAACTTCAATGGAAACGATTTCTTCCTTAAATTTCCCCTCTTCGATGGCTTTCCACGTCTTCTCATAGGAGCGGAATGAAAAGGTATCCATATCCTCTCGGCTCACGCCGTATTTGTCTGCAATCAACTCTGCACTCATGCCCATATGGAAATCATTCACGTGATCCCAGAGCCCGTCGTGAACCATGGCGTCGAGGACCTTTCCGTTGTTCATTCGGTATCCGTTCCTGGCCTTTTCCAACATGTAGGGACAGAGATTCATGTTCTCCTGTCCTCCCGCCACGACAACGTCCGCATCGCCGCATTGAATGGCCTGCGCAGCGAGCATGACCGCCTTGAGGCCGGAACCACAGACCTTGTTGACCGTAATGGCCCCCGTATCCCAGGGGAGCCCGGCCTTAATCATGGCCTGGCGTGCAGGGTTTTGACCCAAGCCGTGGGGCAAGACACTCCCCATAATGACTTCGTTCACATCCTTGCCTTCAATGCCGGCTCTTTGAAGCGCCTCCCTGACGACGATCGCCCCTAAATCGTTTGCCGATATGCCTTTCAAAGAACCCCCGAAATCCCCTATGGCTGTCCTACAGGCACTGACAATAACTGCTTCTTTCATGTTTTTTCCTTCCCAGCAGAGCGTTGATATCATTCCTTCCAACGAATCTGCATGTGAAATTATTCTTTAAGAGGAGATATATAAAGATACCGTTTAAGTCAAGATTTAAAATTGATAGCGAAGAGCCTTTCCAATGGTCATAACTCTCTATTATTGCTTGTAGATTCAATGTGTCGACGATTATTTTTGTGGGGCTTTCCCGATCGCTTTATGATACGGCACAAACTGTTTACAATGAAGCTTAACTTTAGCTGCCGATGTCATGCAAAGGCAAACCTATCCTTCCCAATACTCCCTTATTTTCTTGACATGTCTCGGGACTGGCCGATAGTTTTAAAGATAGGCCTTTCATTTCAGCCTACGTACCCATTACACTTTTTTTGTTTAGAATTAACAAAATCCCAATAATCTGAAAATATTCTAGGGATCTTAATCTGTAAAGGAAAGAGGTAGCCTCATGAATCCACTCGCACAGGAACTCAATGAAATTATAAAAGAAACGAACCAACCTGTTTACGACATGCTATCGGAGGTCGGCAAAAACCTCTTTTTTCCAAAAGGCATCCTGTCGCAGGGTGCGGAAGCCAAAGAAAAGGCCCACCGTTTCAATGCGACAATTGGTATGGCCACCGAGAAGGGGCGAACTATGCATCTCCCCTCCGTCATGGCAAAGGTCAGCGGATTGGAGCCGGAGGAGGCACTCACCTACGCCTCATCATTCGGCGATAAGCCCTTGAGAGATGCCTGGAAGGAATCCATTTTGCGGAAGAATCCTTCCCTTAAAGGGAAAAGCATCAGTCTTCCAGTCATCACAAACGCCATCACCCATGGTCTGAGCGTTATTTCCGATATGTGGGTAGACCCGGGAAATACCATCATCCTTCCGGACAAGATGTGGGGCAACTACAATATGATATTCACCGTTCGGCGGGGGGCACGAATCGTTCATTTCCCCCTTTTTTCCAAGGATGGGCGATTTAACTTGGAAGGGTTTGAGGCGCGCGTCCTTGAGGAAGCCAAGGAGAACAACAAACTCATCCTTATCTTGAATTTTCCGAACAATCCTACGGGTTACTCCATTACAGCATCCGAGGCCGACGATATCGCCACGATCCTATCGAATGTGACAAATGGCGGAACAAATGTCATCGCTGTGACGGATGACGCCTATTTCGGCCTTTTCTATGAGAATGACGTATTTAAAGAGTCAATCTTTACCAGACTTCTGGACAAAAACGAGCGGCTTCTGGCCATCAAATTGGACGCAGGCACCAAGGAAGATTATATATGGGGATTGAGGGTGGGTTTTCTCACCTACGGATCCTGCCTTGGGAATGGAAGCGCTGCCTTCTATGAGGCCCTTGAAAGAAAGACAGCGGGGGCTGTGAGGGGGTCCATTTCCAACGCATCCCATTTGAGCCAAACCATTCTCCTCAAATCCCTTCAATCTGAGGGTTACGATGCAGAAAAGCAAGAGAAGTTCGAAATCATGAAAGAGCGTGCCCTGGAGGTCAAGAGGGTTCTCGCGGATTCAAAATACGATGAAGCCTGGGTCCCCTACCCTTTTAACTCGGGCTATTTTATGTGTCTCATGTTGAAAACTGTTGAGGCGGAGACCCTCCGGGTTCACCTACTTGAAAAATACGGCATCGGACTTATAGCCTTAGGTGAGAGGGATCTTCGAGTGGCCTTTTCATGTATCGAAAAGGAAGATGTCCAAGAACTCTTTAACACCCTCCTCCAAGGAGTGAAAGACCTGGAATCCTGAAGATGTGGAAAGACAGCAAACAACTCACGAAAATTATACGAAGTGCGGAATGGGCAAAGGCTTGCCAGGACGATGATACTTTCTGGAACTTCGTCGTCGAGTGGATTAAGAGGGATATTCTCCCGGATTTTCTGACCGAGGTGACGCACCAGGTCGACGAAATCATCGACATGACGCCTGATTTGCCGGAACCCGACCTCTTTGGGAAGGCCACAGAGCATATGGTGGAGTTCCTTGGCGCTCACTCGGCTTCTGTGCGTATCTACGACCCGCAGACAGCCCATATGCTTTCCTACGGCTCATTCCCATCAAAGGAAGATACCCGAGAAACTTACATCCCACTGGAAGGCAGCGTTGCCGGTGAGGTAGTAAAAACCCATCGAACTTACCTGGTTCCCAATATCCTCAAAGAGACCCTTTATCAGGACAAAAATATCATTGAGCGCAAAGGGACCTATTCCTTGATGGCCGTTCCCCTGGGAATCCCTCGCTTTTTTCCCAACGAACGGGACATGGTCGGGGTTATTCAGATTTATTATCACGAAAAGAATCGAACCTTTACACCCCTGGAAATTCAGGTGGCCGAAGTGATGGCCAGGAGACTTAGTTTTGTAATCGCAAGGAAAAAGATCTTTTCCATGCATATGGTAAACGAAAAAAAGGAGGATATTGTTCGGCAGATTTTTTTGAAACTGGGTACCAGGGGTGGTGTCAAGATGAAGGAGGTATTCAATCGGGTCATTCCCGAACTGGTGGAGATTATCAATATCCAAAGCTGCGCGCTCTTTTCAGTGAGCGAGGACTTTGACCAGGTGGTTTTAGAGGCAGGCTACCCGGATCAGGTAGAGTATCATGGAATTGGGAAGACCTTTGCGCTGGATAGCGAACCGGTCTTCGAGGTGATTTTAAACTTGAGGCATTACAAAAAGGATTCCCCCTATGAAATGGTTACGCCTTCCTATGTCCTGGTGATGGATCCGCAGAAAAGCGAGCTTGTATCCCAGACCGTAAAAAAATTCTCTCTCGAGCGCAACATCAATTCAATCCTTTACGTGCCCCTGAGTGTGGGAGAAGATGTCACCCATTTTATGACCTTTGACGCTCTGGATCAGAGGCAGCGTTATTCCGAGGGCGAAATCGAGATTTTTTTGTTCTTGGGTCAGGAATTGATGAAGGCCCAGAGGATGGAACGTCTTGATGATATCCTTCATGACTTTAAAAATCCTGCAATCGCCACCGCAGGTTTTGCTAGAAGACTCAGCCGGCTCCTTGAACGAAATGATGTAAACAAAGACGATCCCAAGGTCAAAAAATATGTGAGCATCCTTCTGGAAGAAACAAGCAGATTGCAGGAAATGGCTATGAGCCTCTATCATGTGGGAGAAGAGCAAATCGTCGACCTGAATGAGATCCTCAGGAACCGATTTGAAATCAACAGGGAGGCCATCAGAGAACAACTAAAGCAAAATGTGACCCTGAAGGAGGAACCCTTTGCAGATCCCCTTTACGTAAGCGGCTATCTTCTTCATATAGAACGTGTGCTGGACAACGTCTTGAATAATGCAACCAATGCCATTCCTTTACAGGGTGGCATCCTAGCTATTCGGAGCTTTGAAGAGGGAAAATGGGCCTGCGTAGAGATTACAAATACAGGTCAGATCTCGGAGGAGGAAAGACGTCGGCTCATTCAAGGAGAGGGTCGAGGCCGGGGTCTATATATCATCCATCGCATCATCCAGTCCCTTAAAGGCAAGATCGACATCCGTGTCGGCAGGGACACGACTACGCTGATTGTCCGCCTGCCTCTGCAAAAGAAGTGACTAAAGTGAGACCTCTGCAAAACGCTCCCTTTTGCAGAGGCCTCAAAGTGTCTAAAGTGATTTCCCCCTTCAACCCCTTTACCAAGTGCTCTGATTCGCAATTGCTATGACCTATTTCCAAGGGTTCGCCCACACCCCAACACCTCCAAGGGGGAGGTCAGGGAAGTGGCGGTTCGGCAATTGGAATCGCATTTACGAAACATTGCACTAAGTCTATAGGTGATTAGCCATTCGCTCAAATGGCCGGTATTGGCCTTTACAACTTTAGGCACTTTAGTTCACTCTAGATCATTTTAGTCACTTCTACTGATTCTACTGAGAATAATCCATATCAAACTGGGAGAATTGGCCGCTCTTGGCGGTTTGGGGTTTGGGGGTATAGGTATTCGGTTCTGTGCCCTCCTTAAAGGCCTGGAAGATCGTTTTGTCAGAATAGGGGCTGGCCAAAAGTCCCGTCTTCGCGTCAATCTTGGCAAACACGACGCCCTCTGGTATTTGAAAATCCTCTACGGGACGTCCTTTCAGGGTTTCGTCCATAAAGTGAAGCCATATGGGGCTTGCAGCCCTCGAACCCGTCTCGCCTTTTCCCATGGGTTTTCGATCGTCATAGCCGACCCAAACGCCGGTTACCAGGCCCGGTGTAAACCCCATAAACCACGCGTCTCTAAGATCATTGGTGGTTCCGGTTTTCCCGGCCGCCGGCCTTTTGAGGGCCTTTATCCTCCAACCGGTCCCCTCTTTGACAACCGCCTTCAGTATATCGGTCATCACACAAGCGGTCTCCTTTGAAATGGATTCTTGAAGGTTCGGTTGAT
The DNA here is from genome assembly GCA_964459445.1 of uncultured Desulfobacteraceae bacterium. Classification (GTDB taxonomy): domain Bacteria; phylum Desulfobacterota; class DSM-4660; order Desulfatiglandales; family HGW-15; genus CAYWMP01. The sequence goes on from CAYWMP010000088.1 coordinate 12,411, forward strand.
TCTCTTCAACAATGCGGCCACTCCGGTCTTCGATCCTGTCTATAAAAAAGGGTTCGACCAGCATGCCTCCGTTTGCAAAAGCCGTATAGGCCTTGGTAATCTCTGCCAGGGACAGGCCAGACGACCCCAGCGCCAGCGAAAGATCCGGGCTTAGATCAGACTTAATCCCCATTTTCCTTGCGTATTCTATGGTTCGGTTAATGCCGATCGCTCTGAGTATTTTCACGGTAATGACGTTTCTTGATTTAATCAAGGCGTTACGAAAGAGCGTCGGGCCAAAAAATTTTTCTTTATAGTTTTTTGGCTTCCACACCTCTTTTTCAGGATTCATGGTGGAGATGTAGGGCGCATCAATAATGACGCTGGCCGGGTTCATCCCCCAATCAAGGGCGGCGGCATATATGATCGGCTTAAAGGCGGAGCCAGGTTGGCGCCGTGATTGAATGGCCCGGTTGAATTGGCTAACGCCAAAATCGCGACCCCCGACCATAGCTCTCACTCTCCCGGAGTCGGCCTCCACGCTGATTAATGCGCTCTGCACCAGAGGTTTCTGCTCCAGGGAGAGGTTCCAATCATAGGGATAATCTCCTCCCTCCTCCAACCTCACAAGAATCACATCCCCCCTATCAAAAACGCTGCCGGGCTTCCTGAGGCTTGATTCGTAGTATGGGACCTCAGGGTCGGGCTTCCGGGCCCATTTCATTTTCTTATAGTTTATGAGGCCGATTTGATCCCCAAGGCTGATGACCAGTTTCTTCTCCCGATCATCCACCTCTTCTACGATGGCCTCGACAATACTTCCTATGGCAGGCGGCTCTTTAAGAAATGCTTCCAACCTTTTACTTTTGAAGGGCTCTATTTCCTCTTCCGGGAGGCGACGGAGGGGACCTCTGTAACCTTCTCTCTTGTCCAGTTCCAGGACACCCTTTTTAATGGCCTCCTGGGCAGCACGTTGCATCTGGAAATTGAGTGTGGTGTAAACCTTGAGCCCACCCCTGTACAAAAGTTCTCGTCCATATTGTTTTTCCAGGTACCTTCGAACGTGTTCTGCAAAATAGGGGGCCTTCTCAAAGACATTCTCGCCGGCCTCATTAATCTCAATTCGCTCATCGAGGGCTTCCATTTCCTGTTCTGGGGTGATATAGCCCTCTTCCCTCATCCTCTCAAGGACGTATTTCTGTCTGGCCTTGGCTCTGTCAAAATGGGTAATCATTGAATAACGGCTTGGGGCCTGGGGCAAGCCCGCAAGCATAGCAGACTCTGCAACGCCCAGCTCCTTTGCGCTTTTATTGAAATAGGTTCTTGCGGCGGCCTCAACGCCATAGGCGCCGTGACCCAAATAGATTTGATTGAGATAGAGGAATAGGATTTTTTCCTTTGAAAAGTTCTTTTCTATTTGAAGGGAAAGCGTCGCCTCTCTGACTTTTCTTCGATAGGTCTTTTCTGGATTTTTCAATAGCAGAGACTTTGTCACCTGTTGCGTGATGGTGCTCCCGCCCTGTTCGATTTTACCCGCCATTAGATTTTTTGTGAAAGCCCTGAAAATGCTAGGAATGTCCACGCCTTCGTGTTTAAAAAACCGGGCGTCTTCAGCGGCAATAAAGGCGTGAATAAGATGGTCCGGGGCCTCCTCAAGAGGTATGACTATTCGCTTTTCATCCCAGAGTCTTCCAATGACCTGACCATCTTCGCTGAAGATTTCGGTTATGATAGGCGGATTGTATTCCTTTAGAGAACCGATATAGGGAAGGTTGCTGGACCAGACATACCATAGCACGGCCCCCGTGGAGATCATCCCCAGGATAATGATCAAACCCGCCCATATGCCATACTTAAGGACTCTCTTCACTTTGAAACCTTTCTGTCCAGGGTCCTATACTGGATGGCCTCTGCCACGTGAGTCGAGTTAATTTCCAGGTTTCCTTCCAGGTCCGCAATGGTTCTAGATATCTTTAATATCCTTGAATGGGCCCTGGCACTCAAACCGAACCGCTCCATGGCCTTCTCAAGCAGTTCGTTTGATTCAGAGTCCACGTGACAATATTTTCTGATTTGCCGACTATTCATATCGGCGTTTGTATGGATCTTGGCCCTTCGAAACCGTTCTGCTTGCATCATCCTCGAGGCATTGATTCGCTCCAGCATCTCTGCGGATGTCGGACCGTCATTCCCGGAGGACAAATCGCGAAAGGGCACGGAAGGGACATCCATATGAAGGTCTATCCGATCCATGAGGGGACCGGATATTTTTGCCCTGTACCTTTGGATCTGGCGGTAGGTGCAGACGCACTCCCGGATAGGATCCCCCAGAAAACCGCAGGGGCACGGATTCATTGCTGCCACCAACATAAAATTTGCCGGATAGCTGACGGTAGCATTGGCTCGTGTGATGGTCACTTGGCCGTCCTCCATGGGCTGACGGAGAACCTCTAGGACGTTCTTCTTGAATTCCGGCATCTCATCCAGGAACAAGACGCCGTTGTGGGCAAGACTGACCTCACCGGGTTTTGGATTTTGCCCGCCCCCGATCAACCCGGCATCAGAGACCGTATGATGGGGTGCCCTAAAAGGTCTTGTGCTTATGAGACCAAACCCCTCCGGCATGATTCCCATGACACTATAGACCTTTGAGGTCTCCAACGCCTCCTGAAAATCGAGCTCGGGTAAAATCGTATATAGACGCCTTGCAAGCATGGTCTTTCCAGCACCGGGCGGCCCGATCATGATCAGATTATGCCCGCCCGCCGCTGCGATTTCCATCGCCCTTTTGACATTCTCTTGCCCCCGCACATCGCTGAAATCCACCTGATAATCTGGTTTCTTAAAAATCCGCGTCGGGTCGAGACGGAAGGGCTCGATGACAGATAATCCGGTAAGGCATTCAACAAGATCTGATAGGGTATTGACGGGATGGATGTTGACATCGCCCACGACTGCGGCCTCAGTGGCATTTTCAAGGGGAAGGAACATCCCCCTGATCCCTGTCTCTTTGGCCTTTATGGCCATGGGCAACGCGCCTTTAATGGGTCTTATGAGACCGTCCAACGAGAGTTCGCCCAGGACGAAATGGTTTTCAAAAGATTCCTTAGAGATCAGTCCTGTGGCAGCTAAGATACCTAGAGCCATGGGCAGGTCAAATGCAGACCCTTCCTTTTTGATGTCGGCCGGGGCCAGATTGACCGTGATCCTGTCCGAGGGAAATTTGTACCCGGAGTTCTTGATCGAGGCCTTGACCCTGTCCTTGCTTTCACGTACGGCGCCTTCCGGGAGTCCTACGGTCGAGAAAGACGGCAACCCCTGTGAGATATCTACTTCAACCTCAACAATATAGGCATCTACGCCTATAACAGCGCTGCTGAAAACCTTTGCAATCATTGATAGAGCTCTGCACTACGCCAGGGTAATTTCAATAATCGGTTAATCTCAACGGATATACCATAATAGCTGAGATTATTATGTCATTAAAGGTGCCTTTTTTTGGCACTGGTGTTGCAAAATAGCAGACAAATTATTAATTTGCTCTGACTGGTCATTTCAGGATCTGATGAACAATATTCGTTCCTTGGATGATATTCAAGATAGCACCATTGTTTCCTTCTCGGAGAGCGGCTATTCCGTTGATTTTGGTTTAAAAGCGCTTTACATTTAGCATCAAAAGTGTTATAAAATAAAGTTTATTTCAATTCAATTGAGTATATTTAGGCACTCTTGTGCCTGTAATAGACAAAATTTTTGCAAAAGGATTTATTCCATTCCGTTTTTGACCTCTGAATTCCCCCTTAGGAGAGATAGCAGAGGGACATTTGGGAGAATCCTAAGCGACCTTTTACAAGGAGATATCTATGGCACGAATTACGGTAGAGGATTGTCTTCAGAAAGTAAACAATCGTTTCGCTTTGATTCACATGGCTGCCAAGCGTGTTCGACAAATGAGAAAAGGGGCTGAGCCCACTATCGTTTCCAAAAACAGGGACATCGTCGTTTCCTTAAGGGAAATCGCTGCTGGAAGTGTCCTTAAGGCAGATCCGACCACCCTGACTGAGCCTTCGGATGAGGAAACCGAGGCCCTGCCCGATAAAAAAGAGGACACGGAAGCGGATTCCCCTGGGGATAAATAGCGAGGAGGAGAAAGCTCACAGGCACATCCACCATGCAAAAAAGAGACTATTACGAAGTACTGGGCATCTCCAGAGATGTCGGTGACGGCGATATAAAAAAGGCTTACAGAAAACTGGCCATGCAATATCACCCGGACAGAAACCCGGGTGACAAGGAGGCTGAAGAAAAATTTAAAGAAGCTGCCGAAGCCTATGAAGTCCTCAGGGACGGCGAGAAGCGACAGATCTACGATAGATTCGGTCATGAGGGTCTCGAGGGTACCGGATTTAGGGGTTTTACAGGCTTTGATGACATCTTTTCCAGTTTTGGTGATATTTTTGAGGATTTTTTCGGATTTGGGACGGGTTCAAGGAGAAGAACAAGGGCCAGACAGGGCAGCAGTCTTCGTTATGATTTATCGCTTACCCTCGAGGAGGCCCTGATTGGCAAAGAAGAAGAGATCGTTTTTGACCGCTGGGAATCTTGCGGTGTCTGTCAGGGATCTGGTATAACGCCGGGGAAAGATCCACAGATCTGCGCAACATGCCAAGGCAGAGGCCAAGTGGTCCGCTCACAGGGTTTTTTCCAAATCAGCACGACCTGTCCAACCTGCCATGGTGAAGGCCGTATTATTACGGACCCCTGTGCCGATTGCAGGGGCCGGGGCAAAACGAGGGTCGAGAGAAGTATAAATGTGAAAATACCTCCCGGAGTCGATTCCGGTTCCCAATTAAGATTGCGCGGAGAAGGAGAACCTGGCGAACACGGCGGCCCCCCAGGCGATCTTTTCGTGGTCATTCATGTCAAAGATCATGAATTCTTTGTCAGGGAAGGCGATCAATTACTTTGTGAAATACCCCTATCCTTTGTTCAAGCAGCCCTGGGTGACATAATAGTCATTCCCGTCCTGGGAGAACAAGAGGGGCAGGAATTGTCTATCCCGAAAGGAACCCAGCCGGGCGATGTCTTAACCCTTGCAGGATTCGGGATGCCAAGCCTCCAGCGAAATAGAAGGGGTGATCTATTTATACGAATTAAAGTGGCTATTCCCAAGAAGTTAACCGAGCACCAAAAAGAACTTCTTGAAGAATTTGCCAAGACGGAAGGGTCGAAAAGATCCAAAAAACACAAAACCTTTTGGGAAAAAATCAAAAATCACTGACGAGGTAGCTTAAAGGATCATGTTGACAAAGACGAAAACAAAAAAATTCAAGAAAATTCTGGATGGCCGGTTGGGGGAGCTTCTGACCGAAGCAAACAAGACAGTTACTGGCATGACTTCCCAAAAAGAGAACCTGCCTGATCCGGCGGATCGGGCCTCGCTGGAATCGGATCGAAATTTCACATTGAGGATACGTGACCGGGAGAGAAAACTCATCGGGAAAATAAAAGAAGCCTTGGACCGAATCGATCAGGGCACCTACGGCATTTGCGAGGAATGCGGAGAGGATATCTCTGAGGCAAGGCTCAAGGCAAGACCGGTGACTACCCTGTGCATTGATTGCAAGAAACGACAGGAAGTAGATGAGAAGGTCAGAGGCATTTAGCTGAAAAGGATCCTTAATGAGGGAGTAATTGGCCGGTGCAGTTTGTGCATGCCCGGCCTTTTTTTGTCCTTTGGATTTTGCTAACCCCGCGCTTCGGTGTGTTTAACATAAACTAATTGCCTATAATTCAAAATATAACATGGCGACCAAGGCAAAAAAGAAACTTAAAGATGATCAGGCCACAAGGCAGACCTATAAAGATGTGATCACGACGCACACCAATGCCGACTTTGATGCCCTCGCTTCGATGCTTGCCGCCCAAAAGCTCTATCCCGAATCAACACTCGTCTTCCCAGGCTCCCAGGAAAAGAGCCTGAGAAATTTTTTCCTCCATTCGACTTCCTATCTCTTTAACTTCACCAAGATCAGGCAAATCGATTTTGAAAAGATTAAGAGACTGATTCTGGTAGACACTCGCCAGAAGAGCCGTATCGGCAAATTTGCCGATCTGTTGGATCAAAGGCCCCTTGAGATCCATATCTACGATCATCACCCCAACTCGGCAGATGACCTGCGCGGGGACGTCGAAATCATCCGCAAGGTTGGGGCGACAACCAGCATACTTACGCAGATCCTCAAGGACAAAGGCATTTCCATTTCCGCCGATGAAGCCACCATCATGAGCCTGGGGATACATGAGGATACCGGCTCCTTCACGTTTTCCTCAACAACCCCTGAGGATCATGTCGCAGCGGCTTGGTTAACAAAGCAAGGGGCCAATCATAATCTCATAGCCGATATGCTGACCAGGGAACTCACTGCCGAGCAGATATGGCTGTTGAATGATCTGACAAAATCCGCGACCACCCATGTCATAAACGGAATTGAAGTGGTCATTTCCAAGGTCGCGCGAGATCGGTTTATCGGTGATTTTGCCGTCCTAGTCCACAAGTTCATGGAGATGGAAAATCTAAAGGTCCTCTTTGCCCTTGCCCAAATGGAGGACAAGATTTACCTCGTGGCAAGAAGCCGCGCGGAGGACGTTAATGCGGCGGAAATTGCCTTAGCCTTTGGCGGCGGCGGACACCCCGACGCAGCCTCGGCCACGGTCAAAAACAAAACCCTTATACAGGTGGACAGATCCATTCAAGCCCTACTCCGAAATCGTGTAAATCCTCAACGAAAAGCCCGAGACATGATGTCGTCTCCGGTCATTCACATATCTCCGGAGGGAACCGTGAAAGAGGCGGCGGTTCTCATGACCAAATACAACATCAATGTCCTGACGGTGCTTGGAGAAGATGGCAAACTTTTGGGATATGTTACAAGACAGATTGTCGAGAAGGCCGTCTATTTCGAACTCGGGCACGTTCCCGTAAGAGACTATATGAATATTGATGTCTCAACGGTCGGTCCGGACACTTCACTTCATGAAGTCCAGGATCTCATCATCAAGAACAAATTGCGTATACTCCCTGTGGTGGAAAATGGGGAGGTTAGTGGCGTCATAACAAGAACGGATCTCATGAACATATTGGTCGGCGGCCCGGTGATTCCGGATCTCCTGTACGATCCCAGGCATGCCTCCCATTTTCTTCGAAAAAAGAATATGGCTGCGATGCTCAAGGAAAGACTCCCAAAAAGAATCATCGGCCTGATAAAGGAAATTGGGGCGGTTGCGGACATGTTGGGTTATAACGCCTATCTTGTGGGCGGTCTTGTAAGGGACGTTTTTCTAAAACGCGAGAACCTGGACGTGGACATCGTTATTGAGGGAGATGGCATCAACTTCGCCCGCGAGTTTGCAGATCACCACGAGGTGAGGGTAAGGAGCCACAAAAAATTCGGGACCGCTGTGCTCGTTTTCCCCGATGCCTTTAAGGTGGATGTGGCCACGGCTCGTATGGAGTATTATGAATCGCCGGCCGCACCGCCCGTCGTCGAGATGAGTTCGCTGAGAATGGATCTCTACCGGAGGGATTTTTCAATCAACACCTTGGCCATAAAGCTTAATAAGAGAGACTATGGCATGCTGGTTGACTATTTCGAAGGTCAGAGAGACATCAAGGAAAAGGTCATACGGGTATTGCATAACCTGAGTTTTGTGGAGGATCCAACGCGGATATTGAGAGCGATTCGATTCGAGCAACGATTCGGGTTCAAAATCGGTAGACTGACGCTGGGCCTGATCAAGAACGCCGTAAGCCAGAACTACTTCAAAGATCTGTCCGGAAGGCGTCTCTTCCTGGAATTGAAGCTCCTCTTGATGGAGCAGCAGCCGTTGAGGGCTATTGAGAGAATGGATGAATTCCACCTTCTTGGTCTCATATTTCCGGAGATTGAACTAAACGAGGAATCAAAAGAACTGCTTGAAGAAATTCGGAATGTCACATCCTGGTTCAACCTCCTGTATCTTGAGGAGCCCTATGACCCCTGGAAGGTTTACTGGCACGGATTGGCCTCATCACTGGATCCAAAGGCTCTGGGAGAGACTGCCGAGAGGATGCAAATGTTTGATCAGGAAAGCCAAAGACTCATCTCTCAAAGATTAGGGGTCAATGAGACTTTGGACAATCTGTTCAAGCTCACAGGCAACGATAATTATGCCCTCTATACTTTGCTATCACACTATGATACAGAGATCTTGCTCTACATGTTGGCAAAAGCAAACAGCGAAAAAATAAAGAGATTGATATCCAATTATTTTACGAAATTGAGGGACACAAAGGTCCTCTTAAGCGGGAAGGATCTCAAGGGCATGGGTTTTAGGCCAGGTCCGATTTATAGGGATATCTTCACGAGTATTTTGGAGGCAAGGCTCAATCAGCGGGTGAACACAAAACAGGATGAGGTTGACTTTGTAACGCAGCAATTCGGAGAATTCGCCCAGCACCCTTGACGGAAGTCAGAAAAAACCTTTAGACAGGATTACAGGATATACAGGTTTCTTTGGCATTTTTCACAGAGTAAGAACTGACACTTTGATAAAAAGGATCGCTAAAAGGCCCGCCTAACGGGCCTCCCAATGATTCATCACTGAAGCATTGAGAAAACATATCCGGTACATACCGTTAATCTTGTCAAGAACAGATGGCTTACGATGAAGCCGAATAATCATGATGGATGAAATATTACATTCCTCTGAAAAGGAACCAGCCCGCTCCATTGAGGAAGGAGATGCGGCAACATCGCCAGGCTCTCACCAGGGTGAGTATGAGGTAAAACTCGAAATCTTTGAAGGGCCTTTGGAACTTCTGTTGCATTTGATCCACAAAAATGAGGTCGACATCTTTGATATTCCCATTGCCATCATTACGGATCAATATATTGATTATATCAACATGATGAAGGCCCTTAATTTCAGCCTGGCCGGAGACTTTTTTGTGATGGCCTCAACCCTGATGCACATCAAATCAAAGATGCTCCTTCCAGCCTCTGAGGATGAGGACGAGGAAGATCCGAGGATTGAAATCACACGACCCCTTATGGAATACCTCCGTCTCAGGGAGGTCGCCGGAGAACTCACGGACAGGGACATTTTGGAAAGAGACGTTTTTACCCGGCAAATGCCGACTGATTATCTTGAACAGATCCAAGGGGAAGAATCCCTCTTGAATGTCAGCCTCTTTCAACTCATCGATGCCTTTAAAAGGATGGTCGAGGAGAGGCTTCCGGGAGAGCCTATAAAGTTCCTGGCCCGCAAGTGGTCCCTGAAGGATAAAATGACATTTATCCTCAATGAATTAAAGACCGAAGGGGCGGTGTTTTTCATAGAACTGTTTAAAGAAAGCAGGACAATAGCCGAGTTCATAATTACCTTTCTTGCACTCCTTGAACTTGTTCAGCTTGGTCTTATCAAAGTGTATCAACCGGCCCATGATTCGGATATCAAGTTAGAAGGCAAATTCAAAGAAAAGGAAGATGACCGTGGGTAAGTCCCTGAAATTGATTGTGGAGGCTTTGCTTTTTGCTTCGGATAAACCTCTGACGCCTAATGAAATCTATAATACCATACCCGATGTAAAGCTCCCTGAAATAAAGAGCGCCCTGAGGGTTTTGAGATATGAATATGAGGCATTCGGGCGCAGTTATGAACTTAAGGAGGTAGCCAAGGGCTACCAATTCAGGAGTCGCCCCGAATACGGAACCTATATATTAAAAATGCTTCAATCCTCCCCCTCCAGGCTCTCCAGAGCAGCGATGGAAACTCTGGCCATCATTGCTTACAAACAACCGATTCTCCGGCAGGAGATTGAAAGGTTAAGAGGGGTCGACGTCGGAGGCATCTTGAGAACTTTGCTTGAAAAGGGCCTTATCAAGATCGTGGGGAGAAAAAACCTACCTGGCAGGCCTTTGATCTATGGAACCACAAAACGCTTCCTTGAAGTATTTGACCTGAAGGACATCGATTCCCTGCCAAAACTAAAAGAGATCAAGGATTTCGGCGCCGAAGAATATGAACCCAAACCAACCGACGAAAACAAGAACTCAAAAGAAGAGTCCGAAGAGCCGGAACAAGAACCTCAACCCGCAAACCCCGACAACCCCGCAACGGATCAATAGGATCCTATCGCTGGCCGGCATCGCATCAAGACGAAAAGCGGATGAGTTAATCATGGAAGGGCGTATCGCGGTGAATGGGCATGCCGTTAGGGAACCCGGAACGCGAGCCGTGTGGGGCGTGGATCGCATCATGGTGGACGGGCAGGAAATACCCGGACCGTCTCCCAGGATATACCTGATGCTCAATAAACCCTTCGGCTATGTCAGTTCCCTAAATGATCCAGCCGGAAGACCTCTTGTTGTTGATCTTGTCAAGGATGTCGGCCTCCGCGTATATCCTGTTGGGCGACTTGATTTTGACAGCCTCGGGTTACTGTTCCTGACGAATGATGGAGATTGGGCCCACCGTCTCTCCCACCCACGGTATCATGTTCCAAGAACCTATAAGCTAACCGTTGCCGGGGCAATTGATGACAGGGCACTTGAGGGATTGAGGGAAGGCGTTCATCTTGAAGATGGTTTTAGCGGCCCATCCAAAGCGACCCTGCTCAAAAGGGGGCCGGATAAAAGCGTCATCAGGATGACCATCACGCGCGGGCGAACGAGGATCGTTCGCCGAATGACAGAAGCTTTGGGCTATCGGGTCATCCATTTGTTGCGCATCGGTTTTGGCGTTTTGGAGCTTGGGGATCTCAAAATCGGCGCCTATCGCCACCTGGAAACCCAGGAAGTCGAGGCCATGAAAAAAATGGTCAAGATGCGCTGATTTGCTGTTTACAAGCGCATTCATCTATTGTATTGGTATCTAACAGTCAATCATTTGACTGTGCAACATCTCACCTCAACACGGGCGGTTAACTCAGCGGGAGAGTGCCATCCTCACACGGTGGAAGTCGTGGGTTCAAA
>CAYWMP010000089.1:0-6561 GCA_964459445.1 uncultured Desulfobacteraceae bacterium
ACCAGGGTATCAATAGCTTCGCGGGCAGTGTATAGGGCTGCGGTGAGCCCTGCCGGACCGCCTCCGAGAACGATGAGGTCATAATGCCTTCTTGCGGCTGTTGTTTTAAGTTTCAATTTAGCGGCAAGTTCGGCGTTACTGGGTTCAACAAGAAATGAACCATCTGCAAACAGGATCGTGGGAATGATGCGCTTCCCTTTGTTCTTGTCGATGACAAATTGTTCAGCTTCCTGGTCCTGCTCAATATCAACCCAATTGTAGGGGATCTGATGCTCGCCAAGGAACTGTTTGCTTTTGCGGCAATCCGGACACCAATGGGCGCCGTAAACCGTTATCTCTGGTTGTGACATATGAGATTCTCCTGTTTCTATTTAATGTAAGGAGGAAGCAACTGAGTGCAAACCAGATCCCATAATATTGCTTGAATCAATTGAAAACTGTGTGGGGCTAACCTGAATTCCCGGGGTTGAAGGCCAATCCCGATCCGGGTGGGACTGATGGACACTTATGATCAGCCTGCCATTATTTCGGCAAAGGCGCGAATTGGCATTGCCGCCACCCGCTTCCCTTTTAAGGGCACGGCGAAGAATCGAAACTTTTTCCCGTGGAGCTGGTCCAAATTGGCGAGATTTTCAACGACAAAGATCTCTTTTGCCAGGAACCGAGTGTGTGCCGGTCGTGACAGATCTCGGGCATCATCAATATTCACCGTGTCTACACCCACCAGTCGCACCCCTGAGTCAATCAAAGCATCGATCAGCTCCCTTGAGATATAGGGATAGGACTGATATTCATCCTTTTCCCAGTGGGCATCCCAGCCGAAATTGAAAAGAACCGCCTTCCCCTGAAATGCAATATCCTGTGGGAGCACATCGGTTCCAACTGATTCAAGGGACTGTCTTCCCCTCGCATCGATCACGATGCCGGGGAGAATCACCTCCTCGATTTGAATCTGAGAAATGTCCCGGCCCGAAGGATAACGGTGAAAGGGCGAATCGAGATAAGTCCCGATGGAGGTCTGGAAACTCATCTCTGTGATTTCAAATGAGCATTTTCCGCCATATTTTGGTTTTGACTCTTCATGTGTCATGAAAGGATGGATCTTTGCCGAGTATTGCGTAAATGTGCCATCTTCATTCTTCAGTTTGAAACCCGGCATCCCCTCTTTAAAAACATGGCTTAGATCGATGAATTGCGACATTTGTACCTTGACTAATGCTTCAGATTGCCATCAAATCCTTTTGGTAAATAAAACTTTATGGTCTCCGGGTCGATTATAGTCGCCGGTCACCGGGATTCCCTCTATCACGTCATCTCCGGGATCTAACTCAAATCCCATCCGTTTATGAAATTCAACTGATCCCTTGTTTAATGGCGAAGTGCATGAACGAACGATTTCTCGGTTTTCATTTCTGCAAATCTCGAAAAAACGTTCGTATAAAAAGGTGCCAAGCCCCTTATTGCGAAATTCCGGATGGACTCCAACAAAATGAATATATCCTTCATTTTTGAGGGTCTGCGATAGGAATCCAACCAGGAAGGCAATCAGTTTTCCATCCTTTTCAACAATGATGGAAGTATCGGCAAAGTGAATAAGGAAGAGTTTCGGCAGCATGGCCGTTAGATCACGGCCACCCCACCAATTTTCCATGACCGAGATAATCCTGGGGTGATCAGACGGTTGTGTTTTTCTGATTTCCAAGTCTTCTTCAGCGACAGAATGTCTCATGGCCCTTTTACCAACTCCTACTCATAAACCTTTTCCTCTTCCCCTTCCTCATCCAGGGCATCCAGTTCCACATCCCGGACTTCATCTTTTGATTCAAGCGTTTCCTTGTAGTACTCATGTTGAATGAGCAGATTCATGACTTCATTGGTCCCTGTCCAGATCATTTGAAGTCGGGCATCTCTGAGAAACCGCTCTATGGGGTAGACATTGGTATAGGCGATTCCTCCCATCATCTGCATGCAATCATTGACCACGGCCCAGAGCATTTCGGTGGAGGTTTTTTTGGCCTCAGAGACCATTCTCCGCGCATCCAGACCGGCGTCCACATATCTCGCGGCCACGTGCACTAGGCTCCTTGCAGCATCCAGACGCGCTATCGAATCAGCCACCTTGAAACTTACGGCCTGGAACTTCCTAATGAGCTGCCCAAAGGCCTTTCGTTTATTGGTATATCTTGTTGCCACCTCTAGACAACACCTTGCCATTCCCATGCATCCAGCCGCTGTGGTGAGTCTTTCAGGAATCATCATCCGGTTAAAAACAAGAGCACCGCCATTCTCCGGTCCCACGAGGTTATGGGCAGGCACTTTGGTATCCCTGAAATAGATCCGACCGGTTCCTCCGCCTCTCGACCCCAAGAGCCCGTACACATGCTTTACTTCCACATCCTCATCCCGGTCGACCAGGAAGGCTGAAATGGATTCATGGGGATGGGCATCCGGGTTTGTCTTTGCATAAACGAGGAAATAGTCCGCCCCTTCTGCGCCGACAACAAAACGCTTCTGACCATTCAATATGTATTGATCCCCGTCCTTCTTTGCTATGGTGGTCGCACCGAAGAAATCGGAACCACCCCTGGGTTCTGTAAGCGCCTCAGCACAGCAGAGATTGCCTTTTAGTGTGGGTTTCAGATACTTCTCTTTCTGCTCGGGCGATCCAAACACATTGATGGCCTCTCCTACGATGCTTACGAGAGAGTAAAGACAGGTAAGGCCTGAACCCAGAACGCCGATCTCTTCGATGGCGGCTGTCTCGGCGGTCCAAGGCAACCCTCTCCCGCCGTACTCCTCAGGGAATCGCAAACCCAGCAGGTTCTGTGCGGCAGCTTTATCAATGTATTCTTTGGGGTAACGGACCTGGTCCGAATCCATGGCACGAATGAGGGAACTGGAGATTTCTTCCTTTGCAAATCGTCTCACTTCCTTCTTCAGCGCCTTTTCCTCATCGCTCAAAAGTATGTCGAACATGGCTTCACCTCCTAGCTCCTATTTCTGCTTAAATTCATATCCCAACTGAATCATTTTTGTCTGAATACTAACTCATCCGCGTTAGGTTTTTTTGACAGGATTAACTGGATATACAAGATTTCCATAAACAGCTCTTCAAAGTAGTATCAGACTCTTTGATCATTACAGATCGCTTCGGCCTCTTACTGGGCCTCCAATGACCACATGGTCATTGGAAAATATAGGAGGCTGCCATGAAAGAAATAGACTTGTCTTTTCTTTTCATGGCAGCCTCCTATGTGCACTAAGCGATCATCCGGTGTATCCCGTTAGTCCCGTCTAAAATTCAAGAGGAAAGCGATTGCATAGCTCCTTGACTTCCATTCTTACGCCTTCCTTTTTCTTGGCGTCGTCGGGGTTTGAGATAAGCCTGTCGATCATCTCGGCAGTCTGAATTATTTCAGGCTCACGAAATCCCCGCGTGGTCACTGCGGATGTGCCGAGGCGGATGCCGCTTGCGGTCTCCGGGCCGCGCTTGTCAAAGGGAATCGCATTTTTATTGCAGATTATGCCTGCCTCTTCAAGAAGATCCTGCGCCTGAACCCCGGTGCTTGCCTTTGCTGTAAGATCGAGAAGTACGATATGCGAATCGGTCCCACCGCAAACCACACGATAACCCCTATCTTCAAGGTCGCGAGCAAGAATTCTCGCATTAGCAATAACATGATTGGAATAGGCCTTAAAAAGCGGCGCCATGGCAAGTTTAAATGTGACCGCCTTGCTCGCCATAAGGTGGACATGCATGGACCCCTGAACCCCCGGAAACACGGCAGCATCGATCTGCCGTCCGTATTTTTCACGGCAAAGGATGATCCCGCCTCTACCTCCCCGAAGAGTTTTGTAACAGGTGAACGTTACAAAATCGGCATAGGGAACGGGAGACGGATAAGCCTCACCGGCCACAAGACCGGCCACGTGAGCCATGTCAACAAGCAAATAGGCACCTACCTCATCGGCGATCTCTCTAAAGGTTTGAAAATGAATGATCTTCGGATATGCGCTCGCTCCACAAATGATCATATTCGGCTCTTCCTTTTGAGCAACCCGCTGAACTTCATCATAGTCAATGATTTCAGTGTCCGGATCCAGTCCGTAGGAAAAGGAACGAAAGTAGGTCCCACTAAAGGAGGCAGGGTGACCGTGGGATAAATGACCGCCCATGGCCAGGTCCATACCCAGTATGGTATCTCCAGGCTTGAGAACAGCAAAGTATACAGCCAGGTTGGCGTTAACCCCGCAGTGGGGCTGGACATTTGCGTATTCTGCCCCAAACAGCTTTTTTGCGCGATCTACCGCCAGCGTCTCTACAAGATCCACATAGTGATGGCCGCCGTGATAGCGTTTGCCCGGATACCCTTCAAGGGTTTTGTGAGAAAAGACACTTCCCTGCGCCTCGACTACGGCAGGACTGGGGAAATTGGTCGATGCGGTCATTTCTATTGTTGTTGCCTGTTGAACCATCTCCTGCTCAATGGCCGCTGCGATCTCCGGGTCTACTGTGCGCAATTTTCCCATAGCTTCCCCAGGCTGATTAAAAGCCAACATCTGCCGTTCGACAGGTTCACGGCCCTGAGCAAAGTCGAAGGGCTGCGTTATCTTCATCCCTCGTCGCTGCGACGTACGTCTTATTATGTACGTCTCACTCCTCGGGATTTCAGAAGCCTTGCATCTGCAGGCTTTTAATCAGCCTGCGTAAAAGGCTTTTTTCATCAGTTCCTGATCCTTGTCTTATCTAAGTCTTAGCCTTTAGTCTAATTTATGCCCTTTGGCTATTCATCCGATTCCGGTATCACAATGAGCGTGAGACCGTTCATCTCTTTGACCCTCAGTTTTTGGCCCTTTTCAATCGGCTCGCCTCCTCTCACAACCTCGGCCAGCCAAAGTTCTCCGCGAACGCGTACGTAACCGGATGGAGCAAGTCGTTCTTCTGCCTTTCCGCGCATGCCAATCATGGAGTGCGGATCGCCAGGGCGATGGGTATCGTAGGAACGCCAGACAAATGGGAAAAGGACGATATCCTTGGCGATCCAGACAATGAGCGTCACCCAAGCAAGCCAAATCGGATATTCCCACCATCGCCTGGCCAGGATAAGCACAAGGATGACCAAAAAAACACCGGGGATTTGAAGGAGCGTGTATTTAATAACGGCACGTTTCGACCAATGCGGTTTCTTCATGTTTCTTTCCGGTAGCCGCTTCCACAGCCAATGAAGGCGCAATCCTATCTCATAACAAGCACGGGGCATGGTGCTGTGCGCAACACCCTGTGAGTGACGCTTCCAAGAAACAACCCCTCCAGATCAGTGCGACCGCGCGATCCCATCACAATAAGATCGCATTGTTCATTCTCAGCCAGATCGGAGATCGCTTGCTCAGCCGGACCTTCAAGGATGGCATCTGTAGAATAGACGTCTTTTTCTTCACACAGCTTTCGGAAGGGTTCAAGAATCTTTTCCGATTCACCCATAAGCTTGTCAACGGCCTTCTGAAACATCGGCTCTCCCAGAAGCACTGGGAACGGTTTATGGCAATGAAGTAATAGAATTTCAGCGCTGAGGAGCTTTGCAAGATCCACAGCATATTCGGCTGCATGCATGGAGTATTTAGACCCATCAACGGGAATCATAATTTTTTCTATCTGCATAAGTCTTCACCTCCCTTCTAATAAAACCTCATTACCTCCCAAAGACAAAAGATGTTCAGTGCATTGTTCTTGCTGTCTTTACCACCATAGTTATCCTATTCTCATTTTATCGCCCGCGTTCTGTGGGTCTGCCGAAGCCTTTTCCATAACACTTCAATGATGAGAGCAGCGGCTTTCTCACCCTTGAAATCCCCCTCCCGTGAAAGTGCCCGGCAGGATTCGACCAGTTCTCTGTTTCCCTGCCAGAGACCGAACTTGTTTCTGATAAAATCTCCAAGCGTAAACTCGAGATCCGGGAGTTCTTCTTTTGTCAGATTTGCAATGCTGGTTTTGTCCTTCAAAGTCAATTGAGATAGTAGGTGACTTAAGGCCTCTTCTACAGAGTTGGGTTGGTCAGGTATAGTTCTTTGGGGATCAGGCATCTGGGTGTCTATTGTGTGAAGATGGAGAACAGATGTGAGAATGCTTTTCGTAGCCCCGTATATCTCCGGGTCCTGGCTCGCCCTGGGACCCGCCACATTTAGGGTCTCGATCTCGTGACGACCAAGCCATTGAACGATTAATTCAGCTGCCCTGTAAGAATTCGTTTTGGTTAGGTCTATATGAAGGCAGGGTCTTCCCTGCTTTGCGGCAAGATCAAATGTCAAATGAGCGCCGCCCTTTAAAGATCCGTGGGAGATGATCAGTGTGCCGTCAGAGTCGATAACATTTCTTTCAGTTCGATCGTCATATTCCGATGTAGGCATCTCCTGCATTTCATACTTATCGAGTATCATACCATCTTCCGCCCTACGACTCATGGGAACCCAACCCCCATGGGGGATACCAAAGTTCATGGCCACATCCAGTGCGGCCCGGTCTGCGCCGGTCTGACCACCCGATACTATCTTTTTGATCACCAT
>CAYWMP010000089.1:6661-20466 GCA_964459445.1 uncultured Desulfobacteraceae bacterium
CGGGAACATCGATAACGCGTGGTTTATGGCCCGTTAAATCCAGGAATCGCTCGATGTCCCCATGGGAAATCACAAGGGTACTTGTGTTTATTAGCGGGTGACACTGGAAAGCCTTGGCGCCCCATAGCTTTCTATCGAAAACCACCTGCACATCCGTCCCCTGGTCATTTATAACGGCCAAAATTGAAACAGAGCCGGGATCGATGCCCAAGTATTTCTTCAGGCGGTTCGGGGATGCGAATCGAAGCTTTTTAACAGCTAAACGAGGAGCTAATCCCTTCAAATCAACAGTCTTTTCATATCCCACAACCACCAGGAAATGGCTCCGCCCCTTTGCATCGCAAACAAACAGGTTCTTTGTTTTGGCCCCCGGCAAGTGAGGAACCAGTTTTGTCGCCTCTTCACAGGTGAATACGGCCGGGTGATCTTGACGTTGATACTCTATTTTGCTTTCTTTAAAGAATTGATAGATGTCCATCCTCTTCTCTCCAATATTTTCATCAGATCCCTTCGCCGAGAATGGCATCCTCATAAACATACAATGCCGGGGTGCCGCCTGTATGTATGAAAAGAACATTGCTGCCTTTCTTAAAAAAGCCCTTTCTAGTCAAGCCGATCACGCCGGCCATGGCCTTTCCCGTATAAACCGGATCCAGCAAAATGCCCTCAGTTCTTGCGAGCAATTTTACGGCCTCCGCCATTTCCGCTGTGGGAACAGAATAGCCCGGTCCCGCATACTCATCAAAGCAAACGATGTCATTCCTAGGAATTTCCCTTTTGACACCCACATGCCTCGCTGTTTCCTGGACAAGGTCATACACAAGCTCTTCCTGCTCTTCTTTTGATCGGCTCACGTTGATGCCCACAACCGGCAAATTCATGTTGCATCCAAAAAGGCCAGTAACAAGCCCTGCATGGGTTCCTGCACTCCCGCTTGCGCAAATCACATAATCAAAGTTGAGACCTTGATCAAAGGCCTGCCCCATAATCTCCTGGGCGCATGCTACATATCCGGTCGCACCGATAGGATTAGATCCTCCGCCGGGAATAACGTAGGGTCTTCGGCCATCGGATGATAATTCATAGGCCATCTCCTGCATTTCCCTCATCATGGGAGCGCCGGCCTGAACCACTTTGATTTTTTCAACACCCAACAACTTGAAGAGAAAATTATTCCCGCTTGCATTGGGATCATAACTGTTGGAAACGCGTTCCTCTAAAACCAAACGGCATTTCAATCCTTCTTTGACGGCGGCTGCAAGGGTGAGCCTGCAGTGGTTAGATTGAACGGCGCCGCAGGTAATAAGCGAGTCCGCTCCCTGATCCAAAGCATCCGCCACAAGAAACTCAAGTTTGCGTGTTTTGTTTCCTCCCGCAGACAGCCCAAGAAGGTCGTCTCTTTTTATAAAGAGGTTCGGACCGTCAATGGCCTTTGAGAATCGGCTGAGTTTCTCAATGAGGGTGGTTCCTGCCGTATACCGTCTTCTTGGGAATTGAGCTAGGTTCATGGTTTTATCCTTTATAATATTGGTTAACGAACATACTCACGTTCTTTGGTTCTTACGATTCGACTTTTTCTACAGGAAAATTTCTTAGGGGAAATTTCTCTGCTATCATATCAAAATGTCTATCCCGGTGTAGAATGAATGCTTTGTGCTCGATGCACAAGAGACCGATGTACGTATCAACCAAAGGAACAGCAAGACCCTTTCTAAAGAGGGAAAAGGAGAATTCCCCTAACCTTTCCCAAAAATCCTCGGGCACAGGAAGATATTTAACACCCTTTAGGATATCTGCTAGATATTGGTATTCTTTTTTGTTCTTTGCGCCCCTTAGAAGTTCTACCTTAATTATTCCTGGAAGCAAAACTTGTCCGCCAATAATCAGTTCTCTAACAACCCTGCCCAGTGTTTTGTCGCCTTTGGGTTTAAAGGATTCAATCCATGCGGAGGTATCAATGATGACCTTATCCATCTTTCCTCATTTCCTGGAGTTCCCTATTGGAATAGCCAAAGTCGAAATTGCCGATAAGCGATACCAATTTCTCTCTCCTTTTAAGATCGAGATATGTTTTGATTGCCAGAACTATAGCTTCCTTTTTAACCCCCGTATTGGCTTCTTTCAAAAGTTCTTCCATAAGGTCGTCGTGTATATCGATCAATGTTTTCATTTGTCCCTCTTTAATATATATTGTTATTTAAAATCTATATATATCATAAAACCAATTATTGTCAACATACAATATATATCTTATCATCTGAGGCATAAATGCATTGGAGGATGTTCAATATTGCATTCTTTTATCATTGTGCCCGCCATCCACGCAATCCCCACACCAAGACGCAGAGTGCAAGAGCGCATAATCCTGCTGAAACGGTTCCCACGACAAATATGTCGCCCCTTTCCCAGATGAATCCCCCGAGAACCGCACCGACGACTCTACCTAAACCAGCGGCCGCAATGAGACTCGCCATCATCGTTGCGCGGGAACCAGGCAACAGCTCCGTGCAAAGGGATAAGCAGGAAACTATGCTAAACTCAAAGGTTAGAAAAACCCAAAACAGACCGGTCAAAGCGAAGGTGAGGCTGTGTTCCAAAAAGGGCAGTATCACGTAGCTAAGGATGCAAAAAATCAACCCCATGGCCACGGACTGCTTCAATCCGATACGATCAGCCAGGGTGGCTGTCAGGCTCTCCCCAAGCAATTCAGCCAACCCTATAACGATCGTTCCCACGCCCAGCGCAACGATGCTAAGACCGAAAGCACCCTCAAGCCAGGCTCCATAGACAACGAACAGATTGTCATTCGCAGCATTTACAAGAAAGGCAAACCCGAGAACCCCTAAGGCTGCGCGCTCCTTGCCCACCCTATGCCAGGACTTCAATATGCCACCGGGCGTTTCACCTATTATAGAAGGGCCCTTCTCATTTGGTATCAAGATAACCAGGGCCAACATGGTTAGCAGCCCCACTGCCCCCAAAACCAAGAAGGGTGAACGCCAACCAAATCGGTCGATGAGCAATCCGATAACAGGAATTCCCGCCAACGTACTACCTGCCCAGCTGAATTCCAACAATCCGATAGCCATGCCTCGGCGCTCGTAGGGCACCCTTTCGCCTACGTAAGCCTGAAGGGCAGGATCGAAAATACTCTTCCCTAACCCGGCGAGAAAAAGGGCCATGAGGATGACGGCATAGAAAGGCAGAGCCCCCGCCGCGAACATACCTGAAATCAATAGTGCCATGCCCGCAAGCATCATCGTCCGGTAGCCCAAGCGATCCGCAATCGGTCCGAAAACCATGCCCAGGATGGATGTGGCTTGATTCACGGCTATCAATGAGGTAATCGCGGTGAATGGAACGGCCAAACTTCGGCTCAGGACAAGGGCAAAGGTATAGGGAAAACGTCGAGCCGTATTTAGAACCAGACGGCTGAGGGTCGCCACCCCAAGCCCCAGGGCAATTCGCCCAATTGAATTCGGTGCGGTAGACATTCGTATCAATTTAGCCTTTTTCAAATATTCGGGGTCCCGGCAATCTCCTTACATGGATAGAGCGACTCATGTTGCTAGGTTCAGCGTTCAGGGTTCAGCGCCGCCTCTGGCCGCCTAAGCGGCCAGTTTGATCAAAAAACTGACTCCAGCGTTGCTTAGTCAGATACGAGAGGTTCAGGAATTTTGGATTTAGGGTTCCCCGGTAGGATCGGCGCATTCGACAAAGTTTGGAGCAAAATCTTTCTTCCTTGTGCCCTACGCCTTCCGCCTCATGCCATTTCCTTTTGTTCCTTCGCCTCCCTTTATCACATTGATTCTGGAGTGTCCAAAACTGATCCATGTCTTGGATAACGCGACCTGGCCTGGAAATAAAAATCGGTGGGTAGAATTTGTTGTTGAGTCATGGGGTTTTGGTGGTTTATTTATAGGGAAGATCGTTAGATAATTGAAATAGCATTTGTATCGCGGGGGCATTTCTAATGAAAATCCTCTTCCAAATAAAACTCAACAAACTGTGGCTCAAAGAAATCGAGCAGTTGAGGCTTGAATTCACTGATTCCGCCTTTATTACAGAAAAAGAAAAGTGCGATAAAGAAATCGAAGACGCTCAGGGCCTCGTGATTGGGGAAGCAGACCGTGAAACGCTTATAGGGGCAAAGCAATTGGAAATCATCTTTGTACCCTATGCCGGAATCAATGCCTTGCCCCTGGAATATATCAAAGAGCGGGGTATAAGAGTATCAAACGTTCACGGCAATGCCCCCTATGTTGCTGAAAGGGCTGTCGGCATGGCCTTGAGTTTTTATGGCCGAATCATTGATTATCACAATGATTTGAAAAGGTTCAAATGGCATGGCTATTGGGCCACAGGGAAGGTGAATGACTCGTGGGATTCAATTCAGGGAAGAACATGTGCTGTGATCGGCACAGGCGAGATAGGAAGACACGTTGCAAAATACCTGAAAATCTTTAATTGCCATATCATCGGGTTTAAAAAAAGGCCAACGACTGAAATCCCGAAGTACTTCGATGAAGTTACCCATGATCTCCGGGAAGCCTTGACAAAAGCAGAACTGATCTTCATAGCCCTGCCCTTGACCGAAAATACGGTGGGTATCATTAGTGCTGAAATCCTGAGGGATTTAAAGGGCAAATTCTTAGTGAACGTGGGTAGAGGAGAACTCGTTAATGAAGAAGGCCTGTACCTTGCTTTGAAGGATGGCACTCTCAAAGGCGCCGGGATTGACGTTTGGTATACCTACCCGGAGCCGGGCACGGCCGCCGGACCTCCATCAAAGTATCCGATTCAGGAACTTCCAAATGTGGTTCTTTCCCCACACCTGGCCGGTTTCACCCCACAGGCCGCGGAACGCAATATTTCTCAAACCATGGAGAATATCAGGACATTTATTGTTAGTGGTAAAGCAAGGTGGGAAATCGATCCCGAATCAATGTATTAATGGGTTGCGATCTGCGCATTGCAGATTACGAGTTAAAGAACTACGTCGAACGCTCGATACACCAATAGTGTTAGAAATGGAGGACGAATATGTTGACCTATAGGATCCCATTGATCCCTGGTCCGACCCGCGTGCCTGAAACGGTGCGCCGGGCCTATTTGACGGATTATGCCTCTGCGGACCTAGAGCCTGAATATGGCCAACTCTACTTAAAGGTACAGGATCAATTGCGGACTATCCTGGATACCAGGAACCAGATCGCCATTATGACCGGAGAGGGCATGATTGCGCTCTGGGGGGCACTCAAAAGCACCATTCAACCGGGCGATCGGGTACTGGCAGTCAGTACAGGTGTGTTCGGTTACGGCATTGGAGAGATGGCTGCCATGATCGGGGCGGAGGTGAAATGGGTGGAGTTCGGCTTTGATGAGATCATCAAGCCCAATCCTGTTGAAAGGGCGATTCAGGAATTTCGCCCAAAAATGGTAACTGCAGTCCATTGTGAGACGCCTTCAGGCACATTAAATCCCCTGAACCTGGTAGGGGATCTTATCCATCGATATGAGGTGCCGCTTTTCTATGTGGATGCCGTGGCTAGTGCAGGCGGCGTTCCCGTTCTCGCAGATGATTGCTACATCGATCTCTGTCTGATCGGTACCCAAAAAGCCATTTCCTCGCTTCCTGATCTCGGGGCCATAGCCGTGAGTGATCGGGCCTGGCGGATCATCGAGGAGGTGAACTATCCGGGTTACGATGCACTACTCCCCTACAGGGATGCGTTGGAGAAACAATGGTTTCCCTACACCCCCGCCTGGGCGAGCCTGGCCGGATTTCATGAGGGCTGTCGGCTCTTACTGGATGAAGGAATGGATCAGGTCTATTCCCGGCATGCGAGCGTGGCCGCACACTGCCGACAACGCGGTCGCGCATTGGGCCTGGCCCTTTATCCGGTTGAGGAGGAGGGTTCCTCGCCTACGGTTACCGCCTTCAAGGTGCCCGGTCATATTAAATGGGAAGATCTGGACGCGCGCTTGAGGGAACGGGGCGTGGGATTGGGTGGTTCGCTGGGTCCCCTGGCAGGAAAGGTATTTCGCGTCGGTCATATGGGAGCCCAGGCCGAGCTGTCATTGGTGGATGAGGGTATGGATATACTTGCTCAAATTTTAAAGGGATAGAGGAGAGGCTGTCTGAAAAAAACCATCTACTGCGTTACCCTCATTCCTCGTCACTTTTAAGTACGCTTCATTCCTCGGAATTTCGGAAGCCTTGTATCTGGGCATTTTCAAACAGCCCCTTATTGGTGAAGATGAGTCGAGGATTCAGCACCCATCCTGAAATATCAGGGTCGCACGGCAAAAACGACTTCGGACGGGAAAGTCATTTGACTCACGTATTCCCGTTCGATTTCCCTGAATCCTGCTGATTGTAGATAAGGTTTCAAGTATACCCCTCTGCAGCCTCCCACAGCGGCAGGATTCCAGCGGTATATCGCTTCCCATAGGGCATTATACCAGTGCTCTCCCTTTGTCATATTTACCAGTACAAGTCTCCCCTCTGGTCGTAGTACCCGTTTGAATTCAAGAATCACCTTTGGAAAATCCTCTTCCGGCAGCAAATCAAACATGTAGTTGTTGATAAGAACATCAAAGGAATTGTCTTGATATTCGAGATTGTAAGCGTCGCCGAGTTGTAGGTTATAATTATCCACACCCGAGCTTTCCGCCTTTTCCTTTGCTTTCAAAAGCATCTCTTCCGTTATGTCTATGCCATCGTTCCTGCCCTTTGGATTCATCTTTAGGATTTCTGCAAAGGCCAAACCAGTGCCAACAGCTACTTCAAGCACTGCCTCGCCGTTCTGGATATTTGCTAATTCCAGGCATCGTGTTCGAGCCTTTGTTTCGGTAAACTTGGCCCAGATATCATATTTTGGAGCGATATTTTTATAAATCTTGGGAACAGATTTTTTCTTAATCTTGGCATCCAAAATGCCCGTACCTTCAATTGTCATGATTACTTCCTCCTTTTTGATCACAGCAAATCCAACAAACCCGCCCTTTTTGCTACCCTGTAGGTTTCAAAGAACCTATCCGGGGGATCGCTTTCCAAGGTATTTTTTAAGGCCCTTTTTCCTTTATTTGATTTTAACCTATGGTTGCTGTGGAATTCATTATTCTCACTGGCCCTATCAGGGATGAATTCCCTGGAGGACTTAAGTCTTTCGATTTCAACAGGCTTACAAACTGAAACTCTGCATGTCTCCCAACAGGAATGACAAAAGGAATCATCAAATGCGGATCTGGATTTACCAGAAATCCCCTGATCCTTTTTGCTCATAGCACTTTCTATCTGCGTCCTCACCCCAATATCCCTTTCATCATGGGTCCAAGCATATTTCTGACGGTATCCGCAAAATCATCGGCTTTCATGAGCAGCATGCAGCAAACCTCTTCTCCCTTTTCCCAGCTTATCACCGCCAGTTTATCACCTGCCTTGATGTTGGCCTTTTTGCGCAGATCCTTGGGAAGCACTAGTTGGCCTCGCGCATCAACGGTCACCAGGGCGTCGATCTTACAACATCCAACGTCCAAGGAGTGAGTTTCGCTTTCTGCCTTTTTCTTTTCAGTTTTTGTCTTTACCATAAATTACTCCATTTCCACTAAATCAGTAATTTCTAAATATTCAGTATAGATAACATATTCAGCAATTACGAATTTGTCAACCCGAATTGTCAAAATATTTTGTTCTGGAATTATGGAAAAGGTAGATGGGGTTGAGAGGGTCCCCTTATTGATTCCCTTTGCGGGGATCGATGGGGGTCAGCTGGTCGAGCCCGTGAAGCCTTTCGAACAGGGCGGCGGCGCTCAAGACCAGATCGTCCCTTTGGGGCGATGCTATAAACTGAAGCGCTACGGGAAGACCCGATTTTGTAAAACCACAGGGAACAGAAATAGAGGGGCATGCGGTAAGGGTGATGGCATAGGTCAAGACAAGCCAGCTAATGTATGAACCAAACTTAACGCCATCGAGTTCCTCCAGATAGCGCCTATTGACGTCAAAGGGTGGGGTGATAACGGTTGGGCAAACTAGGAGATCATATTCTTCAAAAAACGCAGAAATACGGTAATAAAGATCAGCCCTACTCCGCTCTGCCTTTCCAATTTCATTGGCGGTCAGAGCCAATCCCTTTTCAATGTTCCATATGACCTCAGGCTTAAGGGCCTCGCGATGTTTCTCCAAGACTGGCGCGAATCGATAGGCAAAAAGGGCCGCCCTCAGGATCTGGAAGATCTCCTCTGAATCCTTTAGATCAGGACATGCCTCAACAACCTCAATGCCTAAATCGGTCACGGATTCGGCTGCTCGGGTGCTTAGGTCTCTCACCTCTCGATCAATCGGTGCTATTCCCAAATCAGGGCTAAAACCGATCTTCTTCGGTTTCAAAGGACGATCCACTGTGTTGATAAATGGGGTCTTTGGCCTTGGCAAAGAAATCGGATCACCTGTATGCCGACCCACTTGGGCATCCAGCATCAATGCCACATCCCCCACATTTCGTGCCATAGGACCGTGAATCGGAAGCGTATCAAAGGGCATGAGGCTGGGGCCGGATGCCACCCTTCCGGGACTCGGCCTTAGGCCGACGACGGAGCAGAAGCTGGCGGGTATTCGCAGGCTGCCCCCCAGATCGCTCCCCTGAGCCAACCATACTTCGCCTGTGGCAACCGCCACCGCAGATCCACCCGATGACCCCCCACAGGTCATATCCGTATTCCAGGGATTCAGGGTTTTACCGAAAACTTCGTTAAAGGTATTGGCCCCTGCCCCGAACTCCGGCGTATTCGATTTTCCCATAACGATCGCACCGTTGGCTTCCAGGATCTCGACGAGATAATTCGAGCGTTCGGGTATGTGCTTCGAAAAAATAGGAGATCCATAGGTTGTGCGGACCCCTTCAACGTCGGTCAGATCCTTGATCGCAACAGGCAATCCATAGAGATACTGCGCAGGCGGATCCGCCAGTGGATGTCCCATAAGCCGTTTTGCATGCGCTTTTGCTCGATCAAGACAAAGGGTAGGCAGGGCGTTGACCAACCTGTCGACTTGAGCAATCCTCTCAGTCGAAATCTCAACCAGGTCCAGCGGTGAGACCTCCCCCTTTTTCAGGAGAGATACAACCTCCCTTGCCGTCATTTTAACTAATTCGTTCATCCCCTGCCCTCTGCAAATATAGATGTCCTACTCGTTCCGCACTGGCTTTGCATGGTGTTACTGAAACCCGTACTTTTCTCTCAATTGCTCGGACAGGGCCTTTACCACGCCAAAGGCCTTGTCAACGGTCTTATCCCCATCGGGATTGATAAGACAGCAGGTTGCCGGGGAAAGCTGTGCTTGACTTAGGAGGAGGCCCTGGTCGATCCCTCCCTTATCGAGGATTGACCAGACCTCTTCCAGGCGCTCTATTAGAGAAGGAATGCCTTCCTTTTCAAAGGGTTCAAAATTGGTGGGGACGATACCCCAAACAAGGACACCACCCCTTTCCAAAAATCTTCCGATTGCTTTAGCGTAGGACGCAAAGACCTCGGCGTTGGTGTAGATATCCATGGATAAAATATCGAGGTCCAGGTTCAGGAGAAAGTCCCAGTCCGGGTTGCCGCACAAATGGACGCCCCGGGGCCTCTTAATCAGGTCGAAAAACATCTCCATATCCGTTTTGGCCGCCTGGTCGCCATATCCGGACATCGCGCTCCAGAGAAACTGAAGCCCGGGCTCGTCAATAAACATGAAGGCATTTCCATTCCGCCTTTTGAGCCGCTCCAACTGGATGTTTACCCGTTTGGCCATGAATTCGAGCATGAAAGATCTGATAGTATCGTCAAAGAGAATTGGACGATCATTTTCATCAACCACATTAAATCCGAAGCTGATAGGACCTTCCAGTTGTCCCCGGATGGCGGGCCTATCCACCAGGTCGAGTTCAAGAAAACGATTGTAAACCACCGAATAACTCTCGCTGATATCAAAGTACTCCGGCTCATCAAAATGGGACATGACCTCTTCCAGTTCATCAAGAAATAGCTGGCTCGAAAATTTCAGAGTTCGCGCTTCCACATCGAGCAAAATGCCGGGAAAATGCTCCGAGGCCTGAACATACATATCTTCATAATAACTATAGTTGGGGAGTTGGGGCCAGAAGGGGATATCCATGGAAAGGGCGGCCTCGAGGGCCCGATCCACATCCTTGTGAGGCATGACCGCCATAGCGGTGCTGAGCAAGTTTCCGGGAATCGTCATGGTATTTTTTTAGAAAATGAAATCAGTTTGAAATTTTCGCTCTACCAATGCGCCAATCTCTCTTGCATTGCATTTTTACTTCTATTCCAGATCTTCGAAGGCATAGGTTATACTTTCCATGAGGTCTCCCGGAATGCCTTGTCCGCCGTATTTCTCGTAATCGCTCACAGTACTCCAAAAGATTGTTGAAGAAGCCCCACGTGATGGAATTGCGATATGATATGCACCCGACGCCTCATTTTCCGAGATTTCCAGTTCAATATTGGGCTTATCATAAACCCGGCAGTACTCATCGTACCAACCTTGAATAATTGCTTTTGCTTTTTCTAAATCCACCGGGGGCCTCATAATTTCCTCCTCATCTCCTATCTAATGTTCTCACTGGGATGATAGATCCTCAAGAAAAAGTCCCAAAACCCTGTTAAAAACCTCTGCCTGTTCCGCCATGACCATATGCCCTGCCTTGGGGATCAGTTCAAAATGAGAGCCTTCTATATTCTCCCTCAAGTATTCAGCGTATTTCACAGGCGTAAGCTGATCTTGATCACCGCACACAATGAGAGTAGGAAGGTTAATGTCCTTGAGCCTTTCCCTGATGTCAAATTGATTGCATGCCTTAAAATCCTTAAGGATGACGGACGGCAAACAGGTTCGCATACCTTCTATCACCTTTTGCTTCAAACCCCTGGGCGTTTCAGCTGCAAAGGCTGCCTGCTCAATGCTCTTGTAAAAGCCTTTGAGATCCTCTTCCAACATTTTGAAGATAATGCCGGCCACGCCGAGTCTGGCGCCCGCTCCAACCAGGACAACCCCTTGCATTGCCCCCTCGGGCTCTACGGCCAATTCCTGGGCAACGGCACTTCCCATTGAATGGCCGACAAAGATATAGGGGCGCGAATCCAATACTTCATTAATCGCCTTCCGCGTCCATTGAGTATAGGCCGATATGTCATCTTCACCTGATCCTGTGGAGCCGCCATGTCCGGGAAGTTCAATCCTATAGCTAATATACTTGCCCTCAAGAAAAGCTGCCTGGCCGTTCCAAACCGTGGCATCGCTCCCTGCGCCATGAACAAACACGATTGAAGGCTCCTTTTCGGAACCCGTGTTTTCAGATTCTACAACTCGCAAACTGATTCCATCGATTTTCAAATCCAATGTCTATCTACCTCCTTTGTCAAATACTATTCATCTTGGTTCAAGGGTTCAACGTTCAGCGTTCACGGTTTAAGAGATTTGGATGGATCATTATAAAACCATGCCGCCTCTGAACCCTTGCCCGCCATACTTCTGGCGGGTCAAAACCCTGAACTTTAAACCAATCTTTTTACGAAATACTCTCATAGAATCCCTTTGGTTGCAAATCCTTGAAATCCGCACCGCATAGGACCACTAGAAAACGCCTTATTTCCGTACACAAATGACACTTGGACAGATACCTATCCTTTGGTTGGAAATCATACTCCTCACTGACCATCTCATACAAACCTGCGATACCCCTTTGAAACAGAGTATGGAGTATGGGGTATTTCTCCTCTGTAATGTCCTTCCCAAGATCATCGCGAAACACAGCCAGACCCGAGCATAGTGCGGGTATATAATTACCGTAAAGGTCGAGATGAAAATGACTCACATCGAGAAGCTCTTTGCATCCCCCGGGATTCAAAGAAATTATTTCTGGGCAAGGCTTTGTTTCGAAAACCCTGGAGAACGTCTTAAGAGCTCTTCCGCCAAGATGGATCCAATATCTTGAGGGGAGGCGCCTCAGATAGTCATGACCATAGGCTTCTTCGTATTCAGAAAGGGTGTGGGGTCTTTTGTCGTCGAAGGCATCGATCTCTCCAAAGAATTCTGAAACCCATGGGAAGATGCCTATGTTTGCGGATTTGCAGGCCTGAATCACGCCCTTCACTTTTTGGAACGGGATACGTTCGTTATGAAAGGGGCTGATGGAGATGAGTAGCGTGGTGAGACCCTTTTCTTTGAGTGATAATAGAATCTCATATGCTGAGTCCTGATCCCTGTACCACGATGAATTCGTTTCCACATACTCTATTTGCACGCCAGTGGATTGAGCCGTCTCGATCACCATTTTCAAGCCTTCAATGTTCATAAAGGGTTCACCCCCGCCAATATGGATTGAATGGCATCCGAGACTCTTGATCTTTTCTAAATTCTTTATCAAAGTGTCTTGGTCTATATAATCCTTCTGGCGGTTCGGACCTGAA
The DNA here is from genome assembly GCA_964459445.1 of uncultured Desulfobacteraceae bacterium. GTDB lineage: Bacteria > Desulfobacterota > DSM-4660 > Desulfatiglandales > HGW-15 > CAYWMP01. The sequence goes on from CAYWMP010000089.1 coordinate 19,136, forward strand.
AAATAGAGGCAATGGGCACAGGATGATGTACAGTGGTAGTTGGTGATGACCCCGCCGGAATGAAGGTGGTTTATCTTGAAATCTCGTTTTCGAAACATGAAATGGTTTCCTCTTTAATTCGGATCGCATTAAGGTAGCACAGGATCTGAGAGCTATCAAAGCGACAAATGGTTTATCCAGCAAAACCCACTGTGCTTTTTCAGGTTAAAGATCAGCTGTGGCCCTGTAATGACGACACTTGTTCTTTTTGAAATAGACGCAAAGGGATGGATTCAATGGCTAATGTCAAAATCGGATGCTGTGGATTTGCACTGCCCCAAGCCAAATATTTCGAATTCTTCAGGCTCATAGAAGTTCAAATTACCTTTTACCAGCTGCCGCGTCTCAAGACGGCAGAGAAGTGGCGAGATTTGGCACCCGATGATTTTGAATTCACAATGAAGGCCTGGCAGTTGATCACCCACGAATCCTCCAGCCCCACATACCGCCGCCTGGGAAAGAAAATCGAACCATCAAAACACAAATATTATGGTGGCTTTCAGGATACTGACGAAGTCCTTGAAGCCTGGGAGCATACGGCCTATTTTGCCCGCACTTTGGGGGCATCGACCATCCTCTTTCAATGCCCGGCCGCATTTCGCCCCAAAAAGGAAAATATAGCCAACATGCGAAAGTTTTTCGAAGGGATTGACAGGGGAGATCTTCGTTTTACCTGGGAGCCACGAGGAAATTGGCCCGGAGACCTAGTAAAGGGACTTTGTGAGGAACTAGACCTCATTCATTGCGTAGATCCATTCAAGAACCAACCCATTTATGGTGACTTTCAATATTTCCGACTCTTTGGCAAGACCCGGAAATCGCTCCAATACACTGATCAGGAACTCCAGCAAATTAAGGACTGGACAACCAAAAAACCGACCTATGTGCTTTTTAGCAATGACTGGATGGCGGAAGATGCCATGAGGTTCATACTTCTGGTGGGTGCTCGCTAATACCTGCCTAGTGTCCTTCCAGAAATGAGATAGTTTTTGCAAGTTCAAGTCGAAGATCCCGTGCTTCGCTCGGGGGAAGGCGAGAATTTCAACCATCCCGCTGAAAGCGCCTGCGGGACAAGCATCCATACATGGTTTGTATTGAGGATTTACCCGCCAGAAGTATGGCGGGTTGGAATTTGAGCCCCGCTATACGGGATGTTCCACCTGACACTGCCTGTCGCGGCGTAGCTTCAGCGAAGACTGAAAATGGTGAAAAATGGCCATTTCTGGACGGGCACTACCTATTTTTTCATGATATCAGCTTCCACAACCCGATACGTCCCCTGCCCCATAGCA
>CAYWMP010000089.1:20566-23156 GCA_964459445.1 uncultured Desulfobacteraceae bacterium
CTATTTTTTCATGATATCAGCTTCCACAACCCGATACGTCCCCTGCCCCATAGCAACAAGCTCTTCCTTCTCATCGAGGATCTCCGCTCGGACAAAGGTCAACCGACCTGTCTTGTGGGTCGTTTTGGCGACACATGTAAAATAATTTCCCTTTGCTGGGCGTGTGTATTGGATGTCCAAATTAATGGTTGCGCAGTTATACCCCGGATCAAGGGGCGCAAACACCGCCCAGGCCATGGTTACATCCATCAATGTAAATATCACGCCGCCGTGGGGTTGGCCCGGAAACGGCCAGCACATATTTGGTAGGGAGGTCAATCGGGAATTCGCCGTGCCTCCGCCTGCTTCCTCTACACGGATGCCAAGTGTTTTGTAAACCGGATTATCGTTTAGCTGATCGAGTGTAGCTTGGGTCATTTCCATTCTTGCCTTCCTTATTATTGGTTGCTTTAGGAAAGGTTTAGCTCTTTTACTGGGTGTTTGATTTAGCGGGGCCTCGGGGATCAAAACAAACAGGCCAAAGGTACAAGGCGCAGGGCACAAGGAAGAAATGTCTGATGTCTTACCCTAAGCCTTACACCTTAAGCCTTGCGCCTTTCTTTCATTCGTCTTACTCTGCCTTCTCAATTTCGAAAATGACGGTACCACCGCCGGTGTGTTCGCAGGGGTCCAAGCATTGGACATAGGCCCTTTGACCGTCCTTGGATAAACCCAGGTCCTTTGGATTGATACCCCGGTACAGCGCAACATAGTAGGGCATAATGGAGGTCATTGAATGCATGCATATAGATTCGCTTTTTCTGCAATTCAATCGATATCCCTCATCCAAAACAATCCTGTCCCCAAGCCTGTAAACAGGGCAATGGCCTTTGATCTCTTGAATTTTGATAATAAGTCTGCCCATGGAATCATGTAATGCGGGGCTTAGGTCTAAGCAAACATCTCATCCTTACGCCTTGAGCCCTACGCCTTGCACCCATTTTTTATGAATCATTACAATTACTAGGTGAAACAATGGCCTGTCAAGTAAAGCTCCCCGCCTTTCAGCGCGGGGCATCTGTGGCAAAGCCATGCGAAACTTGACGAATGCGCAGACTCTTAATTATTCTTCATTATTCGTTTCGTAGGGAAGGAAATAAAATGAATGATCATCCGGTGGTTATAGTGACAGGCGCTTCAAGAGGTGTGGGCGCTGCTGTGGTGCAATGGTTGGGGAAACAAAAAGTCAACGTGACGCTTGTTGCGCGTTCGAAAGACAGTTTGGAGAAGGTTGCTTCAGATGTAGAACGTTTGGGCGGTGTCGCTTTGGCACTGACTGCCGATATCGCTGATCAGAAGGCCTGCTCAAAGGCCGTGGATGATACCTTTGATCGGTTCGGTCGCATTGACGGACTTGTGAACAACGCCGGTCTTGTCGAGCCCTTAGGTACGGTTGCTGTTGCCGATCCCACGATATGGCAATACAGCATCGGCGTAAACCTCCTGGGACCTTTCTATTTGGCCCGGGCGGTCCTTCCGGAATTACGCAAAAGAGAGGGCCGAATCATAAACGTGAGCAGTGGGGCCGCCGATATCCCTATCCAGGCTGCCAGCGCCTATTGTGCAGCAAAAGCCGGCCTCACCCATTTCACAAGAGTCCTGGCCGCCGAAGAGCCATCCATAACCGCCATTGCAGTACGGCCGGGTGTCGTTGGCACCGATATGCAAAACCAATTGAGGCGGCAAGCCCCCTTGACCATGCCCCCATCTCAAGCGGATTATTATGAAAGACTCAAAGTGGAGGGTGAATTGGAACCCCCTCATGTCCCCGCCCGCTCTATAGCCTGGCTTTCGCTCTTTGCGCCAAATGAGTGGAGTGGGAAATATATGGATTATGACGACCCGATCATAGCTCAACCTGCTTTGGAAAGATTTGGAGAAGAACTTTGAGATCTCTGCAAAACGCCCCCTTTTGCCCAATCTTCCGACTTCGCTAAAGCTACGACGGGACAAGCTGCCTCTGATTTGTCCCTAACTTTCGTGAACGTGCGGGACACAAGATACTTCGAGTATGGATGCCTGTCCCGCTTGGTATTTTTAGCGGGCTGATTAAAATCCTCGTCGACCTTGACCTTGACCAAAATTGAGCATTTTGCAGAGATCTCACTTTAGAGTAAGTTCACGCCTTTTTTTATCTTAGAAATTGAGCGAGCTACAACAATTCGGTATCTTGGTGGGAGTAGGGTGGTGAGCAACAGCACAGAATTTTCAGAGGGCCATTGCCGGTATTTTCTATTTTGTGAGGTTCTCCTGGCTGAATGCATACTGTGTCGCCTTCAGAGACCTCAAACTGCTCGTCCCCGATGATCATTATCCCCGGCCCCATCGTGATGTGATAAAGCTCCTCGCTTTTATCATGCCTGTGAAGATGTGTTGTGAATCTCTTCGGAATGTTAGCCTCTGCCAGACTCTGCTTCAAATTGCCATGTACTTCCGGATGCATGAGCTCCCTGATTTCAGAGCCATCCTTTGTTTGATAGGATTTAATATCTTTGTATTTAGCTCCTTACGTCCCGATTGTTTGACTAAATGAGTCGAACAATTTCGATTG
>CAYWMP010000090.1:0-23108 GCA_964459445.1 uncultured Desulfobacteraceae bacterium
CGGGGACGAGAATGGAACCTTGAACCCCTGAACCTTTGAACCCGTGAACGCCTACAAAAAGGGATATACCATTCCCATGAGAGATCTTCTCATTGAACTGAAAAAGAGTGCCCTCGGGGACCTTGAGAAAACGGAAGATCTTCAAGAACTGGAGAGACGCCGAATAGCCTACCTCGGGAAAAAGGGACAACTGGCCTTGCTCATGAAAAGGCTAAAGGAATTGCCCCCGGAGGAAAGGCCCCAATTTGGTCAACTCGCAAACCAGCTAAAGGAGAAATTACAGGGTGTCTTCGAGGAGACTCAACAGAGGTTGGAAGCCAAAGCAGCACCAGGATCGTCCTTACTGGACGTTACTTTACCTGGAAGACAGCCTGCCAGAGGACATATACATCCCGTTACCCAAGTTATGGAAGAAATCTGCCATATTTTCCTGAAAATGGGTTTTCGGGTCGTCAAAGGTCCGAATATTGAACTGGACTACTATAACTTCGAGGCCTTGAATTTTCCAAAGGATCATCCCGCAAGGGACATGCAGGATACCTTGTATGTGTCTGATAATATCGTTCTTAGGACGCATACCTCTCCAATGCAGGTCCGGACCATGGAAAGCCATCCCCCGCCCGTAAGCATCATCGCACCCGGGAAAGTTTACAGAAGGGATTCAGACGTAACCCATACCCCCATGTTTCATCAGGTTGAAGGCCTGCTCGTGGATAAGGGGGTGACCTTTGGCGACCTAAAGGGCACATTGACCAATTTTGTCCACCAGATGTTTGGCAAGGATACATCGTTGCGCTTCAGACCAAGTTTTTTCCCTTTTACGGAGCCGAGCGCTGAGGTGGATATCCGGTGTGTGATATGCAAAGGGAAAGGATGTCGCACCTGTTCCCACACGGGGTGGCTTGAGATACTCGGATCAGGCATGGTCGATCCTGAGGTCTATGGTTTTGTGAACTACGATCCAGAGGAGATCTCGGGTTTTGCCTTTGGCATGGGAGTCGATCGCATTGCGATGCTGAAATTTGGAATCGATGACATACAGTTGCTTTTCAGGAATGACATGCGCTTTCTGAGGCAGTTCTGATTCTGAGATTACAATCATTAAGGATTTAATAGAAAATTATGCGCGTCAGCCTAAATTGGCTTAAAGAGTACGTTGACATCAGCATGTCTCCGACCGAATTGGGAGATCGGTTGACCATGTCCGGACTGGAGGTTGAGGCTATCGAACCCGTTGGTCAGGGCCTTCAGGATGTTGTGGCGGCAAAAATTCTTTCCGTGACAGGCCATCCTAAGGCTGACCGGCTTTCCATCTGTCATGTGGATACGGGAAGCAGAGAGGCGTCGGTCGTTTGCGGCGCCCCGAATGCAAAGCCCGGCATGATGGCGCCAATGGCCCTTCCCGGCACAAGGCTTCCCGGTGGTATGACCATTGAAGAGACCGTGATCAGAGGCGAGCTTTCGGTGGGGATGCTCCTTGCAGAGGATGAAATGGGGCTCACCGAAGACCATACCTGCATCATGGTACTCCCAGATAACCTAATGCCAGGCGCCAAGGTTTCGGATGCCCTCCATTTGGAAGACCATGCCCTGGAGATCAGCCTTACGCCGAACCGGCCGGACTGCGCCTCGGTCATGGGTATTGCCAGGGAAATAGCAGCATTTACCGGGCAAACTCTCAGGAGGCCGGAAATCAATTTAAAAGAAGAGGAAAAACCCGTTGAGGACTTCGCAAAGGTAACCATAGAAGATCCCATCGGCTGCCCTCGATATGCGGCGGGCATGGTGCTCGGCGTCGAATTGAAAACATCTCCCTTCTGGATGAGATATCGTCTGCATGTATCGGGCGTCAGGAGTATCAGTAATGTGGTTGATGTTTCAAATTATGTGCTGCTTGAAATGGGACAACCTCTCCATGCCTTTGATTACGATCGCCTCCAGGAAAACCGAATCGTTGTCAAAAGGGCTCGTGCGGGTGAGGTCTTTACCACCCTGGACGGACAAACCCATACCCTGGATGCCGAAAACCTGATGATCTGTGACGGGCAAAGGTCGGTGGCTTTGGCCGGAATCATGGGGGGGCTCAATTCGGAGATCTTTGCCGGTTCCAAAAATGTCTTGATTGAAAGCGCTTTCTTCGATCCCATAACTATCAGAAGAGGATCAAAGAAACTCGGTCTTTCAACGGAAGCATCCTACCGATTCGAAAGGGGCGTTGATATCGAAGGCGCTGCAACGGCGCTCAGAAGATCTATGATGCTTATCAGCCGTCTGGCGGGTGGGACCGTTCCAAAGGGCGTCATCGATGCCTATCCAAGGCCTCACAGAAGACCTAAAATATCTCTCAGGGTAGACAAGACCAATGAATTCCTTGGGACGTCTCTTTCCAGCGAAACCATGGCGTCCTATATTGAAAATTTGGAGATGGAGGTTCAGGGGAATGATGAGAATATCATCACTGTCGTTCCGCCTGCACTTAGAGTCGATATCACGCGTGAAGTGGATCTTATGGAGGAGATCGCGAGAATGGAGGGTTATGACAGCATACCCGTGACCTCTCCCCCCATAAGGCCCTCTGACGAGAAGGACGCACCGGAACTCGATATCAACCAGAGGGTGGCGGGTATCATGGTGGGGCTCGGTTTTACAGAAATCATTACCTACCCTTTCATTTCGCCCGATTTTGCGGATATACTCGGTGCAGAGGGGGATAGTGATCTTCGATCCTTCCTCGAATTGCGCAATCCTTTGTCCGTTGAACAGTCGGTAATGAGGACATCCCTTATCCCGGGGCTCCTCACCACGGTTAAAGGCAATGCGGCGCATGGTGAAGAAAACCTTAAGCTTTTTGAATGGGGAAAGGTTTTTATAGGCACTGACCAGGCTGAACTCCCGGAAGAAAAGACATGTTTGGCAGCCATTATGACCGGATCTTCGGCCAAAAAGGCCTGGTACAGTGATGAGCGAGACATTGATTTTTTTGATATAAAAGGCGCGGTGGAGGCCCTTTTGGAAGCCCTCGGCATAAGAGGTGTGTATTTCCAGAGACAGGAGGCGTCACCTGGATACGACTCTGATATTTATGCGGCAATCTTCAAATCAGGGTTTAAACTTGGAGATGTGGGTCGGGTCTCCGAAGACATCTTGGAAAAAATGGATATCCGAACAACATCCGCTTTTATGTTTGAGTTGGAACTGGAATCCATTTTCAAGCAGATTTTGGAGGACATGCGGTTTGAGGCCTTTGCACGGTTTCCGGCTGTATTTAGGGACATCTCAATTATCGTTGGAAAAGATGTCCAAAGCGCTGCTATAGAAGAGACCATCAAGAAAAATGGGAAACAGCTTGTGGATTCCGTTCTCATTTTCGATCTTTACGAAGGGAAAGGCATCGATCCTTCCGAAAGGGCACTGACTTTCAGAATCTGTTACAGATCAAAGGACCGAACGCTCGATGGCAAGGAAATCAACCGTTTGCATGAAGCCATTATCGAGGGAATACGAAAGAAGACAGGTGGAAAACTAAGAGAGGGATAAGGACGCTATGCAAATCCCTGATAACAAACGATACTTTCGCATTGGGGAAGTAAGTCGGATTATCGGTGTTGAGCCTTATGTCCTGAGATACTGGGAGAGTGAATTCCCTCAGATTCGACCTCGAAGAGCCGATTCCAACCAGCGCACCTACCAAAGGAAAGATCTCGAGGTCATCCTTGAAATAAAACGGCTTCTCTATGAGGAGAAGCTGACCATCGAGGGTGCAAGAAAAAGGCTCAAACAGGGAGAACCAAAGAGCGGCGCATCTGAAAAAGAGGGGATTATTGAAGAGATAAAAGCGGAACTCGCGGAGATCCTCAAAGCACTATCTACCCAGCCTTAATTCCCCAACACGGAATCCATGAAATCCCAAATTCCAAGCATCAAATTCCAAAACTCAATGACTCAACTATTTTGATTCCTCCGTTTTTGTTATTTGAGGTTTGTTTGGGATTTTGGTCATTGGTATTTATTTGTTATTTGGCATTTGTGATTTGGAATTTCGGCTGACTCAACTACTCCGTGAATGGCTACAAAATAAGTTAACGCTCATGCCCCAGTGCATCATCGGCTGGTGGTTAGCCCATCACCGATTTGTAGTATAAACCTCCAACCGCGTGAATTCCTCTTCAAGCCGCTGAAGGATTTTAGGACCCATCTCAAGCCGTTCCGATTGGCCGATCTGCTCAAGTTCAAAGGCAATTCCAGATAATCCTTGGGCCGTTAGATTCGCCGCCCCACCCTTAATGGAATGGGCTTCTTTCCTTACTGTCTCTGCTTCGCCATCGGATATGGCTTGACGTATGGTCACAACCTGATCGCGAACGTTGTCGAGGAAACCGCCCAACACTTCAATAAGGAATTCCTCGTCCCCCTCAAACTCATCAACGGCCCTTTCATAATCCATAGGGGCATTCTCCGGGCTGCCTTTAGATGGTTGTGATTTGGCTTCATGACCGGGATCTGATGGGACAGGCTCTTTCTGTCCGGCATTCTTGAGCCATTTTTGGATCATTTTCAGGAGTTCTTTCCTTCTTAAAGGCTTTGGCGTGTAGTCGTCTGTGCCGGCCTCCAGACAAAGCTCCCGGTCTCCCTTCATGGCATTGGCGGTCATGGCAATAATAGGCGTCCTATGAGATAGGGCCGATGATTTGAGTCCGTTGTTATTCTTTTTTCCCCACGCCCTGATAACCCGTGTGGCCTCATACCCATCCATCACCGGCATCTGCATATCCATGAGGATGAGATCGTAGTGCTTGAGTTTAAAACCCTCGATTGCATCCCGGCCGTTTTCAGAGAGATCAACCTCATAACCCGCCCGTTGGAGGTGTCGCAACGCTACTTGTTGGTTCGTAGGATAGTCTTCCACCAGTAGTATCCGATGCTTTCGTCTTCTCTCTTCTGAAACAGTGTGCCTTGTTACAAGAGGCCGTTTGTCCCCCCCTTGGTCCATTTTCAGTTTCTCGAATACCAGTTCAATGGCCTTTAGAAGGTCATCCGGCTTTGTCATGCCGCTTAAATATCCGTCTATGCCGGCTTCTTTGCATAGTTGAGCATCTCCCTTTAAGCCGAAAGGTGTAAGGAGGATGATCGGAACTAGGTTGAGCGCCGACAGGGTGCGAATTCTTTTGGCCATTTCAAAGGCCTCCAGATCCGAGGTAAGCCGATCGGAGATTACCAGGTCATAGGGAGGTTTTGATTCGCCGGCGTCCTTCAAGAGAGAAAGAGCCACTATCCCGGCGGGTATGTCTTTAACAATACATCCCCAGGACTCGAGCGGGCTATATAATTCCATGGCTTCCCTTCTGTTGCCATGCACTAAAAGAACTTTAAGACCTTTGAGTTCGGTCTTCTTTACATCGGATTGGGGTATGGATTCCTTCTGCTTTTTTACAACAATAGTAAACCAGAAGGTGCTCCCTTTCCCCTCTATGCTATCAAGCCCTATTTCTCCACCCATGAGTTCAACCAATTGCTTGGATATTGTTGTACCCAACCCGGTTCCCCCGTATTTCCTTGTGGTTGAACCATCGGCTTGTGTGAAATCTTCAAAAATAATGCCTTGCTTTTCTTCGGGTATGCCAATGCCCGTGTCTTTGATAAAAAAACGTAACCTGACCTCATCCCCGTCATCCCTATCCAATTCGACCCTGAGATTTATCTCTCCTTCATGGGTGAACTTCAGTGCATTAACTAGGAGGTTTGTTAAGACCTGTCTCAGGCGGCCGGGGTCTCCAAGGATATGTGAAGGGACTTCGGGGGAGATAGAGCAGGTAAAGTCGAGCCCCTTACGTTTGGCTCTCAGAGCCGTATTGTTGGCAAGATCTTCGACCAAAACCCTGAGATCAAAGTGTGCTTCCTCAAGTTCCATCTTTCTGGCCTCGATCTTTGAGAAGTCAAGAATGTTGTTGATGAGGCCGTAGAGGGAACTGGCCTCAGAATCGATAGTCTTGAGAAGATTTTTCTGTTCATCATTGGGATCGGTTTCCATTGCAAGCTCCGTCATACCGATGATCCCGTTTAGAGGCGTCCTAATCTCGTGGCTAAGGTTTGCAAGGAATTCACTCTTCGCCTTGCTGGCCTCTTCAGCCAACCGCCTCTTTTCGACGAGTTCGTTCTCAAGCTCTTTCCTCTCCGTCACATCTCTGATGATGCCTCTAAAACCAAGAGCCTTCCCATCACTGTCTCTTATCAGAGAAACGGAGTTCTCCAGGAATCTGAGATCCCCAGATTTAGAACTCAATGCCCAATCTACCCCTTTTTCAGGTACCCCGGTCCTAAAAACCTGGTGGTACTTGTCAAAAAGCTTTCTGCTGTTGTATTCATCAGCCAGATCCCGGGTGGATTTGCCGATCAGATCGCTTCTGCTGATTCCTGATATTCGGCACAATGAATCGTTGCAGAAAGTTAGATTTCCCGATAGGTCAACCTCATAATAACCTTCTTCAATGTTCTCAAGGATGGTTCGGTATTTCTCTTCTGACTTTCTTAGCTGCTCGGTCCTCTCTTGAACCATGTCCTCCAGCCGCTCGCTATATTGCCTAATTTCCTTCTCCGCTTCCTTTTGGGATTTTTCAAGTTTCAAAATACGAATACCCGTATTGATTCGGGCCATTAATTCGGTTTGTTCAAAGGGCTTTGTCAGGTAGTCGTCCGCTCCCGCCTCAAAACCTAAAAGAACGTCTTTTTCAGTATCCTTTGCAGTCAAAAGGATGATAAAAACATAACCCTCTGTGATCTTTTCTCTAACTGCGCGACACAAACTAAGGCCGTCCATTTCAGGCATGATCCAGTCCGTCAACAGGATCGGATAGAATCTATCCCCAAAGGCCTCCAGGGCTTCTCTCCCGTTTTCAACAGCTGTGACCTCATGTCCATGCTCAATAAGACTCTTTTCCAAAAGCCTCCTGGGAATGAAGTCGTCTTCTGCGATAAGTATTGGGAATTGGGACTTAGGGGATACCATTTTTTATTTGCAAGACATGTTGGACCGTTTATTTAATAAACTCTTCCACATCAACAGCGTTTCATAGGGTTTTTTGCCCATCCATGAATAGGATGCCGGGTACAAAGATCTGTGATTTTTGAGACTCCAGGAGGATTTAAGATGCCATAACATAAAATTTTCCTCCCCGGGAATAGGGTAGCAAACAGTGTGCCAAGATCCTTGATTTTCGCAACACTTTAGTGCTTTGAAATCCTGTTTGGCTGAGCCTCCGCTTATAGGACAAGGACAGAATTCTTACAGATTTTCATTCAATCAACGCGGTAGGAAAAGGTTGCAACGATTTGAAAATTGTTGCGAATGGATCCCCATGGGTAAACCCGTGGTACCCATAAACTACCCGTCTTTCCATCCTCCGTAGCAGGCTACTGCGGGGGACGGGCACCTTCGGCTCCGACGCGGTTATCCGCCTCAATTTTGGGGTGACATCGCGCCGTAACATTAAGATTTTTACGCATTCATCCACGGGCAAGCCCGTGGTCTTCTGCGAAGGCGGATAAATAAAGTCGGTACCCCGACATCGGCCGGCGTGGAGTACTCAAGGGTTGAGGCCCATCAGGATAAGCCCTTGAAAAAGCCGGTTGATTGCCATATAGGATTGAGGCAGAGTTTAGAATCTCCTGCGATAGAGGTGCAATAGGTCGGTTGTTTTATTGAAATCTCCACTGGTTCTGAACAGTTATGTAATCCTATAAAGGGTTGCATCTATTAAAAAGGGAAGCTCAAATGGATCTTAAGGTTCACAGGGCATTGATAACAGGTGCGGGTCAAGGCATTGGTCGGGCCTGCGCCGAGGTTTTTGCATCGAGGGGCGCAGATCTGGTCCTTTTTGACAAAAATCCGGATACCCTCAAAACTGTCGCAGACAGAGTTTCCGGCGAAGGGGCACATGTCACGGAACTGGCCCTGGAACGCACGGATTTTGAAAGGCTTCAGTTAGAAGTGAGAGGGATATGCGATAAGATGCTGATCGATATACTGGTCAATAACGCAGGATTCGATCGACCCGGAACCATGGCCAAGATCGAAAGGTCGGGATTCGAGTCCGTTCTGGGGATTCACCTTACGGCACCGCTTCTCCTCATAAAACTCCTGCTTCCACCCATGAAAGCGGCCAAATGGGGGAGGATCATCAATGTGAGTTCCATTTACGGCCTCATTGGAGGAAAGAGGGAGGTCTCCTATTCCTTGGCGAAAGCGGGCCTGATCGGTTTAACAAAATCGGTGGCCAAAGAGGCGGGTAATGATGGCGTCACGGTGAACGCCGTTATGCCGGGTCTTACCCGCACACCGACCATCGAGGATTTCATGGCCGACAAATACAAGAAGGCCATTATTGAGGAAACGCCATTGGGCCGAATGGCCGAACCGGAAGAGGTTGCAAAGGTCGTCGCCTTCCTGGCATCGGAGGACGCCTCTTTTGTAACGGGCAGCCACAGTGCCCGTTTCGGGCGGATGGGGAATCTAAGCCCGTGTCATCACATGCTTTTCACATTGACACCTAGATGGCTTTTCCCTATACTAGCCACCCGCCGCAGATGGATATAATAGTTGAGTATCTTTTTTTAAAATAGCATGTATGTGTCACCTTTTGCATTGACTGATGACGACGTCTATCCTCTCATTACCATTTTCTTCATAACCTTTTTGTTAAATGGCAATATGTATAGCATTTCTCGAATAGGTAAATTGGCAGACCATGGGAGTCACCATACAGCGAAGTGTGGTGACTCGGGCCATGCTCTGGATGATGACATCACAATTTCCTAATTTGAAAGCACATTAACGTTAATTCTCGTCTAGAAATCCCTCTCCTTAGTAACCTCCTTTGTATGTCGCTTTTGATAATGAAATGAAAATGAAATATTTCAAAGTAATTATGAAGTGTATTTGGCATCTAATTCACATTATCCGATCAACAGATTTGGCGAGGCATTTTAATACTTACGTGCTATTTGTTGTGCAATTAGCACTTTTTGCAGGGCTTTCTTTATGGTTTGAAGCCAGGGCAGAGGAATCCCTAGCACTATTGACTGCCGATGGTAAGGAAATTGCCGCATCATATTACAAAGCTACGCGACCCAACTCCCCCGCAATAATGCTCTTGCTTGATACTCGATGCGATAGAATGAACTTTGGAGGCTTCCCCTAAAAGCCAGTAGAGCTGGTTTTGCAGTTTTAGCTATGGACTTGCGCTACAAGCATTTGATTGCCAAAGCAAGAAGCCGCAATGAGGCTATACGTCTAATAAAAGCCCAGGATTTATATGCACCGATCAGATTTGATATTAAGATCGGGCTTGATTTCCTAAAAAAGCAAGAAGCGGTGAACGTAAATCGAATCGCCATTATCGGTGCGAGTTTCGGATCTAGGGTAGGACTAATTGCTGGCATCCAATATAAAGTCAAAGCGCTCGTTCTAATCTCATTATCTGGAAAAGAGGCGCTTCCGGGCAGCAAAACAATCAAGGAGCTTTTGAAGGAATTTGGTGATCAGGCCATTTTGTTTGTAACATGTGAGAAAGACTGGGGCGGCAACTACTCAGCCGCAACTGACAATAAACGGTATTATGATTGGGCTGTAGGAAAGAAAGAACTGAATATAGTGAAAGGATCTGGTCATGGCGTTGATATACTGCAAAAGCCGGAGGCAGCCGAATTTGTCATCAATTGGCTGAAGAAAAACCTGTAAAGGCTGAAAAGATTGTGAATTAAAGAAAGGAGGGTTTGTCATGGGTAAAAAGAGTTTGTCGAATGAAGGAATTAATCGGAGGGATTTTATTAAGATGACAGGTGCAGTGGGACTGGGACTTACAGCAACCACATTCGGAGTGCCAAAGCTTCTCAGGGCTGCGCCAATGAGTATCAAGCTCGCCTCTGTTCAGCCGGTCACCGGTCCGTTGGCTTTCATTGGCCAAGGCCAGCGCAAGGCCAATCAATTGGCCGTGGACTACATCAACTCTATGGGTGGTATCAAGTCCATGGGAGGCGCTAAGCTGGAGCTTCTCTTAGGCGACAGCGAGAGCAAGCCCGAAGTGGGCCGTTCAGAAGCCGACAGGCTCATAAAAGGGGGCGCAACTATGCTCACTGGGCCCTTTCAGAGCGGTGTGGCCATGGCCATCGCCACCTTGGCCGAGCAGCGTCAGGTCCCCTTTGTGATGGATGTGGCCGCTCTCGATACGATTACCAAGAAGGGGTACAAGTATACATTCCGAGTCTTTGTGAGAGGCAGCACCTTTGCCAAAGCAGCCGTCGCTTATATCAAACAGATCACTGAAGAGACCAAGACCTCACCCAAACGTGCGGTTGTTACAAACACAGGCGACCCCTTTGGCAAGGCTCAGGGGGGAGGGTTCATCAAGGCCATGGAGAAATCCGGTCTGCCCATCGAGATCGTGGATCATATCGTCTACCCCTTAGGCATCCTGGATCTCTCTGCCGAAGTGGCTAAGATCAAGGCAGCAAAGCCGGATGTTCTCTTTCCGGTCTGTCGTCCGGGCGATTCCGCTCTCATGACCCGTGAGCTTTACAAGCAGCGTGTGGAACTGATGGGGATCATCAGCCCCGGATCTCCAGGTTGGTACGAACCTAAGGTCGTGAAGGATCTGGGCAAGCTCCTCTACTACGTAATGGACGTGGCTCCCTGGACCAATCCTGACAGCCCGGTCTACCAGAGGGCCAGTAAAAATCTTAAAGCGAAGTATAACCTTGCCATGGACCTGGCCACGGGCTTTGCCTATACCGGGATACTGGTCATGGCCGATTCCTTGGAGAGGGCGGGATCCACTAAGCCCGAAGATCTGCTCAAGGCCATCAGAGGGACCAACCTCAAGGACCATCCCATGGTAGGGGAGGCCGTTATATTCAACGAGGACGGCGACAACGTGAACGCTACCTGCGCCATGCTCCAGGTTCTGCCCCATTCGGATCCGGAGCAGCGGGTCAAGGTCGTGCTGCCCAAAAAGTACGCCCAGGCTAAATACGTCTTTCCTGCCTCGCAGCTCTGGGAAAGATAGGAATGAACATAACCCTTGCCCTTCAGCTTCTGATACAAGGGATACTGTTGGGAGGGATCTATGGTCTGATTGCCATAGGTCTCTCCCTGATTTTTGGGGTTATGGGGGTTATCAATTTTGCCCATGGCCAGATCATGGTCATGGGCATGTACGTCTCCTACTGGATCTTTGCCCTGATAGGCATTGATCCCTATCTCTCATTGGTGGTTGTTGCGGCAGCCATATTTGTCCTCGGTTATGCCATCCAGTCCTCCGTGGTCAACCGCATCTTAGACTACCCCGAGGCCATGCAGGTCCTTCCTTTAGTGGCCATGGGGCTCATCTTGGAAAACACGGCCCTTCTGTTGTGGGGGCCTGATCACAGGAGCCCCCAGACGGCCATCGCCTTGGAGACCTTCTGGATCGGGAATGTGATGGTGGATGTATCCCGTCTCGTGGCCTTTGCCTTAGCAATCATCATCACTCTTCTCATCTTTTTTTATCTGAAAAAGACCAATATGGGAAAGTGCATCAGGGCGGCCTCTGACAACAGGACAGGGGCCATCCTTGTGGGCATCAAGGTTAACCGTATCTACAATGTCTCCTTTGCATTGGGGGCAGCCACAACCGCGGCGGCCGGGGCCCTGCTCCTTCCTCTGATGCCCCTCTCCCCGCACATGGGACATGATTTTACCTTGACCGCCTTTATCGTGGTCATCCTGGGCGGTATGGGTAACCTCATGGGAGCCCTTGTTGGCGGTCTTATCTTAGGTGTGGCTGAATCCATGGCCACCCTGTTTCTACCGGCCACGCTCAAGCAGGTGGTCAGCTTCGGTATCCTGGTGATTATCATGATTTTCCGTCCCCAGGGCATTTTCGGGGGGAAAAAATGACCCGACTCTACCTGTTCCTTGGATCCGCGCTGCTCATTCTCCTCCTGCTCCCCCTGGTTTTAGACAAATACGTCTTGGGGATCTTTGTCATGATCTTTTTCTATGCCTACTTAGGCCAGTCCTGGAATGTCCTGACAGGATACACGGGGCACATCTCCCTGGGGCACGCCCTCTATGTTGGGATAGGGGCCTATACATCAACGTATCTCACAAAGGCCTACGGAATCAGCCCCTGGATCGGCATGTTTGCAGGCGGCCTGATTGCCGTCATCATCGCCCTCTTCCTCGGTTTCTTGGGTTTCCGCTTCGGCGTAAGGGGAGTCTATTTCGTGATCCTGACCATCGCCTTTGCAGAGATCACGCGCCTGGCCGTCTCCCATGTGGAGGCATTGGGGTCCTTTGCAGGCATCTTTCTCGACTTCAGACCCTCTTTCTCAAATTTCCAGTTCAGGGGAAACGTGCCCTACTATTATATCGCCCTAGGTTATATGCTGTTCTCATTGATCGCAGTTCGGTGGCTGGAGAGATCCAAGATCGGCCGGTTCATGGTAGCCATCAGGGAAGATGAGGATGCAGCCCAGTCCCTTGGTGTGAATACCTTTAAGTATAACATGATCGCCATTGCCATCAGCGCCTTCATGACCGCCCTGGCAGGCACTTTCTACGCCAACTACATCTTCTACCTGAATCCCCATATATTCGGCATCGGGCTCAGCATAGAGCTTATCCTGAGGCCCATCGTGGGAGGTCTTGGAACCCTTTTCGGCCCTGTTCTCGGCTCCTTTATTCTTACTCCCCTCTCGGAGATCTCCAGGGCATACTTCACAAAGGGGGGACTTGAGGGACTGCATCTCATCCTTTACGGTATCTTAGCCATCCTGGTGGTCCTCTTCATGCCCAAGGGGATCGTTACGTATGTCAAGAATGCTCTGACCCCGATCTTGAGGTTAGAGGCAGTTGATCGGGATGAAAAGTGAGGCGCCCATCTGTGAGCATATTGAAACTTAATAGCCTGACAAAGAGCTTTGGAGGCCTCATGGCCGTCTCAGGTCTCTCATTAGATCTAAAGGAAGGAGAGATCTTAGGGCTCATCGGCCCCAACGGGGCCGGCAAGACAACGGTATTCAACTGCGTGACCGGCTTTCTTTTGCCAGACAGAGGCGAAATCCTTTTCGGGGGGGATTCCCTGAAAGGCAAGCAGCCTTTTCAGATCTGTCAGATGGGGCTGGTCCGGACCTTTCAGATTGTCAAGCCGTTTCTCAGCTTATCCGTCTTAGAAAATGTGATGGTGGGGGCCATGGTGAGGGAGAAATCCATCAGGAAGGCGAAGAAGGAGGCCATGGAGATCGTCGAGTTTATCGGTCTCGCCAGGATGGCTGAAAAGGAGGCTCAGGGTTTGCCGTTGCCCCTCAGAAAGCGGCTGGAGTTAGCTAGGGCCCTTTCCACGAGGCCGAAAGCCATTCTCCTGGATGAGGTGATGGCCGGGCTGAACCCAACGGAGGTGGATGAGCTGATCGACCTGATCCGGCAGATCAATGAAAGAGGGATCAGCATCCTCTTGATCGAGCATGTGATGCGCGGAGTGATGGCCCTCTCCCAGCGGGTTATTGTTATCAATTACGGTCAAGAGATCGCAGAAGGAACACCCGATGAGGTTGTTAAGGACAAAGGGGTGATCGAGGCCTATTTAGGCAAGGAGTTTTTGAGTGCTCAAGGTTAATGAAATCGATGTGTATTACGGAGACCTCCAGGCCCTTTTCAGGGTGAGCTTTGATGCGGGGGAAGGAGAAGTGGTCTCTGTCATAGGATCAAACGGGGCGGGGAAATCGACCGCGCTGAAAACCATCTCGGGTATTCTAAGGCCCAGAAACGGCAGGATGGAATTTAAGGGGCAGGATCTCCAGAAGGCATCCTCTTCCCGCACAGTGGAGTTGGGCATCAGTCACGTTCCGGAAGGAAGACAGCTCTTTCCAACCATGACCGTTCTGGAGAACCTTGAGATGGGAGCACAGTTTCCACGAACGAAGAAGGTCCAGAATGAGACTATGGATCAGGTCTTTGGGTTTTTCCCCCGATTAAAGGAGAGGATCAAACAGGATGCAGGCACCCTGAGCGGTGGAGAACAGCAGATGCTGGCCATGGGACGGGGATTGATGTCCCTGCCGGAGCTCATGATGCTGGATGAACCTTCGCTAGGTCTTGCGCCGCTCCTTGTGAGCACCATTTTTCAAATCATACGGCAGATCAATGAACAGGGTACCTCCATACTCCTAATTGAACAAAATGTTTACCATGCCCTCAGCCTCCCCGGTCGGGGCTATGTCCTTGAAAACGGAAAGATCGTCCTGAGCGGTGGCGGTCAGGAGCTTTTGGAGAATCCCCATATCAGGAAGACCTATCTCGGTCTATAAAGCAAATGTTCAATTGGTTGCAATGTAAATATTTGGTCACTGAAATGTCCGGTGGGTTCTTTTGAGGTATATCCTTTCGAAGCCCGGTATTGCCTCATAATGGATTCTCATGATGCGAACACTATCCAACTTTACCAAAAGTTTAACTTGGAGGGAAAAATGGGAGAAAAAAGGTGTTTTCAGACTGAAAAAGCGGCGGTTACCGGGGGACCCTATTCGCAGGCCATTATACACAATGGCTTGATCTATACCGCCGGACAAGGGGCTGTAGACCCAATAACCAATGAAATTATGCTGGGCACTGTTGAAGAGGAAGCGGAACTGGCACTCACCAATCTTCGCATCATTCTGGAGGAGGCAGGGTCTTCTTTGGATAAGATCCTTAAGATCAACGTCTATCTTCTGGAAATGGAGGAATACGGGCGGTTCAACGAGGTTTATAGGAAGTACTTTAATCATGATCCTCCCGCCAGGACCTGTATCCAGGCAGGCAAGCTCCCCTTTGAGACTCGAGTTGAGATCGAGGCCATTGCATATATCTGAAGCCTGGATCGCGGGGCATGTAAGAGTGGGCAGTCCTCTCAATTGAATATTGAATAGTGAAAATTGACCCGCCTTTCCATCCTCCGTAGCAGACTACTGCGGAGGACGGGCGCCCTATCGGGCTTCGGCGCGGCAAGCCAAGTGACGAATGACAATTGACAAATGACAACATGCAGCAAGGAAGGAAAGATGGATCATTACACTATAGATAAGATTGAACCTAAAAAACCCGCTGAAGGCGTGGAACTCAGGGCCATCCACGGCGAAAGAATGACCATGGCCTTCTACAAATTAGCGCCCGGAGCCAAGATACCAGAACATTCACATCCCCACGAACAATTGGGTACCGTATTGAAGGGCTCTCTCGAATTGATCGTTGAAGGCGAGGGAAAAGTCATGAGGTCGGGTGATGCCTACCTGGTCCCTCCAAACGCAGTACATAGGGGCACCTGCGGGGAATCTCCTGCAGAGGTGATCGAGGTGTTTTCCCCTCCCAGAGAGGATTTCAAGTAAGAAAATCGCTTTGCGATTTTGTATAACGCGGCTGCATCGCTTAAAAGAGGGTAACACTTTGGCGCTTTGAAAGCGCTTTTGTTTGAGCGGGGGCTCGGGGATCTCTTGGAAGGGACGAACTTGATTCAGTGAGCCGACCTTTAGCAAACTGACTCCCATTGGCGGGCGGAAAGCTATTCCCACAATAGGCCGGAAGGTGATCTCCATACTATTCAAAGGGGTGGCCCGTCCGCCTGGCAAGCAACTCACTATTGCGCTGCCTATAGACCTCTTCATCCCTGTAAAGAGATTGTTGAGGCCCTGCTTCTTTGAAAAAACTAAAATTTTGGAAAAGAAGATATTCCTGAACAATCAAGTAAGCAAATTACTTTATGCCGTATTCATTCATTTTGGCCAAAAGGGTGTTTCGGTGTATGCCTAGTATCTCGGCAGTGCTTTTTCTATTCCCAGCCACCCTTTCAAGGACTTCGCTTATGAAGCTTTTCTCAAACCCGCCCACGGCCTCCCTCAGGGTCATCCTGCTGTCCTTTCTCTGAACGACGCTCAATAGGGAAATATCCTTTAGCCGAATAATGAGTTCTTTGCTTATGGCAAAAGACCGTTCCACCAGGTTTTGAAGCTCTCTGACATTCCCGGGCCAATCATACTCCACGAGCCTCTTTATGGCATTTTCCGAGAATCGCTTGGGAGGTTTGCCCGATTTCTTCGCGTTGAGTTCCAAGAAATGATTTACAAGCAAAGGAACGTCGCTTCTTCGCTCCCTCAAAGGTGGAAGCTTAACCGGAAAGACGCTAAGCCTATAAAAGAGATCTTCGCGGAATTCGCCTGTTCCCAAAAGTTTCTTAAGGTTTCTGTTGGATGCTGCGATAAACCGGACATCAACCTTGATGACCTTATTGCTCCCCAATTTTTCGAACTCCTTCTCCTGGATGGCTCTCAAGAACTTGGCCTGCATGCTGACATCCAGAACATCTATATCGTCCAGAAAGACCGTTCCACCGTGGGCGATCTCGAGCTTTCCGGTTTTGGTGCGATCTGCGCCTGTGAAGGCCCCTTTATGATGACCAAAAAACGTGCTTTCCATCAATGTCTGGGGTATGGCCGCACAATTAACCACAACAAAGGGTTCATTTGATCTCGGGCTCAATCCGTGGATTTCCCTCGCAACAAGTTCTTTACCCGTGCCGCTTTCTCCTTGAATAAGGACTGATCCGTCACTCTCAGCGATACTTGATATCAGATCGAATACCTGCTTCATGGCATCATTCTCGCCCACGATTCTCTCAAAAGGATGATACCTTTCCAATTCATTTCTAAGATAGGTGACCTCCTTCATCAGGCTGCGTTTTTCGAGGGCTCGATGGACCGTATTGAGCACTTCTTCTACCACAAAGGGCTTTAGGATGTATTCATAGGCCCCGAGCTTGATCGCAGTGACGGCGGTTTGAACCTCCTTGACTGCAGTAACCATGATGATTTCCGTGTTCGGATCGGTACTTCTGAATTTCTCCAACAATTCAATTCCATTTAAATCAGGTAAAACTATATCCAGAAGAATGAGGTCCACCGCGTTTCTGGTAAAGACATCCATTGCCTCTTTACCCGTTTCAGTGAGGAGGACATTGTATCGGTCTTTCAGGACCATGTTGAATGATTCACGAACTCCAGGTTCATCGTCAACCACCAGGATTGTCGCTCTTTTGCCCATTTGATCTTCCCCTTTATATATTCCATGCCCCTGCAGGAAAGGCGTCAGACTCACTCAAATATGACGGTTTATTGACAGTTCAATGATGCCGATTTCCAAGAATTGATTTTCCCTCTCCTAGTACATCGCTGCTTAAAAATCAACCTCACCAAAAAAACTGGTATGTACTTATCTGCTCAAGGGAGACCTGAAGCAATGGAATGAGAGAAAAAAGATTTAAGAATTAAACACTTAGATGCCGATAGTGATAATCAGAGAAGCGTAGAGTGAGTCAAAGGGCGTCGCAGGATAATGCCCATATGGAATCCAATTCATTGTCCGATCGGGCCATTGGTAATTTGGCTTGGAATTTGCATGTTTTTTCTTTGTCTTTTTGTGTCCTTTGATTCGTCAAACCTTTCCCTTTAGAGAAATATGACTCAATACAGCTTAAAAAAGAAAAAACTGAGTACTTTTCTTCAAACCCCTCCAAAAGTCTTTCTTTACAAATGGCTGGGATGGAATATCTCGCTTTACCTCTTGCTATTCCTGGGAAACCTATATTTTTTTCTGAACAGGGAAGAAAAACGGAATATCGTGAAAGCGATTGAAGCGGCGTTCTCCAAGAGTAAGGATGTCTCTGAAATACGCTCGATCGTCAGCAAAGTCATGCGAGGGATTCTCTACCACTACTATGAGAAACTTTTCAATGCATACGAAGACATTCACTCGCTCGGTTCTTTTCTCAAAAGGAGTATAGATGCAAGCGGTATAGACAAATTAGATCGGGCTTTGGAGAAGGGGAGGGGCGCCCTATTTGTCACAGGACACTATGGAGGAATAGAATACATTCCGATATTTTTGGCCATTAATGGGTACCCCATCTCGGTCGTTGTCAAATTTGCCACCAAGCAGCTCAAAGACAGCCTTTATGCAAAAACAAAGGGTTTGGGTTTGAGAATCATCGATGCCGATCAAAAGGTAAATGGCGTCAAAGCTGTTGCAAAGGAATTGAGGGCAAATCGCATTGTGTTCATCGAGTGTGACGAACTCAAGGCCTGGAAGCCCTCAAATCGTGAGAGTACCGTCTTCTTAGGAAAAACAATCGGCGTGGACAAGACGATTAGCGTACTTCAAAGGAGGACAGGCGCCGATATAATCTTCGGAATCCTTCGCAGATTCAACCTGCAGGAATACAGCCTCATTGTGAAAAATTATGAAGACATGCTGCAAGAGCTTGAGGGAACTCCTTCTTCGCCCGGGGAGACCGTACTCAAGTTCTTCGAGCGATATGTTTACTCCTACCCCGAGGAATGGTATCAATGGGCCAAGTACGCAGAGATAGAAACGCGCCCGGATACTCACGCCAGGACCGAATTATCCGTTTCACATCCTTTTACAAGGCATGCCGTCGAAGCAGTATCCTAACGCTACGTAGTGATTACCTAAGCTGCGAAGTGTTTGGTCGCCTTTCGTATTAAACTGGCAATTCGAACCTTTGAAGTGTCAATTTTGACAGGTGTTATTGTAATACAGGAGTGAGTCATGTTTCTTCTTGTTGAGCCGATATCAAGAAATATTGACGTGTATGTCCCCGCCTACCCGCTCCCCCTCATGGAGATTGGCAGTTATATCAAACTTCATTTGCCCCAGGAGGAGATTTCCATCATCTCTATGCCGGTAGATTATGGTGTCCCCCTTACTCAAAGGGGAAAAGAACGGATTTACAGTTCATTCCTTCAAGACCTATCAGCAATGAAACCGAAAGGTGTGGGCATTTCCTGCACTGCGATTGCTCAGGCGGAAGAGGCTATTTATTTGGCCGAACTTATCAAAGGCTTTGATCCTAACATATTCGTCTTTATGGGTGGATATTTCCCTTCGATCTACCATGAAGAGATTTTTTCAAGAACATCGGATTTAGATCTGATCGTTTCCGGGGAAGGGGAGGCGCCGGCCGCTCAAATAATCGAACATCTATCAAAAGGAATGGATCCGAGAGACTTAGGGACGCCGAATCTTGTTTGGCAAGAGAGCGGTCGCCAACATACAAGCGGAAAAAGGGTCCGTTTTAATCTGAAGCAGAAGGCCCTTCACAACCTACAACTACTGAGATATCCCGCTGCGTACGATATATTGCCCTATGGTTTTAGCCGCGGATGTCCCCACCGGTGCAGTTTCTGTCTGGAGGATTTCATGCGGCCCCATAGAAAAGAGGTTCCTCCCGATGTCGTGCGTAAAGATCTGCTAAATCTATCGAATAAAACCCATGCCCGCACCCTACTCATAAGTGATGCCCTTTTCAAATCCTTTGACCTTTTCCCCTATATGCGTTCCTTGGGATTGAAGGTCAATTTTGAGACGCGATGCGATGCCATTGACCCATCCGTGCTAGAACAGATCGCGGACACATGCAGTTTGCTTGCACTGGGATTCGAGTCCGCCAGTTATGAGACCTTAAAACGAATGAACAAGGTCAGGGATGAAGCCCATTACAAACAATATGTTTCCAACGCCAAGGCGGTCTTCAAAGAAGCCGTGAGAAATGAAATACCAATCATGGTATTCATGATTGCCGGTTATCCCGGGGAAAGAAAGGAAGATCTTGAACAGGATATCGCTTTTGCGGAAGAATTATCAAAGTATGGCGGATCCGGAGGATATGTGTTCAAGATAGGAGAATGCCGAGTATACCCAAAGACCAGAGCCTATGAAACGGCACAGACCTTGCCCGAGGTGGTTTTTGATGATGACGGCGTGTTCGGACAAAATGTCGTTACCAGGCCTTCAAAGGATCTGGATTTTGAAGGCATACTCAATACCATGACTCAAATATTCAGCCTATCCCATTACACACCGAAATTGCAGGCATCCATTCTGAACATGATGCCTTTCTTCCGGTTGCCAACGAGGGCTTTGAAGGATCCATTAATCCCAAAGGAATGTTTCGATGGTGAAGAACGCGCCATTTTTCGTGTGCATAAGGAGAGTTTGGACAAATTCAGAGGAAGGGCACCGAAGCTCATGGAAAGGTACAAAGAAGGTATGTCTGGACAAAGAAGTACGCGTACTTTACCATTGTAAATCCCAAAGCAGAGACCATTGCAAAACGCCCCCTTTTGCTCAATCTTCCGTCTTCGCTAACCCGCCGTCGCTAAAGCTATGGCGCGGCAAGAGCTACGACGGGACAAGCTGCTTCAGACTCGGATTTTAACCAGCCTAAGGCGGGTTAATCCTCAAAATACTTCGAGTATGGATGCCTGTCCCGCTTGGCGTCCTCAGCGGGGTGGTTAAAATCATTGTCTTCCTTGACCTTGACCAAAAATGAGCATTTTGCAAAGGTCTTAAAAAAAAATAAAAGTGGTTGAAAGCTCTATTTTATTGAGCGCCAATGAAAAAGGTTCTTGCTTGAATGGAAAAAGAAGTCAGCTGCATTAACACCAAGTCGATTCTGGAATATGTCAAGAAAAACAACAACGGAGACTGTTCCGGTCTCATTGTAGGCATCCACCCTGAAATAGATGCCCTGCCTGATCCTGAGAGCTTTTTGAGCGATCCCAATAATTGGATATCCTGCACAGTTTGCTGTGACCTGTTGGAGAGGGCCAAAAGCATACTCAATGACAGCGACGCCCCCTATAAAATACTCAAACACTCGGTTGAAAACACAAAACTCGGATATGCCCAAAAAATACTACTCAAGACTCTATGGTCCTATAAAACGGCCCTTAAGCATGCGCAAAAGATCAATGATAAGTGGAACAGAAATAAAAAAGTAGAATTGGTAGAAGTCAAAGGGAACCAGGCCATTGTCAGACTGCACTGGAATGGCGATATGGATGTAAGAAAAGATCTCTGTCTTCTAAACCAGGCCGCCTACACACACATGCCCAAAATCTGGGGAGGAAGGCCCCTCTCATTCAAGGAGGCATCCTGTTTTTTCGATGGTGCGCCCTATTGTGAGTATCATCTGAAATGGCCTGCAAGAAACAGATTCCATGAGATCTACTCTCGGTTCTTCACGTCCAAGGCGGTCTTGAAGGAGACGGCTGATGAGCTTGAGCGAGACAAGGAAATCCTTGAGCAGAAATACAAGGAGATACATGACCTTAATGTGGAGTTGGATCAAAAGGTGAAGCAGTTGATGGCTATCCAGGAGACCGGCAAAGCCATTCTTTCCGTCTTGGATTTGGACCAGCTTCTTGATGTCATTATGAAAACTCTGTCGAGTGTGTGTCGAATCAATCGTTCTATCATCATGCTGATGGACGAGGAAGGGGAGTTTCTTGAATACATGTATGGTGTGGGTTTTGAGCGGGAAGTACCCGAAGCAGTGGAGAGCTACAGGGTTCCGACAGCCCGCAAAAGTAATATATTGGCCAGGGTAGCCGTATCCGGACGATCCGAATATATCCCGGATGTCGATAATTCAAACCTGAGGAAAGAGAATGTTTTTCTCGCCTATGGCAAGCCGACTTCGGTTTATGTGGTCCCTTTGATGACGAGATCAAAGACCATCGGGGTTATAGCAACCGATGCTACTGACGCACAGGAGGGGGGGGTACCCGTGGAGACTCGAAAGACACTTGAAGTCTTTGCGCCCCAGATCGCCATTGCAATAGAAAATGCAAGACTCTATAGAAGTCTCCAAGAACAAATGGAAGAACTAAGGCGATCGAAACAGCTCCTAAACAGGGCTGAAAAGTTTTCATTTTTGGGCAATTTGGCTGCTCGACTCGCCCATGAAATAAAGAACCCCATGACCTCCATAGGCACCTTTATTCAGATGCTTCCCTATAAATTTGATGATGAGGAATTCAGAACCAATTTTCACAGAATTGCCATGGAAGAAACAGCCAGGGTAAACAGACTCATTACCGAACTGTTGGATTTGGTGAAGGCCAAGAAGCCCCATTTTGAATTCAGCGACCTGCATGACCTCATCGACAAAATGATTCTGCTCGTCTCGCCCCAAAGCAATGCAAAGAGCATTGAGGTAGCCAGAAAATTCGACTCGAATATCGGTCAATTTTGGATGGATTCTGAAAAGATGAAACAGGTCATTCTAAACCTTCTCGCCAACGCCATTGATTTCACCCCGGAA
This sequence comes from uncultured Desulfobacteraceae bacterium, assembly GCA_964459445.1. GTDB lineage: Bacteria > Desulfobacterota > DSM-4660 > Desulfatiglandales > HGW-15 > CAYWMP01. The sequence continues at coordinate 22,188 of CAYWMP010000090.1, forward strand.
AGGGGAAGAATCGAGATCATAACCAAAAATCAGGCGGGCATCGGAGATAGGGAAAGCATTCAAATACAAATAAAGGATAATGGTGTGGGTATTCCGGAGGATCATGTTGAAAAGGTCTTTGATCCCTATTTTACGACCAAGCACAAGAGCGATATGCATAGCGGCACCGGACTCGGTCTTTTCATTGCCCACCGAAGCATTCAGGACCATGGAGGAAGTATCGAAGTGGAGAGCAAAGACAATTCCGGAACCACCTTTACCATCACCCTACCATCCGCCCTCCATTCAAATTCATTGAGTGCCAATGCCTCCTAGCCATGCACAATAGTCCACCTACAATAAAAATCTTTAGACAGGATTACAGGATAAACAAGATTTTTTAGTGTTTTTCTCAAACCCTGTGGGCGCACCAATATATTGAGCAATTGCATTTTCTATATCATGTGCATCCTTTTATGAATCCTGTGTTATTATAACGCTGAAAACGACAACAATCTGGTCTTTACAGCTCCATTACTTGAGGCAAAGAGACATTAGTTTGGTTTATTGTTTTACGGTTGCCCTCCCGGTTTTCTTTGACGTTAATCGTTAATCGCGCTAAAGCGAGACACAACCGAAACCGTTCTACAATCCCAATTATAATTGCAGCACCAATAGTTATTTTTCAAAAGTCTAGCCAAACATATTTGAAATTCGCTTCAACTTTGAATCACGTTGCTTATTGTTTCGACGCCTCCGGTAATGCGAGTGTTCAGGGGTTCAGTGTTCAGGAAAGAAAAGTCGGTGTCTTGCCGTTGCTTCCTCCTCGTATCTGACTACGCAGCGCCGGAGTCAGTTTTTTGATCAAACTGGCCGCTTCGGCGGCAAGAGGCGGCGCTGAACACTGAACACTCAAAACGCCTGTTGATTGCAATACCCAAT
>CAYWMP010000091.1:0-22899 GCA_964459445.1 uncultured Desulfobacteraceae bacterium
CTATGCCACGGATGAAAAATCTTAGGTAATTAGTTCGCGTGAAAATTCAGGCTAGCCCTCTTTTGAGCAGTTTTTCGTATTTCGCCTTCATCGCCCCTCAACATAACTAGAGGACCGTTTATCACCTGTGTGATAAATGCGTCCCCTTTCCTCAATCGTTTTCTCATTTCAGAATACTCATAAAGAGAAGCATTTATTTCTCTTCCGAGAGCGTGCTCTGGCTCACGTAATAACTTCAATAGTTTTTCAAGAGGAATTTTGCCGATAACCATCAAGTCAATATCGCTCATAAACGTCTCCTCACCCGATGCAAAGGAGCCGTAAACAAATGCAAATTCAATATCTTTTTTCCCTGCCAAGGCATCCTTGAGAATTGAATAGATACCCCTTGATTTCATAAAAATCGATTTGAGTTCATCATAAAGAATGAATTCCTTGTTTAGGCTGTAGTATTTTAGGTTTCCTTCCTTACGGCTGGAAAGAAGGCCTATCCCTTCCAGACTCCGAAGTTCAAGGCTGATATTTTTATAGTCTTCACCCGTAGCCCTTTCAAGTTCCCTGACGTAGAAGTCTTTATCCTGATGAAGGAACAAAACGCTTAGCAGCTCGATTCTTGCTCTTGATGTGAAAAGTGCGGTAAGCACGGCATCCCCGTTTGATGTTCTTTTTTCATCAATTGATGGCTATTTTACATCAACCAAAGGATCGGGTCAACCGATTCTAAGTCATGTCCTCCGCCCTCTTTATTCTAAATCGAGACCCTCACCCTTTCAGGTCCTTGTTGAATTCAATGGAGCGGGACCGCTCATGAAGATTCATCTCTTTCAGGTGTTTCCCTAGGCGGCTTGAAGGATTGAGGGCATGGCCGTCAAATTCAACAGCCTTCATGAAATGCTTATCAAATGCCTGCCGGTGGGGAATGAGGTAGACATTTGGTAGACAAAAGCCCCTAGGGCGCATTCCTAACAAAAAGAGCGGCATCGCCGCCCTTCCAGCTATCTAATATCACGTATAAAAATGGTCGGGGCGAGAGGATTTGAACCTCCGACACCCTGCTCCCAAAGCAGGTGCGCTACCAGACTGCGCCACGCCCCGAATTCATTCGCTGGCATAAACCAAAGCCAATAAAGCATCACAACTCTACCCGCTTGGAAAACCAAAATCAAGCCTCAAAACACCGGATAATTGAAGTGGATAAAGGTGAGGGACTATTGAACGATTATTAAAGCAGGAGGTTTTTGTTGACTTTGATTTAATGTGTAATCTAAGTTTATCTAGTTTCCATCCAGAAATGGCTCCTTTTCCGCTGATCGTCGTTCTCCGCAGGTTTCCGCCTGCGACGTACTAACGTGTACGCCTCGGCGAAAACCCTTGTGCGGCCTAGCTCAGCGAAAAAACCCCGCACTTCTGAATTGGAAACTAACTAGAGTTTAGTTAAGAATATTGTACGGACACTAGCTAAAATCTTCGCTGCTGTCAGGGGTGCTGATGAAAGACATTCAAAATCATAAGGATGACCGTAATATTGACATTGATCAAGTTGGCGTGAAAGGGATTCGATATCCCATCACAGTGCTTGACAAAAATATGGGCAAGCAGCAAACCGTTGCAAAAATCAACATGTATGTCAACCTACCCAGGCATTACAAAGGGACCCACATGAGTCGTTTTGTGGAGATCCTGAATGAACATAGCAGGCGCATTTCTCTCCAGAATTTTTCAGAAATCCTCGAGGAAATGAAGGATCGATTAAATGCGGAAAGCGCCCACATGGAAATCACATTTCCCTATTTCATCAATAAATCGGCGCCGGTGACAGGAAGCCAAGGGCTCATGGAATACAAGTGTACCTTTAAGGGATCATTGAACAGGGGTTCTGATTTGCTCACCATGATTCAGGTCCCTATTTCTACCCTTTGCCCCTGCTCCAAGGAGATTAGTGATGCCGGCGCTCACAATCAGCGAGGCGAAGTCAGGCTTCAAGTCCGATTCAAAAAATTCATATGGATTGAGGACCTCATAGACTTGGTTGAAGAAACAGCTTCAAGTGACGTGTATTCCGTGCTCAAACGGGAAGATGAGAAATACGTGACAGAAAGGGCCTATGATAATCCTATGTTTGTTGAGGATATTGTAAGAGAACTTGCCCTCAAGCTGGAGGCCGATCCCAATATCACGTGGTTTGCCGTGGAATCTGAGAATTTCGAATCTATCCACAATCACAATGCTTACGCCTATATCGAAAAGCACAAGAGCGATCGAATTGAGTAGCTATAGCGCTTAAAAGCGTGTTCCGTTTGCAGTAAAACATCAATTGCATGCTGCCTTCACCGCAGTAGGTCAACAAGTGGAAACTCCAAATAACAAATCCCAAAAATCAAATAAATGCCAATGACCAAAATCCCATACGATCAAAAGTTGGTCATTCCTATTTGGAACTTGAGTTTTTTTGTGATTTGATGCTTGGAATCTGGGGTTTCAAAGATTTCCTTAACGGGGAACCTTGAACCCTCGTATCTGACTAAGCAACGCTGGAGTCAGTTTTTTGATCAAACTGGCCGCTTAGGCGGCCAGAGGCGGCGCTGAACGCTGAACCTAGGAATCTGAGTAGTATCGTCCCTGTAAAGAGATTGATGAGCCCCGCATATTTGAAAAGGGCTGAATTGATAAGCATTAAAATGGAGGTTTCTATGCCTGAAGATCTCAAAAAAATGTACAAAACGGTGATGGAGGATCATTTCCCTCCTGAGATGACCATTTCATTTGGTGATCAAACCTTTAAGTACAGGAAGCGAGCATGGAAGATTCCTGATGCGAAATCAGGGGAACTCATCGAAAAAGGGCTTCGATATGGCGAGAACCCGGGGCAGGAAGCAGCTCTCTATGAACTTGTTAATGGGAATTTGGTTTTGGGCGATTGCAAGTTCATCGAACCCGAAAACGGGTTGGTATCCGCAATAGGCGATGAAGATTTGATCCAGAGTGGAAAACATCCCGGGAAAACGAACCTCACGGACATGGACAACTCCCTTAATATTTTGAAATATCTCACGAAGGATCCTGCCGTTGTCATCGTCAAGCACAACAATCCCTGCGGTGTCGCCTACGGATCCACTATCTCAGAGGCCTATGAAAAGGCCAATATGGCAGACAGGATCGCTGCCTTTGGCGGATGCGCCGTGTTCAACCGTCCTATTGATCGCGTAGCAGCCGAGATGGTTTCGGAGAACTACCTGGAGGTTGTTGCAGCCCCAGACTATGAGGAGGGTACCGTTGACATACTGGCCAAAAGGTCAAATCTCCGCATCGTAGGGATCGATCGCATCGACGAACTCTCGAAATATGCGGGCTTTCGATATATCGAGTTCAAAAGCCTTATTGACGGCGGCCTTATCGTCCAGCAGTCTCCTCTCAACCGGATCCGATCCCAAGAGGATTTTTCTCCGGCGAGCACCGAGTTCGAAGGCAAGACCTACAACCTGGAGCGAAACCCCACTGAGGAAGAATACGCGGACATGCTTTTCGGATGGCAGGTGGAGCAGGGGATAACATCCAATTCCGTTATCTACGTCAAGGACGGCGTTACCGTTGGAATCGGCACGGGGGAGCAGGACAGGGTCGGCGTGGCCGAAATCGCGGTGTTCAAAGCTTATACCAAGCATGCGGATGCCCTATGCTTTAAAAGACATGGAACCGGGTATAAAGACATTGAGCTCTTGGTCAATAGGGGAGAAAAGGATAAGGATCTCTTGAATGAAATTGATAAAGAAACTCAGGAGGTCAAGGGAGGACTCATAGGATCGACCATGGTCTCAGATGCCTTTTTTCCCTTCCGGGACGGCGTGGATGTGGGCATCAAGCAAGGCATTCGGGCCATCGTTCAGCCGGGGGGGTCTATGCGAGATTTCGAAGTCATCGAGGCCTGCAATGAGGCAGATCCTCAAGTGACGATGGTGTTTACGGGGCAGAGGGCTTTTAAACACTAGCAGGTTGACGAAAAACGCCCATCTGCGGCGTTACACTTATCCCTCGTCATTGCGACGTACTACCTATGTACGACTCATTCCTCGGAATTTCGTGCGCCTGGCATCTAAGCATTTTTAGTCAGCCTGCACGAGGATGACTTTTCAAAACGCGGCGCAATGCTTTCTAATTATGCAGCCACAGACCCGCCTACGCTGAAGCTGCGGCGAGGCGGGCCCACACAGACTAACACAGACATTTTGGCCGAGCGACATGCTCGGCCAATATCTGCCATTCGCTTCGCGAAAAATCCTATAAAACCAGTTCATCCACCTTTGTGAACTATTTGATTGTAAGAATCCGTTAATTTCTTCAAAATTCCCCAAATGAGATAAGAAAATGAATAGCCGGCCAAGTCGGCCGGCTATTTGTCTGCGTGTGTCTGTGGTTACTTCAACTCAGAAGAGATCGAGCTGTTTGTGGGCTTTATGTTTGCGCTTCCAATTGGCGCGTTCAAGGGGGGTGATGAGTTCCGTAGGAATAAGGTCTAAAAGAGGGGAAGGCTTCATTCGAAGCGTTCTTCCATTGAGGGTCCTTCTGGCCGCATGGGACAGGATGAGTCGCTGGCGAGCACGGGTCATCCCCACATAAAAGAGTCTTTTCTCTTCTTCCTCATCACGAACCCCAAACAGCGTGCAGGGAATGAGTTTGTCTTCGCACCCTGAGATGAACACCACCGGCCATTCCAACCCCTTTGCCGCGTGAAGGGACATCAGGGCCGTGCGGTCTCCGACCAAGACTTCATGGTCGATCCCGCGCTCCAAGGAAATCGCATCCAGAAATGCATCGATATCTCCGCCATAATCCATTGCGATGCTCTTGAAACGCGTCAGGGCGTCAGCCGCTTCATCTGAGCTCACATCCAAATTATGGTATGTTATGGTAAATTCGATAAGATCGGCGATGGAGTTGATTGTCTCGCTTTCCTTCAGGAAAGCATGAACATCGTTGTGTTCCAAGCATTCAGAATTCGAATAGGCCTTCAGATGGTATTCACTTTCGGGATATCGGACGGCCTGGAAGGCCCGCCAAAGAAGGTCTACGGGATATTTGCTAATTAAGGGTTTTTCGCCGGATCTGATGTATGGAATTCCCGCCCTAGAAAAGGCCTCCTCCAGGGCATCGCCTTGAGTGTTTAGCCGGAATAAGACGGCCAAATCCCCAAAACTCAAGTCCTCGCCGTCTTCAAAGGATGAAACTCTGCCGCTGTCTAAAGAGAAATAGGTCGTTCCACCCATGAGTTTTTCAACCTGCTCTACGATCATCTCTGTTTCTTCTGCATCTGTGCGGCAGGATGCCAAATGAAGGTTGCCCCCTGGTCCCGTCTTCGATGCCAAGGGCCTTTCCTGTTTTAATAAGGAAGCGGCACCGTCTAGTATGATCTGTTTAGAGCGATAGTTTTCGGTAAGGACGATTTGACGGGTTCCAGGGAAGTCAGACTCGAAGCCAAGGAAGTTTTCCACATCCGCGCCACGGAATCCGTAGATGGATTGATCAGGGTCGCCAATGGCACAGATACTAACGGCGCAGGGCTCAGGGCTCAGGGTGTAAGGCTTAGAGGCCTCCGAATGAACAAGGCATTTAAGGAGCGCCACTTGAATGGGATTGGTATCCTGGTACTCATCAACAAAGATCTTCGGATATTGCAGAGCATAGGTTAGGCAGACCTCGGGATGCTCCTGAAAGAGCCTCAAGGTTTCTATCTCAAGATCGTCGAGGTCAAGCATTTCCATTGAACGTAGCTTCTCTTGATAAGCGTCAAACAAGGACTGATACTCCTGAAGTTGAGAATCAAGGACATTACCTAGGATGGCGTTTCTCTTCAGAAGAGGCAAAGCCTTCAAGAATCCGGAGATACTGCGCTTGCTTTTTCCCAAATCTGAAATGGTTTGTTGAACAAAAGGCCGCATATCCTGTTCCGGCATAAGGCTGAAGTCAGATGCCAGGTTCGGTGTCGGTGCGTTGTTTTTTAAAGTATCAAGGCAGAAACTATGGAAGGTTGAAACGCGGATTTTTTCTGATAACCCGTTTGAAAGTAAGGATGTAAGCCGCGCCGCCATTTCTTTTGCCGCTTTATTTGTGAAGGTGAGGGCAAGAATGTTTTCCGGTTTGTTTATCCCGGATTTTATGAGGTGTGCAATCCTGTGTGTGAGAGTCATCGTTTTCCCCGTTCCCGGGCCTGCGACAATGAGCAGATGACCCCCTTGATATAGGACGGCTTCCCTTTGTGCTGGGTTCAAGGGATCAAGGATTGGATCAGAGACCTTGGTCTCATTTTGGTCCATTGACAGCATTGTTTTTTGGGAGAGGTTAGTCCTTTTTGGGCTAGGCGTTATTTTTGGAGCAGCCCTTTTGGCTCTTGCGGGTTTGAACAATGTCGTCTGTCCAGCCAGTTCGCTAATCTCCGATTTATCGAAGAGTCGAATGATCCCGTATTCACCGTCATAGCCCTCTTCCCGAAGGACCTGAAGTCGTCGCATCCTGTCGATTGCCTTTGCCAATAGGGGACCGCCCGCTTTCTCTATCTCATCAATGGTTGCGTCCATAAGGATAGAGAGCTCCGGACCAAGGGATAGTAGGAGGTTTTCATAGGCCGCGTTTACCTTTTTTGTTGAAACGCCGCAGCTTAAGATTTCTGAAAGGATTTCAGCTAGCGGAATCAAGCTATAGAAAGGTTTCGATAGGGCAGGGTCTTTCCTGTCAGAGAGTTCCTCAACGCGATGCAAGACGCCTATGGTCAAAGGTTTCCCGCAAGTGGGGCAGATTCCTTGGTGAGAACGGGTTTCTGCAGGATGAACCCTTACCTGGCATTTCCGGTGGCCGTCGAAATGGTATTTGCCCTCTTCTGGGAAGAATTCGATGGTCCCCTCAAAGCCCTCTCCCTGTGTCATCGCTTCCGTCATTCGATCATAGTCCAACTCTGAGTCAAAGATATTGGCTTCCCGGCCGAGCTTTGAAGGCGAATGGGCATCGGAATTTGAAACGAGGAGGTAGTCATCGAGGGCTGAGAGAAGCCTGTTCATGGGCGGATCAGAGGAGAGTCCTGTTTCAAGGGCGTGGATATGGGGGGTCAGATCGTCGAAACATTCCTCTATATCATCAAATCCGGACTTGGAACCGAATAGGGAAAACCAAGGGGTCCACACATGGGCCGGAATAAAAAAGGTCCTTTCACTGGCCTCCAAGGCGATTTCAAGGAGGTCCCTTGAATCAAGCCCGAGAATGGGTCTTCCGTCAGAGGTGATGTTTCCGATCCGGTCTAAACGATCGTTGAACCGCTTTACGGCATCAAAATCAGGCATGAGAATGAGGTGGTGGACCTTTCTGGTCTTTCCGCCTCGCTTATAGATGCAGCTTACCTCTCCTGATAATAAAAACCTCGTGGGCATCCGGCATGCATCCGGAGCCTCCCCTTCAATATCCTTGCTTAAATCACTCTTCAATTTATAGAGGCCGTTTTCGGCCTCGATTACTTTGTCCTCAAGTTCCGACACCCAACCGGGATGGGTAAAATCACCAGTTCCGATAAGGGTAATGCCTTTTTTCTGGGCCCAAAGGGACAAATGCTCTGGATCCAGATTCCTGGCAGTGGCTCGGGAATAGTGGGAATGTACATGCAGGTCAGCGATGAATTTCATACCCGCGAATATTCATTATCCTCGAACTCAAGTCAAGCAATTCACTGAATTTGGCCGCAGACCCACGCAGAAAACGCAGACAAATGACATTAACGGACTTGCTGGAGTTTAAATGATCGAATTTGAAAAGCCTAAGATAATAGGAAGAACCATTTAAAAAAGCCAATAAACGAGTTCATTGGCTTCTTCAATGGCTCTCCCTCATCTTCAATCCATCCCTATTGGATTGAAATCCGCTTCGCGTAGGTATCTTAGGCTATTGTCTCATGATCAGCTAGAAGGAACAAAAATCACTAAATTTGCGCACATTAGTATAAATCAGCGTCCTAAACCGGTTGCAGAGTAAATTCCTTTTTTTCTCACATGACATATCGCAGGTGGCCTTCGATCTCGTGCTTTTGCATCACACCCAAAAGCTTGTTTATCTCTTTGCCGTCTTTGAAGATTATCATAGTTGGTGTGCTCATGACTTGAAAACGAGATGCGGTCATGGGGTTGGTATCGATATTCAGTTTGGCGATCTTTATTTGCCCTGAATATTCGGAAGCCAGTTGCCGGAGGATAGGGACAAGGGTGATGCAATAGGGACACGAATTGGAGTAGAACTCCACAAGAACCGGGGTGGGGAAGGAGAGGACTTCGTCAATGAATGTCTTGTCGTTGACCTCAACAACATAGTCATAATAGGGAACGGTTTTCAGGGGCACATGGCATTTGCCGCATTTGGCCTGATCATACATCAATGCTTTCAAGATCCTATTTTTTGCACCGCAACTGTGACACTTGATGATGGTTGCTTCAGGCTGGAGGGCCTCCCCGCACTTGCCGCATTTGGGATGCTCCCTAAGCCGTGTTTTGGGAACGCGGTTTTTTGTCCCGCAATGGGAGCATTTTATGATAGCGCTATCTTCAGACATCCCGCCTCCGGTAATTTCGGTTCAGGGTTTAAAGGTTCAAGGTTCAGCACCGCCTCTGGCCGCCGAAGCGGCCAGTTTGATCAAAAAACTGACTCCAGCGTTGCTTAGTCAGATACGAGAGTTCTGTTAACGGAATTCGGCCTTAAAAGGGGTGTGGCTTGTGTGAAACTCAGGCATTGCTCTAATTGATCCATCATTTTTTCGGCGTGAGCCAGGTTAGGATCTTCAACCAAAAAACCGTGAACTTTGAACCGCACAACCTTGTTTGAAATAGCATATTATCGCTTAAAGGTCATGGCAAATAGGTGCCTATTGGAAGTGATAGTCCTGAAATTGTCACGTTCCATTGGTGCTTGCAAAGCGGATGATCATCCTGATACAAATGACTGGCGATATCAGAAATTCCCTTTGCCGGGATGTCCGATAGCGTCTAGGGAAAGGTACCAGTCTATTCAATCGAGGTGTTTACAACTATTGTTTGACAGATGAGGCAAGGAGGGGGCTGATGTCTTTGCGAATAAACGAATCCGTAGATGGAAAGGGGCAAATAGCCAATGGCTGATTTACTTTTTTTCTCAAGGAACCGCAGTACCTCCGTTGAGCAGATTGACCAGCACACCATACGGTCCTCTTGTAGACTACAGGATACGATGACAGAGGCCTATGTCGAGATTGACGCCAAGCTTCCTGATCTTGAAATTCAGGATGTCAGGGGGGAAATCACAAGGTCGACCCTAAGACAGGAATTCAAAGTAGATGAAGTACTAAAGAAGGTCGTCGGAATCCGGGTAGGGCCGGGTATACTCAAAATCATCCCCGGGTTGCTTGGAAAGGGAAAAGCTCTCGATCAATTATCCTATATGGTTGAAGAATGCTGTCACGGTGTGATTCTCTCATTTACGAAGGACGTGTTATTAAAAGCCCCTAAAGATAGAATCAGTGATCGAGCGTATTACGCCAACATGGTCAAAGAAAACATCAGGCTTTATAACCGTTGCGCTGCTTTTGCTCCTGGGAGTCCGTTGGTGGAGGGCATTGAACCGCCCTAAAATTATCCTTTGGATAATTTTAGATAGCACTCCCGGTTCCCGGGGCTTTTTAAGCCTTCCGAAAAAATTCGGGGGGTGCTTCGCAAAATTCCACAAGGGATTATATTGAGGGATGTGGGTGTCCCGCCACAATAGGTGGGAAGAAACGGTGGCGGTCTTGAAAAGGGACCCCAGAGTCCAATCACGAGATCGCGTTTCAAAGACCTAAATTCCTAGGTTCAAAGGATATTTGCATCAATTGGAATGCGATTATGCTGAAAGAGAACAAAAGGAGTTCGAATAGATCGTGCTGAAGTACATGAGAAATAAGTTGGTGAGTGTTGTGAGAAAGGATGAAGGCACCCTTTTGGTGCACGGTGTCCTCGATGACGACATATACGGTCTTCAAATGGATGTGACAATAAGTACCAGGGAAATGAAAATCGTCGCCATCGAAGGGAAATGGAACAGATGGACAACGCCGGAATGTCCCCGGGCGATCGCCCCTCTTCAAGAGGCCGTGGGTTTTCGGATCAATGAAAAAGACTTGCCGCAAAAGATAAACAAGATTATTGGCAAAAAAGCCTGCCGCCACCATGCTAATCTTCTGAATGAATGTTGCCAAACTGCTCATGAGGCCATCACCCTCATGAGATGGGAGGATGAAAAGAAAAAGAGCCCGGAATTGGATTTTGATGATTTCATGGAGGCAGATCAAAAGGTTTCACCCAATCAATCGGGAGCCAGTCCCGTAGTGCCCACGGAGGAATCTCCAAGAGAGGCCAAAGCCCGCCACCATATCCCTAAAAGGGATAATCAAGAAGGACTGATCATTGACATGCATACACATACGAAACCGGCTTCCCCATGCAGTTCAGTCTCAGCGGACGACCTGGTTGCGGAGGCCAAAAGGATTGGGCTCGATGGTATTTGCCTGACGGACCACAATTTTTTATGGAATGCACGGCGAGTCGACCAATTAAGGGAAAGGCATGAATTTCTTGTGTTAGGGGGAAATGAGATCACAACAAATCAGGGAGACATAATTGTCTTTGGCCTGGAAAAAGAAATCAATGGCGTCATCAAGCTTGAAGAGCTCAGGGATGAGGTTGACCAAGCAAAGGGATTTATGATCGCAGCCCATCCGTTCAGAGGATTCTTGATATTTGGTGCGGATCAATTGGGTTTGACGCCTGAAAAGGCCATGGAGAGGCCATTTTTGAAGCTGGTTGATGCCATCGAAGTCCTTAACAGCAAGGTAACGGAAAAAGAAAACCAATTTGCCCTAAAGGTTTCAGCGGAACTGGACTTACCCGGGATCGGCGGCAGTGATGCCCATGAACTGGAGGAGGTGGGCATCTATGGGACCCAATTTCAAGGCGCGATCAAGGATGAGAAAGATCTCATCTCTGCACTAAAAGAGGGCAAATACTCACCTGTCGAATTCAGAGGGCAAGGGGCTAGGGAGCGAGAACGATATGGTTAAACAGACTGACTGGGAGAAACTCATCCGAAGAATGGAACAGCTCATGAGGCTAAAGTCTTTCCCTGTGGCCTTTAAGATGTTAGAGAGCAGCAAAGAGTTGGACAAAATACCATTTATGCGGAGACCGCAGCAAAAAACAACACTTTGTCAGCTCATTACGCTGGTGAGAAACTTCGATTGGTCTGTGGGGGCGGAACTTGAAGATTTCGTGTCACCCACATGCGCCTCCATCCTGGGGCTTTCCGAGATTCCTGAGCTTAATAAAGACGGAACATTCCGTAGCATTATATGGGTCAAAACAAAAGAAGACGGTAAAAACTATGAAGAGGCTATCCCTAGGCTCCCAACAGGCCAATTTGAGGCCGTTGCCATGGCGCCCCTGGTCTATAATCCCTTTGAACCGGATATAGTGCTCGTTTATGCCAATCCGGCTCAGATGATGCTCTTAATCAATTCTATCCAGTTCGAAGATTATGAGGTTATGCAATTTTTTTGTGTAGGTGAATCATCATGCTCCGATGCCATCGTGCGATGCTACCAAACAGGTAAACCATCCCTAACCATACCTTGCTATGGTGAACGACGATACGGCCATGCGCAGGATGAAGATCTTATTATGGCCATACCGGCGGGCATGATGCAAAAAACACTGAGCGGTATGGAGGCCCTATATCGAAGAGGTATCCGCTACCCGATCAGCTATGCGGGCGCCGAGCAGGACCTAACCACTTCATTTCCGGGGTCCTACGGCAGCATGAAGGAATTGGAGGTCATTCGTGGCAAAGACAACCGTTTGCTCCTGGGACTAACCGGCGGTATAGCCACGGGAAAGAGTACCGTGGCCAGGATGCTTAAGGAGATGGGGGCACCCCTAATCGATCTCGATGTCATCGCCCGAGAGGTGGTAGAACCGGAGAAGCCTGCGTGGAAGGATATTGTGGGCTATTTTGGGAAACAGGTGCTCCAGGCGGACAAGAACATTGACCGGAAAAAGCTGTCGGATATTGTATTCAAAGATTTCGAAAAACGAAAGAAACTGGAGAGTTTCACCCATCCACGTATTCTTGAAGAGCTATTAAGACAAGTAAACGAGATTGCAGGAAAGGATCCTAACGCGATCATACAGGTTGATGTGCCCTTGCTTATAGAACTAAATCTTCAATACATATTTCACAAGGTATTGGTCGTCTATGTTTCGGAGACCACGCAAATTGAACGGCTTATGAAAAGGGACGGCATCAGCAAGGAAGAGGCGGAAAGCAGGCTCAAGGCCCAGCTGCCCATTGATGAAAAGGTGGGGTATGCTGATTTTGTCATCAAAAACGATCAGTCAATCGAGGAAACCAGGCAGCAGGTGGAGAAGGTCTGGAAGGCGTTGAGGCAGATTCAAAAGGAGAGGGCAAGAAAATAAGCACGGCGCAAGGAGCTCGGAGCCCCAGGCTCTAAAGAAAATGAAAACTAATGAATAGCGATGAGGTTCACCAATCATGAACGAGTTTAAATGGTCACTAAATCCGGTAGAGAAAGTCGAGATTCTCACGGTCATCGATAACTACGTGGATGTTCTCCTTGGGAGTACCGCCGTCGTGGAGCGGCCGCCTTTGGCAGAAGGGGGTAACATTCCAACCGATACCCTCATTGCTGAACATGGACTTTCCTTGCTTGTCAGTACTTTTAAAGGAAATGAGAAACACACTATTCTCTTCGACACCGGCTATAGTTCCATTGGTGTTCCACATAATCTAGAAAAGCTGGGCGTTGATCTGGGAGAGATTGAAGCCATAATCATTAGCCATGGCCACATGGATCATAACGGGGCTCTGGAATATCTCCTAGGGAGGATACCCAAAACAATCCCTGTCGTGATACACCCTGGTGCCTTTCACCATCCCCGCTTCTTAAAGCTTGAAGATGGAAAGCGGCTGACGTTTCCTCGAAGTTTGGCGCGAACAAACCTACAAGAGGAGGGAATTGAATTGCGAGAGAGTCAAGCCCCTTCATTCATTGCTAATGACACGGTCATGATTTCAGGCGAGGTGGAGAGAACCACCGAATTTGAAAAAGGGCTGCCAAATGCCCTTTTGGAGCGGGATGGTCGGCTTGAAAAGGATCCCATCAGTGATGATCAGGCCATTTTTATAAGTCTCAATGGAAAAGGACTTGTGATTATATCCGGGTGCAGTCACGCGGGGATTATTAACACGATTCGTTATGCGCGGAAAACCACTGGGTTGGAGGGAATTCATGCGGTAATCGGCGGGTTCCATCTCTCGGGACCCGCATTTGAACCAATCATTGATCAGACGATTAAGGAACTGAAGGATGTGGAGCCGGCTTTAGTTGTTCCAATGCATTGCACAGGATGGAAGGCGGTTCAGCGGTTTTCAGAGGTATTTCCCGACTCCTTCGTACTCAACAGTGTGGGATCTAGAATCACGCTCTCGAACTGACTCGGGGCTACCAGAATATCGAATACTCGCCTGCCTGAGTCTTGTACGGCGGCCAGGTCGAACAAGGAATAATGAATGTCGAGGGAATGTAAGGCTTTTGACCTTGAGGACAGATTGATAGACTTTGCCGTTCAAATTATCCGTTTAGCAGAGTCCTTGAAAAATGATTTCTCGTTCAGCGCTCCCTTATCAGGGTTATCCTCTGAACCCATGAACCTTTAAACCCTGAACTTATGTGACAAGCATCAAAACTTTGAGACGAAAGAGTCATAAAACTTCAAATTTCGAAATTTCTTGTTCGATATTCGTTATTCATATGATTTGAATGACATACCGAAGGGCGAGAAAGAGAAGGATGATGCCAAGCCCGAGTTTTATTGCCCTGGCAGGCAGGAATTTCTGAAGTCTTGCTCCGCAGTACATGCCGAGGAATCCCCCAATGCCAAGAAGGAGACCCAGCCTCCAATCGGGTGCAATGGCCAGACCTGTGTGGGCATACAGGGGGGCGATGATCGTATAGAATGTGACCCCCACAATAGAGGTCAGGAGCGTGCCCAATAGGGTCGCTCCCGCAATGGTGTAGACGGGGAGTCCGAAAATTGCCATGAGAAAAGGTGCGATAATGGCACCCCCACCGATACCATAAGTCCCTCCGACAACACCGACGGCGAGTGTGAGGCCAAAAAGCAAAGTAGGATTGAAAGAAAAGGACTCACCATAGAATTCATAGGTGTACTTTTTCAGCGAAAAATGAATCGTCCTTATCGGTACATGTCTTGCTGATACAGATTGAGACTGTTTGCGGGTTTGGGCCGATCTCTCCTGGAATCTTCGCTCCAATGCCTTCGTTTTTTCCTTTTCTGTGCCGGCTTTGGCCCTCAGATCATTCAGAAGTCTGAATGCAATATAGAAGAGGACACAACCCACAAATACCTTGAAATGACTCGGGTTCGGCAGGTATTTGATCCTTAAAATCACGCCGAGAAAGACGCCTGGAATCGTGCCGGCGATGATGACCCAGGCAAGAGGCCACGCCATTCTCTTCTCCCTGATGTACCGGTAGATGCCGCTGGGGATGCCGACGATATTGTAAACGAGATTTGTAGGACTCACGGCAGGGCTTGTAAAGCCGAGTATACTGACCTGAAAGGGGAGGAGAAGAAAGGCGCCGGATACGCCCCCTGTGGATGTAAAAATAGCAATGATGAATGGAACGATTAGCGGGATTAACGGGGATACTTCCACGCCCGAAACCGGGAAGAGCATGAACGTTTAACTCCTTCTGTCAGGCCTATCCCTGTAATCGTTTGAGATTGTCAACGGCAAAGTCAATCGTCGGATCGAGTTCTAATGCAAATTCATAGTAACGAATCGCGTTCTTCTTATCACCCATATCCCGATAATTTGAAGCGATGTTCGCATAATCGATGGCTGAAGAGGGATTGAGCTGAAGGACCTTTCGAAAAGATTCGATGGCTTTTTCATGTTCTTTCATCTTGAAGTAACAAAAACCCATCAGATTGTAGACATCCGTTCTTTCAGTGTCGTAACTTTCCGCTTTTTCAAGGGCTGAAAGGGCCTGATTAAAATGTTCCTGGTCCTTCAGGCAATGGGCTAGATAAGAATAGATGCTCGGAATGTCCTCGTTCTTTGGTTCCAGGGTCAGGGCTTCTTCAAAGTAGGATTGAGCCTTTCTTGCATCATCCATGGAAAGGTGACATAAGCCCATGTAGAATTTTATGTAGTATTCTCCCGGCAGGGAATGATCCATTTTTTCGAGCTCGTTTAATGCACGCACTGGGTTTCCGGATTCGGCAATCAGTTTTGCTGAAAACAACCCAACGCTTGTTCCTGCAGCCCGCTCCCTAAAATGGGATCCGGGGATGATGGTATAGAAGGCCGGGATGTCGAGCAGCGAATTTCTTGTATTCACCACGATCACTTCCATGCCTATCCGGGCAAGGGCTGAGATACAGTTTTCCACTTCGATTCGGATGTTGTCGCTGGATAGGTCCGGGAGCTGATTGATATTTACGACTTCGTCCGTGCGCGTGACAAATCGGGCTTCTTCAATGCTCCGAAACTTGGGAAGGCCGCTGGCCACATAATTGGCATTGGTGTTGAAGTCCCCTGCAAGTTGAGCGACTTCGGTGAGGGCCCGGCTGAATGCCTTTTGAGGATCTGGGGTTGTTCCCGCCGTCCATACAATCTCACTCTTTTCCGGAAAGGTAGCGGGGTCATAGGCTAGAAGACCTACCGAGGGAATGCCCGTATTTAATGAAAAATCCGTGGGGTATAGTTTGACGCCAGCCTTTGCGTATTTCTTTAACATCTCCAGGACCATAGGGTCAGTTAAAGAATCAAGGCTAATGGCGGCCGTGTTGAGTTCCTCCCTGCTCACAACTGAAGAGACATGTCTTTCCACGATCTCACATATCCCCTGGCTAAGGGCTTCTTCAACACAGTTGCCGGCCGATGGACCATTAAACTCATTAATCATATAAAACCAGTTAAAGGGTATAAGGACCTCTTCCCGGCGAGTCAAGTTGTAGGCCCAGGTCCATTCGAGGGGAAGGGCGGAAAAGACTTCTTTGGCCCTGTCGAGATCATCGGAATCGTCATGAACGGATAAGGCGATGGATTCAAAGGGAATCGTGCGGTCTTTCAGATTGCGGTATTCTTCAACAAAGAAATTGTCGCTGTTTTTACAAAAACTAAAAAAGCTGTAACGCTCCGCCAGCTCCATGACGGCGCTGGCTTCCGATTGTTGAGGTGTGCCGCCCTTTCCCATCTGTTTTTTTGTCCCGATGGTGTGTTCGGCATCTTTTCCGCAGAGGCTGAAGTAGACCGGGATATCCAGCCTGCCATTGTCGATCCGTACAGTGTGTTTCAGGATATCGAGATTTACTCTGTTTAGTTTTTCCCGAAATCTCTTAACGGTTTCTTCAGGCGTGCATATCTTGTCCTGATCAAAGGTGTATTCTTTATAGGCATCCTCAAATTCCACTTTATAGGGTTTCAGTTTCATACGTAATTAGGCCTCTCAAATTCTATGATATATTCCATGATTGCGCCCATCGAGCAACCAGCGACGAGTAACAAGTAACGAGTAACAAACTTCAAGTTTTCATTTTCACATCACATTTAACCCAATTCTCGTTTTCCAAAACCCTGTTCATACTTCCGGAAACATATCCCTCCAAATCAACAGCGACGTGGACGAATCCTATTTCTCTGAAGTTTTCCAGAATTTTGTCTCTCAGGCCATCCTTTAGCAGTTTGTCAATATCGCTGGTTTCCACCTCTATCCGGGCTACAGGGCCGTGGTGTCTCACACGGAATTGCTTGAAACCATGTTGCCCAAGAAAGTCTTCTGCTCTCTCCACCATCTTTAGTTTTTCGATTGTAATTGAATCCCCATAGGGAATTCTGGAAGCCAGGCAAGCCATGGCTGCCTTGTCCCAGGTGCTAAGCCCCATTTCCTTTGATAGAAAGCGAATTTCTGCCTTTGTGAGCTGTGCATCCATCAGGGGTGCAATCATTCCCATTTCCTTTGCAGCATCTAATCCCGGGCGATAGTCATCGAGATCGTCCATATTCGCTGCATGGGCAATGTGTTTAATATGACGCTCTTTGGCTATCTTGGTGAGGCTTTGGGATAGGGACTTTTTGCAGTGATAGCACCTGTCCGGATTGTTGGCGATGAACTCGGGAAGACAGGTTTCATCGGAAGGAAAGAGGATATGTTCAATGCTCCTCTCCTTTGTGAATAGGGAGGCCTCTTCCTGTTCAGAGAAGGGGTAGGTTTCGGAAGTGGCTGTGGCCGCCACAAGTTTTTTGCCCAAGGCCTCATGGGCCACAGCCAACAAAAAGGTGCTATCGACTCCACCGGAAAACGCGACCATAAGTGATCCAAGATCCTTGATGTCGCGAAAGAGATTTTCTCTTTTCGATTTGGCTAGGTTTTCATCCATAGGAATGAATTCAGTTCGCCTCGCTCACAATTGGAATAATGGAATAAAGGAATGAAGGAATAATGGGTTCTAGAAAATTTGAACAATGGTTTGTTGGGAAATTACGATTGGCATAGAAGGATTAAAATGGAAATTTCCCTTTTAATCCAATATTCCAACATTCCATCATTCCTCGCGTGATGCGAAAAACCAACACTCAATGAATACCAGTGAACTCTGGAATTTGTAGAATTTACGATATTCATAATTATAACCCATTCTCGGCCACGTGAAAATGGAGATTATCACAATCCCGATGTACCCTTTTGGAGCTTCATAGTCCAAATTTCAACAGAGGCTTTATGTACTACATGGTGGCATATTTTTCAAGGGCAAAACCGGGACAGAAATGCGGATGTTGCTGTGCAGACGCATTGCTACGGCAGGTGGAATTTTTACGAAGCCGTGCTATTGGATAGGCCATATGATGAAAATAGCGGGATCCCAAAGCATGTGGGAGACAAGTACCGGGAAAAGGGCGCCGGTAAGCCAATACAAAACGCTCCAGAAGAATCCGCAGGTGAGGGCCGCAAGTATCAAAACAGGGTTTGCAGTAACCAGATGAACGGCCGTGTAGAGAAGGGTCGTCAGCAAAACAGCGGTCAAGCCGGTCCATTTGATAGAGAAGTAACGTTGAATGAAGCCTCGCCAGAAGATCTCTTCACCAAAACCGATGGGGAAAAAGAGAAGTAGCCCTACAATGTATGGCGGAAGGATACCGCGATTTGCGTAGATAGATTGGAGGTTTTCAGAACGATGGGGGAGTAAGTCCGGCAGCAGTTCCGATATGAGAATCAAACTTTTGTTCCCAAGCCAAAAGAGGATGTAAAGGACAACTGCAGATGAGATACCATAGAATAGATTAATCCAGGTTATTTCTTTTCGCGGGAAGATCGGCCGGACAAAATAGAAAGATATGATGGCGAGCACTGAGGTGCTTATAGACATCAATAACCAGAAATTAAGAGGGTGCCAGACGAACATCACCGTCCATAGGACAAATGCCAGGATAATGCTAATTAGGACGCCCTTTTCAAGGGATATACCGATCGATATTTTTATAAGATCACCAAATAATGGGCAAGCAGCGCAATAATCGTGAGTATGCCAAAGGCGAGATGAAGCTGGGCTGTCGCCGCGTCGACCATGGCAAAGTTTTGAATGGGATCCTGGTCTTTTTGACGGACCATTTTGACCAGCTTGATGGCCAACGGTAATGAGAGAAATATGATGAATGACGTCATCGGCAGGTCGGCCAAAGCGATGAGAATGACGGTCAAGACGTATGCGCCGAAAACCAATGCGTAGTAAATGAGCTTTGAGGCATTTTCACCAATAATGATGGGCACTGTTCGTATTTTCACCATGCTGTCGTTTTCAATATCCCGCAGGTTGTTGCTGTGAAGAATTGCATCGACAAGGAGTGCAATCGGTAGGGCATAAAGCACGGGGGTCCATGAGAAACGATGGGCCTGAACAAAATATGCCCCTAAAACCATGGCAGGACCAAAGGAAACAAATACGGCGAGATCACCCAGGGCCCTATACTTGAATGCGATGGGGTCGGCCGTATAAAAAACGGCAAATACCCCTCCGATCAGAATAAGCCAAAGCAAGAATGATCCGTTTGGAGTTGTAAGCACCAAGTAAAGACCGATCGCAGCAGCGATGGCCAAAGCGAACCATCCGCCCAGCAATATTTCAAAGGGTTTCATCTTCTCTTCCACGAGGACACCGCTCGAACCAAAGGTTCCGTGACGGTCCACATGGGTTTTGTAATCAAAAAAATCGGACAATAGGTTGGCGCCAGCATGGGCAATCATGCAGCCGAAAAGGGTCAAAAGAAAGTGAATCCAAAGAAAATTCAAATCAGGATTTTCGAGAATGGCGATAATTGCACCCAAAATGGGTGGAATAAGGCTTACTGTGAATGAGAAGGGGCGCACCGCCCTCCACCATAATGAAACACTCGACATGTCATGCCTCCATAGAAATGCATTCGGCGCCTAATTCGACAAAGGCTTGGCCTTTATGCCCCCCCGCGCCACCTCATCGACGAGGAACATATACACGAAGTAGGACCTCATATCCAGCCAAAAATAAATCGAAAGACGGCTATCCAGGACTTGGTGCTGTTGAAACCTTTGCAAAATGCTCAATTTTGGTCAAGGTCAAGGTCGACGAGGATTTTAGCCACAGGAATACTCGAAGTATTTTGAGGACTAGAATCGGGGTCTGAAGCAGAGATTGGGCAAAAGGGAGCGTTTTGCAAAAGTCTCACGTTCAACACTGCAATATATTAAAAAGCTTTATTGCCAATTCTTCGAGGTAATCCCTGTTCTCAAGTTTCCGTGTCCATTCATCGGGAATGGCCTCGATACCCAAATAGGCGCCCGAGATGGCGCAGGCCATAGCGCCAAGCGTATCCCGGTCCCCACCATTAAGTATGGCGCAGGTTAGACAGGCCTCAAAAGAATTGGGATTTTTCAAAAAGGCATAAATGGCAAAGGGCATGGATTCATGGACTGCAACGCTCCTCCCGATTCTGTCCGCAACGACCTGGGAAGAAACGCCTTCCGTGATGCAATCTCGGACCATCCCCATTTTCATTCGAATCTCAGGCGTGCGTGCAAAGTCAATGAGAGCCCTCATGAATGGGTCCAATGGAAACTCTTCCCCTGGCATAAGCTTAACGGCTTGGGCTATTGCCAAGGCCTGCACAGCAGCACCATCCATTCCAATTGGATGGGCATGTGTTACTTCAGCTGAGGCCGACGCAGTACCATAAATGTTTTCTGCATTATGGAAAAAGAGGCCAACAGGAACAATTCTCATCGCTGCGCCGTTTCCAAGAGATCCGGTACCCCCGAATAGCATTCGAGCGGCGTCCGGGTAGTTAATATCATGCTTCCGGACCAGTGAAAAAATGGTCGGTGGTCCGGACGCATACCCGCGCCAGGGTTCGCGCTGAAAATTGCGATTGAATGAATCACCAAGGTTGCGTTTATTGATCAACCCTTTCTCGATAATCGATTCTGCAAGACCAATGGCCATGGCCGTGTCATCGGTGTAACGAAGTAGAGAGGCGCGATTTACATTGAGAAACAATTGTTTTTCATGAGGATGTGAAAAGGCCATCTCTCCAATAGCATCACCAAGGGCACTGCCTAAGATGCCTCCCAGGAATTTTGATTTAGGGTCAACGTTCATATTCAAAACGGGATATCTTGCCGATTGAAGAATCGTATTTGGAATTTAATGCTTGGAATTTGAGATTTCAAATCCAATGCTGCATCTCCCAAACCTTTTGTCAAGAGCTAAGAGGCTCGAAATTATGGAAAATGTGGAAAATGGGATACCTTAAATATCATGGATCAAGAAAATTCGGTATCTTATGGACAACCCATATGCAGGAGTGGTACCCAAGTCAAAACGCTGAAAAACGCGCCCAAAAAGGCATTCCACTCTATTTTATGGTTGCAATTTAAAAAGAAATCGAATATGGTGCCGTAAATTTCCAGACTTGTCCGTGAACATATTTAGGAGAAAGGAGGAGGAGGTATGAACAAAGGAGATTTGGTCAATGAGGTGGCCAAAGTAGTGAGCACCAAAAAGGAAGCCCAAGCGGCTGTGGATACGGTGTTCGCAAGCATCACCAAGGCTTTGAAAAAGAAGCAAACAGTTACGCTCGTAGGTTTTGGTACGTTCAAGGTGGATAAGAGAAAGGCGAGGAAAGGGAGGAATCCTCAGACCGGCGAACCCATCAAGATTAAAGCGAAGAAGGTTCCAAAATTCGTAGCTGGCAAGGCATTGAAAGACACTGTAAAATAAATCCCCATAACATATCTATAATCAAAGCCCTCATTAGGCAGGTTAGCAGCCTAATGAGGGCTTTTATTTTGGGCGATTGCTCATGTTGAAGAGGACACCGAAGTATTGCGTTCAACTCTTTGTAGCGGCATTATCTTTGTTTGCGAAGCCCAATCTCCCCTGTGCAAGTGAAGTCGCCAGGATAAAAGGGGACGGGGTGAGGGTATTGTATGAGAATTCGCTTGATGCTGCGGCAAGGGAGGTATTGGGGCTATATCCCGTGATCAGGCAAGAACTTGAACAAAGATTCCTCTGGAAAGTTTCTTTTGAGACGACGATAGTCCTTATGATGGACAACAAAGAATTTCAGAGGGTTTCCGGAAGCAATATCGTCGTCGCTTTTGCTGTTCCCCATAAGAACCTGATCGTAATCGACATGACAAAAATGACAATATATCCCTTCTCATTAGAGACAACCATGAAACATGAATTGTGCCATCTTCTTTTGCATTGGCACATTCCGAAGGATGTCATGCCCAGATGGGTGGATGAAGGCGTGGCCCAATGGACCAGCGACGGCATCAGCGAGATTATGATGGATAGAAAACGGTCCAGGCTGGAGAAGGCGATCTTGGGAGGCAGGGCAATACACATTGATCCGCTAAGACAAGGTTTCCCAAGCGGTAAGGAAGAACTGTTCCTTGCCTATGAGGTGAGCAAGAGTCTGGTAGAACATATCGTCAGAGAATGGGGACATGAGGGCCTGCTGTCTCTGCTCAATTACTTGAAGCAAGGAGAGGACATCGAAGGGGCTTTGGGTCATGCATTCTCTATATCAATGGAAAACCTGAGACGTGATTGGCTTAAAGAACTCGACAAAAAGATTACATGGTTTACCTATCTGAGTATTCACCTTTACGAGATACTCTTTTTTCTGGGAGCGCTGGTAACGATATTCGGGTTTGTGAAGATCTTGTTGAAAAAGAGGGCCTATAGACGGGAGGAAGAAAGCATAGATCAGCCACACTAAATTCCAAATACCAAATCCTAAATATTCGACAGGATAACAGGATCAACAAGTTTTTTTAGCTGCGAACCCGAAAATCGTCAAAAAACACCGCCTAAAGCGGGGGTCCGATATGGCTATATCGGAACCAATGTGGAGATCTTGAATGACAGTAATAAGTTCCACTTATTATTGTTATCAAATGCTCCACATAATGTTTTTTGACGATCTATTCAAACGACCGGCCACCTAATTATAATGCTTTGAGTGGTATGTGATAGACAAATCATCCCGTTAATCATGTCCATCCAGCCTGATAATAGCTGAAAAGTTACGTCTGGAGTTTGGCTATTGTTATTTAGAATTTTGGCGTCTATGGGCGCCGGAGCGCACTGCTCGGACATAATTTTTAAACGTCCTTGGCGTGTTGATAACAAAGCCCATTTGGAAATTGGCCTTCCACGCCCTAGCGGGCACGGTAAATTTGTTCTAATCGAGTTAGACACAGGCACATGAGTTTTCAGTCAT
>CAYWMP010000092.1:0-22877 GCA_964459445.1 uncultured Desulfobacteraceae bacterium
TTGATCCTTCTTTGTGCCTTCCGGCCTTTGTGGCTGAACGGCCTGTCTATTGAACTTTTCCGCGCGCTGAGACAGCAAACTCCTTTTCTATCCTATTTCCCCTGATGCCATAGGCCTTTTCGAAAAGGTTAACAACCGCGCAGGCATGGTTGGGTATTATGCGAAGTTGTTCTCCTATCCGAAAATCCTCCTGGGGATTCACCCTCATGATGCCGTGTTCTTCTGAAAGCCTCTCAATCACGGCATCCCTGCCGATAACAACGCCGAATCCTTGAACGGTCTCGTGACCATGCCCGCCTTTGTCCAGCGCGAAGACCTTACTGCCGGCGTCAAGAATCACCCTATTGGTCTCCGGTCGGCTGATAACGGTGGCCAGAACGGTGAGGGCGCAATCTTCAGAGCCGGCAACACCCAAAGCCACCTGCATGGCATCATTGAAGATATAGTTTCCCGGCCTTATTTCGGTGATGTCCTCATGACCCTGCCAAACCTTCATAGTGGGTGTGGACCCAACAGACACGACTTCCGTTTTGATACCACCATCCCTAAATAGTTTGCCCGTCTCCGACAATTGCGCGCTTTCGGAAAGGCTAACCTCTTTGACTTGATCCAAACTGCCTTTGCCGTATACCTGTCCGGCATGGGTAAAGAGACCTTTGAATCGAATTGAAGGAAGATGACGGATGCTATCATAAAGTTCTCGGGCGGGTTTTCCGGGCGGGACGCCACACCGATGAAGTCCGGAGTCGATCTCGATCAGATAATCTAAAGTCATTCCTGATTCGGCGAACACCCGGGAAAGAAGCTCCGCGCCCCCTGCGCTGTCAATGCCTATAGAGATCTTGGCGTTCCTTGCAAGGGCTGTCAGGCGTTGAAGCTTTGTTTCCGTTACTATCTGATT
Organism: uncultured Desulfobacteraceae bacterium; assembly: GCA_964459445.1. Lineage (GTDB taxonomy): Bacteria > Desulfobacterota > DSM-4660 > Desulfatiglandales > HGW-15 > CAYWMP01. The sequence continues at coordinate 902 of CAYWMP010000092.1, forward strand.
GGCGATAAGAATATCCCCTATCCCTGCGTCCGCCATGACTTCAGCCTCGGAAACTTTGGAGGCCGTGATCCCACAGGCTCCGGTTTTGATCTGCATGAGGGCTAGTTCAGGGATCTTGTGGGTTTTGATGTGGGGCCGGAGAGCGACGCCGTAGTGATCGGCCTTCTCCTGCATTCTTCTAAGATTGGTTTTAGCCACATCCAAGTCGATCAGGAGGGCAGGGGTATCAATTTCACGAATGAAGGACATACTCATCGATTGCTCCAATTTTTCCTTCTGCTCTAACTAAAGAGATTGTTTTGAGCCATAAGAATTTTGAATATTAAACAAGGAATAATGAATATCGAAGGAATGAAAGTATTTAACCTTGATGATAGATTGATAAATCCTACCGTTCAAATAGTCCGAATAGCAGAGGCCTTGAAACTAGCTTCTTTCTTTGAACTCTTGCCCGCATTACTTCTGGCGGGTAAAAATCCCGAACCCAGCCGTCAAATATCAAAACGACGAGAAAAAGAAGTCATAAAACTTCATAATTCAAAATTTCTTGTTCGATATTCGATATTCATGTCCTGCTGAACCAAGTTAATTGTTTAGGTCGGCGTTTGCCCCCTCTCTACGGTATTACCGATACCGGAGGCAGGTCTTTCATAACCAGAAGTCCGGGAAGCGCTTTAACGGCCTTGGGTATGGTATTAATTGTTACGGCCACGGTCCCGACATCCCCGTGCACCCCTCCAATGATCTTTTGGTGAATGGGGGGAACGCCCTCAATTACGATCTCATCATATTCTTCCTCAACACCCGCATTGGCATTGAATTCCAGTGTGATCACCTTTTTGCCGTTGCGTTTGGCGTAGGCGATGCTCAAAAGCCCGATGACATCGCCAGGCCGAACTGTGCCCAGGGCAGTTTTGATTTCTCTTTCAGCAAGGATAGGCTCAGGCGGGAGCTCAATGGATTCCTCCAGCTCCCAGTTAAGGCCTGAAGCGATCATATTGATGGATTCAAGGAGCCCCACATGTCCTGTAATTGTTCCGCTAGCGATTTGCTTTCTGAACCCTTCCTGTGTCAGGCCGGTTCCCACTTTCTTTTGAAAGGGAATGCGCCTTTTGGAGGAATCCATCATTCGAGTGACCTTGATTTCTTCAACGCTGAGACAGGGCCCTGTCAGGGAGATGGGGAGGGTATCCATTAAAAACCCCGGATTAATGCCGGTGCCCACCACCGTCACACCCTGCTGTTTCGCCAAATCATCGATTTGACGCGCGAGTTCAGGGCTGCGCTTCCATGGGAAGGAGAGCTCTTCACAGGTTGAAATGACATTCAGACCTGCCTTGACGCATTGCTCGATTTGAGGAAGGACACTTTCGAGGTGAGAGGTTGTGGTAAGTATCACCGCATCCGCGCCGACCTTCGAAAAAAGGGCGTCACCGTCCTTATCAATCATGACGCCTGTTTTTTTCGGTGTCTCAAGGAGATCCCCCAGATCTTTTCCAATAATATCTTCGACAATATCGAGTGCGCCGACAATCTCTATGCTTTCCTTATCGAGAATAGCTTCTGCGGTTTTTCGACCCATTACGCCGCATCCGTATAAAACAACCCTGATTTTTTCCATATTCATTCCTTTCTTGTAACAATTAAGCCACCAAGTTACACAAAGGCACAAAGAAGAGATTTGAATCTTAAAACAGGTTCAAAGGTTTCCGGTTCAAGGTTCAAGGGTTGATTGTTAAAGAGTCCCTAACCTCTGACCTGAACCCAGAACCGATCACTTTAGACATAATCTTAGTGTCTTGGTGACTCGCGCAGCGCAGGCGCTTGCGTCGCGTGTTGTGGCTGCAATATTCCCTATCTCTATTTGCTCCACTTTTTCGCGACCTTTTCCACGGCATTCAAAGAGGCTTGAATCTCATCTTCAGTGTGAGCCGCAGAGATGCCGCCGTAACCGTGGAAGATGTTAAAACCTTCTTCAAGCATGGCCAGTTTGAAGATTTCTTCCCTGAGTTCAAAATCGACGATCGCAGGATTCCAGGCCTGTTCCGGGGACGTGATCCTGTCCACGTCCTGGTTCAAAAAATGGACACCGACCATGGAACTGTTTTCCGTAACAGGGGCGCCGTCTCCAGAGCATTTCACACGGAATCCATATCTGGAAAAGATCTCCTCGATCCCTTTTCTGGCCAGGTTGCCAAGTCGGCCCAATCTTGGGTAGATCTCTGACTCGTTCTCGATGACATGTCTGATAAGGGTGATCCCTGCCAGCATGGAGGCAGGATGGGCGCAGAAAGTGCCGCCGTCGAACTTGACGGCTTTTTCAGGCGCTGCTTCCGGCCCGGCCAGCGACATCACATCATCCCTACCGGCAACGGCACTTATGGGCATCCCGCCGCCAATGGTTTTTCCGTAAACGGAAAGGTCCGGTGTGATGTCGTAGAGGGTATGGAGCGCTCCGGCATGGAAGCGGAACCCGGTAACCACCTCATCCATAATGAGCAATGCCCCGTATTTTTCGGTCAGTTCTCTGGCGGTTTGAATGTATTCTTGTTCCCCAAAAATGAGTCCACCGGCACCGATCATGGGTTCCAAGATCAAACAGGCAATGCGCTCACCGTGGTCCTTGAACTTGTCTTTGAGGTCCCCTATGTCGTTGAACTTGGTCATCAGGATGAAGGGATCGATTCCCTTTGGCAGTCCCGCAGATTCCAGTTGTTCAAGGCCCTGATCATAGGTTTTGATACCCTTCAACAGATAGGGTTGAGATCCGTGCCACCCACCTCCCGCCTTCATGACGCAATCCCTATTGGTGAAGGATTTGGCCAACATCAAGGCATACATCGTGGCAAGAGCACCGCTTGTGGTGAAGCGGATTTTCTCGGCATTAATGCGACTCAGGATGAGCTCTGCAAGTTCGCTCTGATAGACCCCGGGAAAGCCGGTGATGAGGCCCTGTCCCTCCTTAAAGGAAAGCATAAGGGCATCCGTGACGATCTCGGGATTATGCCCAAGCACATTTGTGAAGTGGCCCTGCCAGAAATCGATATAGGTATTGCCGTCAATGTCCGTAATCCGGGATCCGCTGGCTCTGGCGTCATAAAAGGGGAAGGGTGCCATTAGTCTTAGATTATGGCTCCCGCCTCTAATCTGGAATCCCGATGCTTTTTCAAAAAAGGCCTCGGATTCTTTGTGTTTTTCTCTGTATTTCTCCACAAGGTCTGCGAGGATTTTTTCTTTGTCCATTTTATTGCCTCATATCGTTTTCTTACACATTGAACCCCTGGAATATATGGGCTCAGTGATGAACATTTTTTTTAAGACCATTCAGCTTTTTGAGGTCGACTTTTGTGGTGCTGGTAGCCGCATAATGGGCGATGCCGAGCACTATGTATTTCCATGCAGCCCACAGATCCTCGATTATTTTCTCTTTCCCATTTATTAGCCAAGAGAGTTGCTCACGCTCCGATTCCGTTTACTGCGCAATAACGGCTTCCTGGATCACGGCCCCATTTGAGTCCCAATTGATGTCCACTAAACCCATTACGCAATGATTCTCAAGGTCTCGCGGATGGTGGGTCTCACCACACCGAAAGTGCGACACAGTTCTTTCTCCGAGGGACGGGCGATGTCCATGCCGGAATCGAAAAGTGATTAACTTCTGCGGGGCTAGGGGCGATTTGAGAGAAGTCGTTTCGGATTTTCAGAAATCATGACGCTCAATTCTTCGTCTTTGAACCCGAGTCCACGCATCTTATCAACATAAAAGGCGAATCCTTCGACAGGTTTTGGGTTGGCTGGCTGGCCGAAATCGGAGGATAGTATCACATTTTCAACACCAACTTCGCGGATCTGCGATGCAATGTTTTCTAATGCAATGGCGCCTGGACAACTTTCCGTCACCGCGAAAAAACAGTGTTCAATCAAAGCGCCAAGAGAAACCGCCTTTTTTTGTTTATCCACCCTCATAGGCGTGACGGCCTCAGAGGCATGAGTGACCGCCATTTTTTTCACTCCGCAGTCTCTTCCTAATTTCAATACGCTCAAGGATTCCTCCGGTGAAATATGGCCTGTGGCCAGGACGGCGTCGTACTGTGCGATCATCTCTACAATCGTTTTGCATTCTTGTTTTATTTCGCCATCTTCATCGAAGATCGACAATCCTTTAAAGTTGGTTGGAAGCGGAAAAGCCGTTGGCGGTTTTCCGGCTCCCCAAATGGCTATATGGTTTTTTGCACCATAGGTTGGAAAATAGATGATATCGACGCCTTCTCGAAGGGCCGACTCCGCTGCGCTTGGATTAATGCCACCCACAGGAGGATTTAACGCAAGAGTGCTAAAGAAACGGGGTCTTTCAGGATTCAAACGATTGAGAGCATAAACTCGACCGACGGTGGATGTCGTATGATCCTTGATCACCATGCCCGCCATTCCGGCCCCTTGAGCCGAGTGGGCCAATTCCAAAAGATCCTGGGAGCGTGGCCCCACATCAGGGGTACAATGAACATGGATATCATATGCCCCTTGAAGCAGGGTCTTTGTTTTCATTGCGTTTTACCTTCACTTTTTTTAATTCCTTTGCATGCAACTATTGCCAAGGCTTTCCGGCTTGAGGTAACATGTTATCGTATGTTAGTCAATTTGAACCCTTAACCACCATGGATCAAGATACCAGAGATAAAATTAAAGAAATTGTGGGGCAGGAGAATTTTACAGATCTCCTGATCGATCTCGTGTCTTATTCCTATGACGCTTCTGATAACGATCACCGCCCGGATGCGGCGGTGTGGCCCAATCACGCAGAACAGATCTCCAAGATACTCAAACTCGCAAATGAAAGAGGATTCCCGGTCATTCCGCGTGGTGCGGGAACGGGGTTGAGTGGCTCCGCTGTCCCGATCAAAGGCGGTCTGGTCATTGATATGTGCAGAATGAATCAAATCCTGGATATCAGGATAGAGGACCGTCTAGCATTGGTGCAGCCCGGGGTAGTGTATGATCATTTGCAGAAGGCTTTGGCGCCCTACGGATTTTTTTTCCCGCCCGATCCGGCCAGCGGAAAGGTCTGCACCATTGGCGGCAATGTGGCCACAAATGCAGGGGGCATGAGAGCTGCTAAGTACGGCGTAACAAGAGACTATGTCCTGGGCCTGGACGTCGTCCTCCCGGATGGACGAATCATGAAGACCGGTTCTTCCTGCATGAAATCGGTCTCCGGCTACGATCTCACAAGGCTTTTCGTGGGTTCCGAGGGAACACTGGGTATTGTGACGGAGATCACTCTTAAGATTCAGCCCAACCCCCCCTCCACAAAGACTGCTTTGGCCCTATTCCATGATCTGGAAAAGGGGGGCAGGGCCATATCCCATATCATTCGAGCAGGGGTTGTACCGAGCGTCCTTGAACTGCTTGATGAAAACACCATCCGTGTTTTACGCGAGCATGGCGGGATGGCCATACCAGATGCCAAGGTGATGATACTCACCGAGACCGACGGTTATACCGAGGTAGAGGCAGCCCATCAAATGGGAAAGATCGTCAGGGTCTTCAGGGAGAATGGGGCTGCGGAGATTAAGGAGGCATCGTCAAAGGAAGAGGTAGATGAGCTGTGGCGGGCTCGTAGGTCGGCCGGCAGTGTTGCCAGTAGTTTGAGACCCAACAATGTTTCAGAGGACGTGGCTGTTCCAGTTTCAAAATTGCCGGAACTCCTGACGGGTATTTCCAGAATTATTCAAAAATATGATCTACCCTTTGCTTCCTTTGGTCATGCGGGAGATGGAAATATCCATCCAAGAATCATGTTCGACCGCACAGACCCGGATCAGGTTGAAAGGATGGAAAGAGCAGTGGATGAAATCTTCAAGCTGGCATGTGAGATGGGCGGGACCCTGACGGGTGAGCATGGGATCGGCCTTTCAAAGGCGCCCTATCTGTCTCTGGAGCATGACTCCGTTGCCATTGATATCATGCGATCCATGAAGAAACTGTTTGACCCAAAGGATATACTTAATCCAGGCAAGATGAACCTGGTAGGCTGATGGAGAAAACTCATCTGCTGCGTTACCCTCATCCCTCGTCACTGCGACGTACTAATATGTACGACTCATTCCTCGGGATTTCAGAAGCCTTGCATCTGAGCATTTTATATCAGCCTACTTCAGGCTGATGGAAAACAAACATCTATGCCTCCAGATGGAAAATCTTAGATAGGATGATGCGCCTATTGTAGATCCAAAATCCCGTGATCATCCTTGAGAGGCGAGGTTGGACTGAATCGCCCTCTCAGCGATTCAGACCAATAGCTCAGTGCCTCCGTGTACTCTGTGAGAGACCCTTTTATTCGGCTTCCTCCTCATAGACATTACAGATGCAGCAAAGGAAGGTGGCTTCGGTATCACCCAAGTTCTTCATACCATGGGGTTCCATAGAGGGGACAAAAACAAAGTCACCCGATTCCACAACCGCCTTCTTCGCGACATCTTCGCTTTCAAAATCAAACTGCCAGCACTCGAACCGGCCGCTCATGATATACATGGTCTGATGGTAAAAATGATTGTGGATGGGAATTTGACCACCCGGCTGGATTGTGAAGAACCGAAGACCATATTCAGGATAACCGGTTCCATCATTCCCGTACTTTGAAAGCCATCGAATACTCGTGCCGATGACATCCCGCATCGCCCCCTTAAATGGGAACTTCTCGATCTTGACGTCTTCACAATCCTTGTAGTTCATAACGTCCATAGATTATTCTCCTTAATTGATTAACACACATGATATGGATTAGCGTTGGGTAGATCTTGCTATCAACCTGCACTCAATCAATGTTGAGGTCAAGTACATTCTAAGGGAAGAGTACAATGCTACCGTAACCATGAGCTTTTTATTCAAAAATGATAATCAAGTAGACAATATCCCAAACATGGCTAAGTGCTTTATTACCAGAGTAGATTATTCATGAATTTTGAATAAATTGGTCGACATTCAATCTATGTTTTGATATATTCTACTAAAAAAAACGTATTACAACTAAAAGCCAGATAGGGAAAGATTTCCAATAGACTATTGGGAGGTCATTCAGCTTGAACTGCCCTAGATGTCATGAAGTCATATCAAGTGAAACATCGCTGTGCTCCCATTGCGGCCACGTTTTAGGCTCCAATACCGGTATTCCTTTAAGGGAACATCCGTTCCCGTCTCCCAAGTACCCAACGCCCTATCCCTCCAAGGCCGAACCTCGCCGAAAGAAAGGTTTCTTTGCCTCAAGGCAAAAGATCAACGTATGTATTGCCCTTTTCTATGTAGTTCTCCTATCCTATCTCGTTGTTGAAACCCTTTTTCCGACCAGTCGGATCGTCAGGATTTCAACTTTTTGGGGAAATCCATTTCTAGATTTTTTTCTATTGGCGTTCTTCCTATTTGCCGCCTCTACGGTTTTATATTACTGCTTTGATTTGTTACTGAGGATACTGTATGCAACAGGATTATACAGACCAAAGCTGGGTCGGCTACTTGTTTATGAGGGATATCTTAACAAAAACCAATTGCAACATGTGCTATCGTTTCAAAATCACAAACTCGGGGAAACCTTGGTCAACGAAGGTTATGTTGGCGAAAGCAAAGTCAAACAGGCATTGACGGAACAAAAGCTGAGAATCGGTGAAATCCTTCTCCTGGCACAAAAAATTTCTTCTGAACAACTGCTTCAGGCACTGGAAGTTCAAAAGAAGGTCTCTAAGAAACTGGGCGTCGTCCTCAGGGGACTCGGTTATGCAAAAAAAGAAGATATTGATTGGGCGCTTCAGCGGATGAAAAGAAGGCTGGGCGAGATCCTGGTTGACCTTGGACATGCGACTGAGGAACAGCTCCAGTGGGCCATAAAGAGGATGAACCTGAAGCTGGGAGAGATCCTGCGAATGGAAGGATTTCTCACGGACTACGAAATACATAGCATGTTGTCACTTCAGTCCCATGGTAAAAGATGGCATTAGCGGGCAAGTTATCATCCAAACCTACTTTGAAAGAATGAAGAGGTGAACCGTTTCAAATCGGAGGGGCTGTTATTCGAAACAGGCGACCTGGTGGCCTTGGCTCACATCGGCCAAGGTGGGTTCTTGCAGGCTGCACGATGACTTCGCAGCGTGGCACCGGGGATGGAAACGGCATCCGGGCGGGGGATTGATTGCGCTTGGGATTTCCCCTTTGGGAATGGGTTGGGTTCTCCTGTATCTAGGGTCAGGAACAGGGACCGCCTCCAGAAGCGTCGCCGTGTAGGGATGGACCGGGTTTTTGAAGACCTCTTCCAAGGGGCCGATTTCAACGATCTGCCCCAAATACATGATAGCCACGCGATCGCAGATATACTTGCAGGTGGCTAGGTCGTGGGTGATATAGAGATAGGTGAGGTCGAATTCTTTCTGCAGCTGGGCCATCAATTCGAGTATCATGGCCCTGACTGAGACATCGGCCATGGCAATGGGTTCATCTGCAACCACGAATTCAGGGTTGGTCACCAAAGCCCTCGCGATGACGACCCTTTGTCGCTGACCTCCTGAGAGTTGATGGGGGTACTTCTTATACAAAAAGTCTGCGGGAAACAACCCTACCTTTTCCATGATTCTCAGGCAGAGTTCTCTGCGTTTTTCCTTGCCGTAATCGCTGTGAATAAGAAGCGGGTGCTCGATGGCCGTTCCAATGGCCATTCGAGGGCTCAAGGAGGCATAGGGATCCTGGAAAACGATCTGCATCTTCTCTCTCATCTTTTCCATTTCTTTTTTAGAATAGGAAAAGACGGAACGGCCATTATAAAGAACCTCACCGGAGGTAGGTTCCAATAACCGTAGTATCAGCCTCCCGGTTGTCGTTTTACCGCTTCCGCTTTCACCCACCAGGCCAAGGACCTCTCCCTTGTTGATGGAGAAGGTAACCTCATCTACCGCCCGGACAAACCCCTTTTCCTTGGCCAACAGATTGTCGATAAAGCCTTTTTGAAGAGGAAAATATTTCTTTAGTTTGGCGATGTTGATGAGTTCTTCCATATCATAAGACCTGGAGTATTGCGTTACTCGATGGAATAGGCCGCATTGGTTTCTTTAACCACGAGATGGTCAGTCCATTCTCCTCGTTCTCTCTTTTCTTCCAAGCTTTCTAGGAGCCTCAATAATCCATTCTCCAATTTGAATGCGAGAGCATCAAGCTTTTGATAATCATCTTCAGTGATCTGTTCAGAATTTCGGCAAGCATGAAGTCCTGAAACCGATTCACCTAATGAACTCAATGCGATATACAAAAATTTTATGTACTCATGTATTGACCTTCGACAATAACCTTCAGCGATGTTTCGATGGACAGAATCACTTGAAGCAATTGCTTGGCTTGCCACACGTTTTAGTTCATAAGGGAATAGGCTGAAGACCTTGCAAGTCTGGACATAATACTCAATTGCGTCATTCCAGACTCTCAGTTTTTGATACCCTCTATTCTTATTCTTCTTCATTCACCATCACTCCATCGCTCCAGCACTCCATCACTCCAATCTTCACCAATGCAGCCAGCAGCTCACAAGTCGGCTATCCTTTTCAAAGGCCGCGGGCTTCTTCTGCCGACATCTATTCATGACTTTAGGACACCGCGGATGAAAGACGCATCCAGCCGGTGGTTTGACCAGGTCCGGGGGACTCCCGGGCATGGTCTCTAGTTTTGGTTGATCCAACTTGATATTTGGTATGGATGCCAGCAAGCCTTGCGTGTAGGGATGAAAGGGATCGTCAAAGATGGCTTGGGCCTGCCCGACCTCCATAATGTTGCCTCCATACATGACCGTGATCCGGTCCGCCAGTTGTGCAACATTTCCCAAGTTATGGGTAATCAATATGATGGTCAGATTGAATTCCTTGCGCAAATCGTCCATAAGGTCGAGGAATTGGGCCTCCACAATCACGTCAAGGGCGGTTGTGGGTTCATCGGCGATAATCAAGTCTGGGTTTAAAACGAGTCCCAGCCCGATCATGATTCGCTGGCGCATGCCCCCCGACATTTGATGGGGATACTCGGCAAGCCTGTCCCGGGCTATGCCCAGGGCTTCAAGCATATTCTCGGCCTTCTCCAGTGCTTCACTTTTAGAAATGCCTTTTTCATGGGTGAAGAGGGTCTCAAGATAATGATGATCAATGCGATAGAGCGGATTCAGGGACGTCAAAGGATCCTGAAAAATCATGGCGATCCTGGACCCTCGAAGGTCAAGGATTTCCTTCTCGCTCATCTGTACAATGTCTTCACCATGGTAGAGGATCTCTCCGCCGACGATTCGCCCAGGGGGTCTCAAGAGCCTGAGGATAGAAAAGCCAAGGGTCGATTTACCACAGCCGGACTCTCCAACAAGGCCCATGACTTCTCCCTGTTCGAGTTTCAGATTGACCCCGTTGACGGCTTGGACCGTTCCGATGTTTATTGGGAAGTGGACATTTAGATCTCTGATATCGAGGATCGTTGCCAATTCTTTACCTCTCCAGCAGCCTGGGGTTGAGGATTTCCGCAAGACCTTCCCCCAACATGGTGAAGCCCAGGGCAAGAAGGGAAATCATGATCCCAGGGAAGGTCACAAGCCACCACTGCCCTGAGGGTAGAAATTTTTTCCCCATTGAAAGATCCATACCCCAGTCAATGATTGTAGGAGGCAGACCGAGTCCCAGGTAGGTCAATGCAGCCTCAATCATAATGGCATCGGCCACGTTTAATGTAAAAACGACGGCCGTCGTGGCAATGACATTGGGGAAGATGTATTTCCACAATATGGTTGTGCCGGATGCTCCGATGGCGCGGGCGGCTTCCACATAGAGCTCCTCTTTTATGGAGAGGGTTTGACCCCTGACGAGTCGAAAATAGGTTGGAATATAGATCACGGCCACGGACAATGTAATATTGATAACGCCAGGCCCGAGCATAGCCGCAAAGGCGATGGCCAGTATAAGTCCCGGAAATGAATACACGGAATCCATGATCAGTGAAATAATCCTGTCAAAAATGCCGCCGGAGAACCCGGATATCAGACCCAGGAAAATGCCTGTGACGGAAGAGATTACGGCCGCGAGAACGGCGACCCGGAGGATCGTTCTGGAGCCATGTATAATACGGGACCAGACATCCCGTTGGAGATTGTCCGTCCCCATGGGGTGGTTTTCACTTGGCGGGACAAGCTGAGGACCTGCATTCTGATAGTGCGGATCAAAGGGGGCGAAGGCATTTGCGAATATGGCCATCATAACAATTGCAAATATAATTAGCGCGCCGAATACGAGAATCCACCACTCGAGGCCGTATTTCTTCCCGAGCCCCATAAAACCCGAGATCAGTCTTCCTATTCCATTTGCCGGGGAGTAACGCATGAATCTCCTTAAATCGCACAAATGATAAATGCGAGAAATTGAATATTGACTAATGAAGATTGAAAATTGTTCTCATTAGCGTCGTTCTGGATTGTAAAATTATTCTTTTAATCAATATTCAATCTTCAATATTAAATATTCAATCCTCAATACCTCACTCTCGGATCCACAATGGCATAGATAATATCCACAATAAGCGAGGCTGTTGCTACAACAAGGGCAATAACGACGATAATCCCCTGAATCGTTGGATAATCTCTCAGATATATCCTTTCCAACAGGAGCCTTCCCATGCCGGGCCAGGAGAAGGTGGTCTCCGTGAGCACCGCCCCGGCCATAAGAAGGGCAACTTGAAGTCCCATCATCGTCAAAATCGGGATGAACGCGTTCTTTAGCGCATGCCTATAGACGATTTTGCGATGGGCAATGCCCCTGGCCTCAGCCGCGACGATGTAATCAGCCCGAAGGACGTCCAACATATTGGCCCGAGTGAGACGTACAAAGATGCCTGAGAGAACCAGCCCGAGGGTAAAGGCAGGAAGAATCAAATGGACCAGGACATCGCCCAGTGCCGAGAAATCATTAACAAGAATAGTGTCTATGATGTAGAGCCCGGTTTTTTCAAAAGTTGAGGCAAAAACTCTTGGGCCTGTTCTGCCGGCGATAGGCAAAATATCCAGCCAGATACCAAAAACAAGCTGCAGCATAAGGCCCATCCAGTATAAGGGAATACAATAGACTACAATGCCGTACAGTCGAATAACACTGTCACGGATTGTGCGTCTTTTGTCTGCTGCATAGGCGCCTAAGAAGACGCCGAGAAAAAGTGTGATGAGAATTCCAAAAAAGGTTAGTTCGATGGTCGCAGGCAATTTTTCACCAATGGCTTTCGTCACCCTTTGTTTGAACACCATGGAGTCTCCCAAGTCGAGACGACAAATCTGCCAGAGGTAATCGAAGTATTGAACGTATATGGGTTTATTGAGGCCGAGTGCCTCTTTTTTTTCCTCAATAACCTTCTCCGGGGCGTGGCCGCCCAGAAGGGAAGACACCGGATCCCCGGGCATGACCCTAAGCACCACAAAGACAATGCTCAGAAGAATAAAGACCATAGGGATGGTCAAGAACAATCGGGTGATGATGTATCTAAGAAGGTTTCTCATAAGATAATAAAGGGGTCAGCCCTTGACATTTGACACAATACCTAGAGGTCTCACTGCCAAGACCTTCCACAGAGCGAGCTTTTCTTGCCCCTTCGGTTTAGATGGAGCATTGTGTCAAATGTCAAGGGCTGACCCCTCTCTGGGGTGGTCTGCATTCGAAAGAATGGGGTGAGAGCCGACGCGGGGCGCGGCTCTCACCCAAAGACGGGCTATTTACGATGGATTGGACCGTAGTTGAATTGAAGCGTGGGTGACAGCATGATGCCGCGGACATTATTTTGAGTAAAGAGATAAAGCGTCCCCTGGAATATAGGCATCGTGGGCACTTCCACAGTCCACATCTTCTGAAGGTCTTTGTAGACGGCTGCTCTTTTCCCCATATCCGTTATAGTCTGACCTTCCACAAACTTCTTATCCCAAACGGCGCTGGAGAAGTGGATACCCAGTCCTTTGGAACCGGCAGTGCCTGCAAAGGCGCTTGTATAGTTGTCGGGGTCAATATAGTCAGGGTACCAGCCCAAAAGCCAAATTGGCATGACCTTGTTGGCCCAGTTATCCCTGTAAGCGGCCCATTCGGCTGATTTAACATTCACCTTCATCATGCCTGTGGCCTCCAACTGGTCTTTAATGACCGCAGCCATATCCACTTCGGTGTCGCCATAGTGACTTGGGGTATACCAGAAATCAAAGGTCAGCTTGTTGCTTTCGCTATACCCGGCTGCCTTCAGCAATTTTTGAGCCTTGGCAATATTCCCATCGCCGTGTACGGTTTTGAAATCATCGGTATGTGACCACATGCCCATGGGAACCATGGAATAGAGGGGCGCATTTTGTCCGAGGAAGACTTTCTGAAGCAGCGGCTTCCTGTTGATAGCTGCGGCCACAGCCTGCCTCAGGTTTTTGTCACTAAAGGGCTTGGTGTCGGTAAGGAAGCAGATATACCGAATGTAAGGACCTTGTGCCTTTATGGTCTGAATCTTGTTGGATTTCTCCAAATCAACGATGTCGGATGGATTTAGAGACTTAAAGGCGAAGTCAACCTCTCCTTTTTCCAAGGCAAGACGCATGGTGGTGGCATCTGCAAAGTAACGGATGACAACACGATCATTTTTCGGTTTTGGGCCGTAATAATTTGGATTGGCATCCATCACGATTTCCTGGTCCCGCTTGAAGGAAACCACCTGATAGGGGCCTAACCCAACCAATTTTCCGCCTTTCATTTCAGATGGATCGCGAACGATCTTGTCTTTTGGGTATATGTTCGGATTCACTGGATAGTAGGGAACCGAAGCAACGAGTGATGGGAAATAGGCGACGGGATTTTTTAGCACGAATTTGACACTGAGATTATTCACCACATCCACATGATCCACAAAATCCGTGACTAGCCATGAGGGGTCTCCCTTCAGGGCAATGACGCGGTCAATGGACCATTTCACGGCATTGGCGTCACACGCGGAGCCATCGGTAAATTTTAGCCCCTTTCTCAGTTTGAAGGTGTATTCCTTGCCATCTGCACTGATGTCGTAGGATTCGGCCAATCCAGGCACCAGATTGGTCTCTCCCGGGGGATACCTCAAAAGTCCCTGATAGATGTTATAAAAGATCTCCCAGGTATGGAAATCGTAAGCGTTGGCAGGGTCAAGGTCAATGACCTTCTCCGTTGTCGCATATACCAGGGTCTCTTTAGCAAAACTCTGTGCCGGAAAGAAGGCCAGCATAGCCGCAACCGCAAACACCATCAGTAGTTTTAGTACTTTCATATCAATTACCTCCTTTAATCCCAAAGTGGGTTGTTAATAAGCACAGGCCGGGGTTTGAGACGTCCTCTAACACCCGCCGGATACCTCAGAAAAAACCTTCACCTCCTTTCTGAAAACATACCAGGTTTCATATTTACTATGAATGTCATTCATTCTCAACATTGTTTGGCAATTCCCTTCATTTCAAAAGGAAAAGGACACGGCATGAAAGGACCCTACTAAAAAAGGTTAGGTTTATCGTGAAAATTAGAGTTGTGTTTATTGTCTGAAACCGTTATGGATGCTGGCTGTCTGATCGTACCATCTGAGTTTCTTTATCGCAGCGGCATGACAAGGCCAAGAAGGAAATAGACAAAAGCCATACTAGGATAAAAATACCTTTTATTCAAGACAGAAATGGGGAGATGGGTTCATGAAGAAAGGTTCAGGGTTAAAAGGTTTAAGGTAACTACTCAGGTTGCTAGGTTCAGAGGTCAGGCCCGCCCTAGCGCGACGACCGTTTTCAAGGAGATCAACCATCAAAAAGGCTGGTAGGTTCAGAGGTTCGGAAATCAAACTTGAACGTGAGCAGTTACGGTTTAAGAAAAAAGTCAACCTCTGAACGGGGAACCTTAGGGAAGAGGCAAAAGCATCGAGCCTAGAAAATCTCTTAATTTCAGCAAGTTGTAGAAATTCCGAGACGTTTGATTAAAGCCTATGCTGCACAAAAACGTTCTCTTTCCCCCTCACCTGTTGTCTTTTCCCTCCCAAAAGTTTATTGACTATGGGATATTATATATGATAAATTGTATTACAATTACGGTATTATTGGAGGATAAATTATGCCTCAAGCTAGAATGAGTGTTACCGTTCCAAAAGAGATGCTTGACGAAATAAAGAAAGAAGCAGCCAACAGAAAGACGAAACTGAGCCACCTCGTCACTGAAGCCATTGCGGAGAAGATCAAAAAAATCAAAGAAGAAGCGTTCGTCTCTCAACTCAATAAAGTCTTCGAGGATCCTGAGATCGCCACGGAGCAGCGAAGAATGGCTGAGGACATCGCGAATAACACAGATGTTAAGGAGCTGCCATGGTAAAGCCGAGTCAAGGAGATATTTGCTGGGTGAGATTTGGGCGAGCCTCTGACTCCGGACCGGCTGGAAAAAGGCCGGCCGTGGTCATTCAGAATGATCCTTTAAATAGGAGCAATATCCAAACCACGGTGATTGTCCTGGTAACCTCGAATAAAAAACTGGCGGCAGTGCCGGGAAATGTCGGATTAAGAAAAGGCATGGGAAATATTCCCAAAACAAGCGTAGTCGTAGTTACCCAAATGGCAACGGTTGATAAAACGAGGCTCCTTGAAAAGATAGGCACCCTGGATAAGAGCACCACAGAAGAGATACTGAAAGGTTGTCAGATGGTCATCAGCTCAAGTATCTTTTAATCGCCTTCATCATTCGGATTTGAGGTATAAAATGGGCAATAGCCCGAAATCCATGAAAAATCTGGTTCCAGGAACCGTGGCGGTCCTTGGTGTGCCCTTTGACGAAAATTCTTCGTTTATGAGAGGGCCGGCCAAGGCGCCTGCCCGGATTCGTGAGGTGTTAAATGCGGGTTCGGCCAATATGTGCACTGAAAATGTTTTTGATCTTGCTGAGGAATCACGTTTTCAAGATCTCGGGGATATGGTATTTGTGGATAAAGACAGTGTATTCGACGACATAGCGGACACAGTAAAAGCTTTGATTGAGCGAAAAGCCTCGGTTCTTTGCTTGGGAGGCGACCACTCGATCACCTATCCCATATTGAGGGCATACGGAAAGCGGTTTGATAATCTAACCATTCTTCACCTTGATGCACACCCGGATCTTTACGATGAATACGAAGGTAATAGGCATTCAAACGCCTGCCCCTTTGCGAGAATTATGGAAGAAAAACTTTCGACTCGTCTTGTCCAGATAGGGATCAGGACAATGAATCCGCATCAACGAGCCCAGGCCGAGAGATTTGGCGTTGAGGTGGTTGAAATGAAAATGTGGCACAAAGGGTTGGCCATGGAATTTTCTGGGCCGGTTTACCTTTCCCTTGATATGGATGTGCTCGATCCGGCCTTTGCTCCAGGGGTTTCCCACCATGAACCGGGTGGGTTGTCCACACGTGAGGTTATTTCGCTCATTCAAGGCCTAAATGTGCCGATTATAGGAGGTGACATCGTGGAGTTCAATCCAAGCAGGGATCCGGTAGGCATCACGGCCATGGCTGCGGCCAAATTGCTCAAAGAAATCGCCGGGAAAATGCTCTGTCAGGGTATGGAGTAAAGCCTCTAGGCTTGATTACTTAATAATTGGTCCGTTGTAACAGTTCAGTTATCAGACAGGATAAACATGATTGTCAGGATAATATTTTTACAGAGAACTCAAAGCACAATCATGGTTTGCCGGTTATTTGATTAGATCGTCAAAAAGCGTTATGTGGAGCACCTGAATGACATTAATAATTTGACTTATTATTGTCATTCAAGCTCTCCACAGTGGTTCCGATATTGATATATCGGAACGCCGCTTTATGCGGCTTTTTTTGACGATTCCCGGATCCGTCCATAGCATGATTTGTTAATCCTGTTTACCTGCCGAAGCCGTTTGCCGCGCCATAGCTTTCAGCGGAGGCGGGTTGGCGCAGGTAGGTTATCCTGTCAAATATTCTGCCCCGGTGAACTATTTCTTTTTTAATTGACTTAGAGCGGCGAAGCCGCGTTACATAAAATCGCGCAGCGATTTTATAACTTGACACAAACCCGGTTATCTTATAATTTGCAGCCATTTAGACCCCTTAGCTCTCATATCACTTTCAACCAAATTGCAGGTGCTCCCTGTTCGCCCATCGGATTGGAGAACATAGCCTCTTACACCATTAACCCACTCAAACATCCTTCGCTCTATTGGCATATCTAAAGCCGGTTCGGAAAAGATCATGGCATGTAGAGAGAAGGACAAGGTTCGCCGTTCGGAGCCATATCGCTTGAAAAGGAATGTAGGTTGGTATCTGGAGTCAGGCCCATAAAGGCTAGGACAAAAGTGCTTAAAAAAGCAAAACCACAAATCTAAAGGAGGTAGGATATGAATCGATTAGTCAAAGTTTTAGCCCTGTTTTCTGTTTTGATGTTTGTATTTTCCGTATCAGCTTTCGCAGCGGACATTGAACTCGCAAAGAAATCGACGATTCAGACGATTTTGAAAAGCGGACAGCTGCGTGTCGGTTTCGAATCCGGTTATGTGCCCTTTGAAATGACGAACAAGAAGGGCAAATTCATCGGATTTGATATGGATTTCGGAAGACGGCTGGCCAAGGCCATGGGCGTTAAGTTCGTACCGGTCAATACGGATTGGGCAGGCATCATTCCTTCTCTCAACACCGGCAAATTTGACATCATCATGGGTGGGATGACCATTACCCAGGAAAGAAACCTCAAAGTTAACTTTGCCAATCCTTATATCGTGGTGGGACAGTCTATCCTGCTGAACAAAAAACATGCAGGAACGGTCAAATCCTACAAAGACCTGAACGATCCCAAGTATATATTAACCTCCAGGTTGGGTACCACGGGCGAGCAGGCCATAAAGAAGTACATACCCAAAGCCACGTACAAATCCTTTGAAACAGAAGCAGAGGCCGGCCTTGAGGTGATCAATGGGAAAGCGGATGCCCTTGTATATGATTTGCCATTTTGCGGGTTTCTGTACGGGAGCCAGGGCAAAGGCAAGACGGTCTTTTTAGACAAACCCTTCACCTACGAACCCCTTGCCTGGGCCATTAACCCGGGGGATCCGGATTTTCTGAATTTCCTCAATAACTTCTTGAGACAGTCCAGAGGCGACGGTTTCTATGACAAGGTCTACCAAAAGTGGATCATTGGTTCAGACTGGAAAAAGGAACTGGAATAGCCCGCCAGAGTGAATTGCACAAGATGATTTTGCCTGAGCAGGCTGGCCTTAAATAGGTAAGGCCGGCCTGCTTATTCATGAAGCCACAAAAAAGGCGGGTCCGTACTTCCCAACCGGTCGCGTCTTCTCAGCCGACAAGCTAATAACGATAAAAAGCGATGAACAACGACAAAGATCCTAAACGTTTTGACAGACCTGCCCATTATAATCTATGATAATTGGTCCGTTGTAACAGTTCAGTTATCAGACAGGATAAACATGATTGTCAGGATAATATTTTTACAGAGAACTCAAAGCACAATCATGGTTTGCCGGTTATTTGATTAGATCGTCAAAAAGCGTTATGTGGAGCACCTGAATGACATTAATAATTTGACTTATTATTGTCATTCAAGCTCTCCACAGTGGTTCCGATATTGATATATCGGAACGCCGCTTTATGCGGCTTTTTTTGACGATTCCCGGATCCGTCCATAGCATGATTTGTTAATCCTGTTTACCTGCCGAAGCCGTTTGCCGCGCCATAGCTTTCAGCGGAGGCGGGTTGGCGCAGGTAGGTTATCCTGTCAAATATTCTGCCCCGGTGAACTATTTCTTTTTTAATTGACTTAGAGCGGCGAAGCCGCGTTACATAAAATCGCGCAGCGATTTTATAACTTGACACAAACCCGGTTATCTTATAATTTGCAGCCATTTAGACCCCTTAGCTCTCATATCACTTTCAACCAAATTGCAGGTGCTCCCTGTTCGCCCATCGGATTGGAGAACATAGCCTCTTACACCATTAACCCACTCAAACATCCTTCGCTCTATTGGCATATCTAAAGCCGGTTCGGAAAAGATCATGGCATGTAGAGAGAAGGACAAGGTTCGCCGTTCGGAGCCATATCGCTTGAAAAGGAATGTAGGTTGGTATCTGGAGTCAGGCCCATAAAGGCTAGGACAAAAGTGCTTAAAAAAGCAAAACCACAAATCTAAAGGAGGTAGGATATGAATCGATTAGTCAAAGTTTTAGCCCTGTTTTCTGTTTTGATGTTTGTATTTTCCGTATCAGCTTTCGCAGCGGACATTGAACTCGCAAAGAAATCGACGATTCAGACGATTTTGAAAAGCGGACAGCTGCGTGTCGGTTTCGAATCCGGTTATGTGCCCTTTGAAATGACGAACAAGAAGGGCAAATTCATCGGATTTGATATGGATTTCGGAAGACGGCTGGCCAAGGCCATGGGCGTTAAGTTCGTACCGGTCAATACGGATTGGGCAGGCATCATTCCTTCTCTCAACACCGGCAAATTTGACATCATCATGGGTGGGATGACCATTACCCAGGAAAGAAACCTCAAAGTTAACTTTGCCAATCCTTATATCGTGGTGGGACAGTCTATCCTGCTGAACAAAAAACATGCAGGAACGGTCAAATCCTACAAAGACCTGAACGATCCCAAGTATATATTAACCTCCAGGTTGGGTACCACGGGCGAGCAGGCCATAAAGAAGTACATACCCAAAGCCACGTACAAATCCTTTGAAACAGAAGCAGAGGCCGGCCTTGAGGTGATCAATGGGAAAGCGGATGCCCTTGTATATGATTTGCCATTTTGCGGGTTTCTGTACGGGAGCCAGGGCAAAGGCAAGACGGTCTTTTTAGACAAACCCTTCACCTACGAACCCCTTGCCTGGGCCATTAACCCGGGGGATCCGGATTTTCTGAATTTCCTCAATAACTTCTTGAGACAGTCCAGAGGCGACGGTTTCTATGACAAGGTCTACCAAAAGTGGATCATTGGTTCAGACTGGAAAAAGGAACTGGAATAGCCCGCCAGAGTGAATTGCACAAGATGATTTTGCCTGAGCAGGCTGGCCTTAAATAGGTAAGGCCGGCCTGCTTATTCATGAAGCCACAAAAAAGGCGGGTCCGTACTTCCCAACCGGTCGCGTCTTCTCAGCCGACAAGCTAATAACGATAAAAAGCGATGAACAACGACAAAGATCCTAAACGTTTTGACAGACCTGCCCATTATAATCTATGGGTCGGTGTCTTCTGTCTGATGGTTTGTATCGTAGTTGGCGGTTTCTACTTCGCGACCCAGAAAGTCGAATATATATGGCGCTGGTATCGAGTCCCCATTTACTTTGCCTATGAGATGGATGTTGAGATTACGTCGGAACTGGATGGTGAAATCGATTCCATAGCAATAAAGGATGAGAAGGCTACTATAACAGTAAAAGGCCTTGACGGCGCGGCCTCATACACGGCGCCGGCGAATAGCGTCGATGTTGTTGAGGGTGACATGATCTCCCCTGGAGATGTTTTGGCCACCTATCAGGAATGGACATCAGGCCTATTGGTCTGGGGTCTTTGGATGACCCTCAAAATCAGTGTGATGGCTACCATATTCGGGATAATCATCGGTATTGCCGGCGGCCTGTTCCGTATTTCATCCAATCCCGCACTAAAATGGTGCACCATCATTTATATTGAACTGATCCGCGGATCTCCCCTGCTGGTACAGATTCTCATCTGGTATTTTGTCTTCGGTACATTGATCAACGAACTCCTGGCAGTCTACGGCATTGCACGAATCCCCGCAGTCTGGTACGGGATAGCCTCCCTGGCCTGTTTTGCAGGCGCCTACGTGACGGAAATTGTTCGTGCAGGCATCCAGTCCATTCACCGGGGACAGACGGAAGCTGCACGATCCTTGGGGATGTCATACGCCCAAGCCATGCGTTACATTATCCTGCCGCAAGCCTTGAGGAGGATCCTGCCGCCGCTAGCAGGCCAGTTCATCAGCCTCATCAAAGACTCTTCCCTTTTGGGAATCATCGCTATCCGTGAGTTGACAAAGGCGGCAAAAGAGGCTGTTGCGGCCAGCTTCCAACCTTTTGAATTATATATAACCCTGGCAGTACTGTATCTGGTTTTGACCTTTACACTTTCCATGTTTCTCCAGTGGATGGAAAGGAGGATGGCGGTAAGGTGATCGAGGTCCGCAACGTATACAAGACCTTTCATGTGCCTCACGAAGTCAGGGCACTCGTCGATGTCTCGACCGAAATTACCAAAGGTGAGGTGGTCATTGTGTGCGGCCCCTCCGGCTCCGGGAAAAGCACATTCCTCAGGTGTCTGAATCGTTTGGAGAAGGCTGACAAAGGGCACATTTTTATTGACGGTGTAGATGTCCTAGACTCCAAGACCAACATCAACCAGCTACGAGCCGAAGTGGGCATGGTCTTTCAGTCCTTTAACCTTTTCCCCCACAAGACCGTGCAGGATAATGTTATGCTTGCACAAACCGTGGTCCGAAAAAGGTCAAAGAATGATGCCGAGGAAAAGACCAGTCGCCTGCTAAAGAAAGTAGGCATCAGTGACAAAGCCGGCGCCTTTCCGGACAACCTGTCCGGCGGACAGCAGCAACGGGTGGCCATTGCTCGGGCATTGGCCATGGACCCCAAGGTAATGCTCTTTGACGAACCGACCTCAGCTCTTGATCCGGAAATGATCGGCGAAGTTCTGGACGTGATGAAGACCCTCGCCAGAGAAGGGATGACCATGGTGGTTGTCTCCCATGAAATGGGATTTGCACGTGAGGTGGCCGACAGGGTGATTTTCATGGATGAAGGGGCTATCGTTGAAGTGGGCACACCGGAGCATTTCTTTAAAAATCCCACCCACGAACGCACAAAGCTCTTTCTGAGTCAGATTCTTTAGGGCCCTGGCCTATCTTGATTTTATCGGCCGAACC
>CAYWMP010000093.1:0-22278 GCA_964459445.1 uncultured Desulfobacteraceae bacterium
GAGAACGCCCTTATCATGAAGCTTGTTTTCGATTTCACCGGGCATTGGGATATTGGCGCCACAGACAATAAGCTTGGCCTGGACTTTGTCCCAGTTCTTTTCATTGATAGAATCGGGCCTTGCCGCCGGAATGAGAATATCGCATTTGACCGTTAGGCAAGCGCCAAGGGGTCGTTTTTTTCCCATTTTAGAATGGATGACAGAACCGGTTTTGGCCTTCGTTTTCAGGAGCTCGCGGGGATCCAAACCCTTGGGGTTGTATATCGTGCCTTTGGTATCGCTTATGGCGACAATGACGGCTCCTTTTTCATGCAGGAAATTTGCAGTATGCCTGCCAACGCTTCCAAACCCTTCGATAGCAACCTTAGAACCTTGAAGATCGAGGTCTGCAGATTCGCAGGCCACCTCGGCACAGCAGGTAATGCCAAAGCCCGTGGCCCCTATTTCGTCCAGAGGTATTCCGCCCAGGGAACGTGGAAGCCCAACGGCCCTTCCGATCTCGTCGTATATATAACCCATACTCCGCTCGTTCGTTCCCATATCCGGTCCGGGGATGTACTCGACAATGTGTTTTATGGACTTAGCCAGGGCCCGTAAAAGAATCTCCCGCCGTTTTTCCGGCTGGGCAGGGTCGGCGACAATACCGCACTTCCCACCGCCGTGTCTAATGCCGGCCATGGCATTCTTAAAGGTCATGGCCTGGGCCAATCGATAGACTTCGGTCGTTGTTACATCTGAGGCCATTCGCACCCCTCCAATGGAGGGGCCGACAGCCGTATTGTGGACGCACACAATGGCTTTGAGGCCGACCTTGGGTTCGTGGATATGAATGAGTTTTGCTGGCCCGTATTCGTCGAAATACTCTCTGTCAATGATTTCGAAGACATCCATTAGTTCTTTCCTTTCGGGTCTTCTATCAATTGCCGTCAATCCTCAATGGGCCATTCACCCCTTTTTTCAAGAACCCCTTTGTAGACACCGAGGGCCTCGTTTACAGCCGGCATGCCAGCGTAGGTGCCGAGTTGGAGAAAGACCTCGGCCAGTTTCTTTGGATCGCAACCCACATTGAGTGCTGCATTCACATGAAGCCTCAATTCATCCCTTGCCCTGAGTGCCGCCAGCATGGCGCAGGCAACCATCTGCCGTTCCGGCAAAGTGAGAACTGTTCTGGAATAAAGATTGCCTGTGATGAATTTTGAGAAGTCATTCGCAAGATCCCTGTCGAATGCCTTCCAGAGAAGGTAGGGGGGATCCATCTTAATGCCTTTGCCGAAGAGCTTTTTCGCTGTTTCTTGCGTGCGTTTTTTGATGTCTTCTTCGTTCACGTTAAAAAATCCTCCATTTCAATGTAATAGGTGCTTGAAGCATTTCGGTTGGTTATGTTTATTTCGGGGGAAGGTTGTTTGTCAAGGTTCTAAGAGAGGGGGTATGTTGTAGTCCGATTCACAACGCCCGGTGAATCTGGTAAAGTCTCGATGAGTATACCGGAGATCTAAGGATCCTATGACAAATAGAATAGCTATAGAAATCGGTGCAACGAAATTACAAGCGGCCGTGGGGACCTCCAAAGGCGATATTCTGGATTTACAGAAGGTCAATGTTCCTTCAGGATCGAAGGCCGGCGATATTCGCAATCTCGTTGTCCATCTCAATGATCGTCTGGACAAAGATAATACGGTCGAGCGTTTAGGCATAGGTTTTGGCGGACCAATCGACATTGCCAAAGGAAGCGTTGTTCAAAGTTCTCAAATCCCGGGTTGGGAGGGGTTTCCCATGCGCGCATGGGCAGAGAAGACATTCAACCTGCCATGCGTTATTGAAAATGACTCCAATTGCGGCGCCCTGGCTGAAGCCCTGGTTGGAGCCGGGGCAGGGGCGAAGGTGGTCTTCTATACCAATTTGGGCAGCGGCGTGGGAGGAGGACTTGTTATCAACGGATCGCTGTATAAAAGACCTCTTGGGGCAGCTGAAATCGGTCACACAAGGTTATGGGATTCATCGGTTGAGGGATATGTGAATGTCGAAGACCTTTGCAGTGGTTGGGCGATTGGGAAAATAGCGCGTCACCGGGTTTCCGAAGGGCGGATGAAAGGCCTATTGAACCTGGTAGACGGAATTCCTGAAAAAATAACTGCTGAGTTAGTGGGACGACGCGCAACAGAAGGTGATCCTGAAGCAAAAGCATTCATTAAGGAAACAGCCGAGCGATTCGCAATCGCCCTGTGCAATGTGGTCGCCCTGATCAATCCGGAGAGGATTGTCATTGGAGGCGGGGTGTCTTTAATGGGTGATCTGTTTCTGGAACCTCTCCGCAAGGCCGTTGCGGAGAACGTCTTTTCTCCCCTGGCAAAAAACTATGAGATTGTTCCATCAAAACTCGGCGAGGATGTGGTTCTTGTAGGCGCTCTCGTGATATGAGATCTCAAACTTTTCTTTTCATACTAAAAAAGCCTTCCATGAAAACAGGGCATAAGGTATTGTAGCTCGGCCATGATTGATCAAAGCACAAGGATCGTATTCAACAAGCAGGTTGCAGAGGCGACTTACCTCATGGGATTAGCCTCTCCCGAAATGGTTAAGGAAGCAACACCCGGCCAGTTTGTTATGCTTCGAGTCCGATCAGGCATTGACCCTCTCTTGAGAAGACCCTTCTCCATTTGCGGTATCCAAGCAGATGATATTATCCTCATACTCTACCGTGTAGTAGGGAAGGGGACGAGCATAATGGCAGGTCTCAAGGAAGGAGAACGGGTATCCGTGCTTGGGCCCTTGGGAAAGGGTTTCGAACTGCCTGAGCACAATGAAGAGGCGGTTTTGGTGGCGGGCGGGATCGGCATTGCGCCTTTAATCTTCCTCGCACAAACCCTTGAGAAAGGCGAATGCCAATTCTTTGCAGGCTTTGGATCCGCCGATGAAGTCATCGACCTGGATCAAATCGGATATCCTCAGATTAAAACTGCCATTGCGACTGATGACGGAACTCTGGGGCATGCCGGTTTTGTCACTGATCTCCTTGAATCCTATTTGAAAGATGGGAACGCCAAACCAAAGGGTATAGGTCTTTTCTCCTGTGGTCCTAAGCCCATGCTCCGAAGAATCGCCGAAATCACAAAGGGCCATGGCGTGCCTTGTCAGGTCTCTCTTGAATCCAACATGGCCTGTGGCCTGGGCGCTTGTCTGGGTTGCGCGGTCAAGGCTTCAGTGAATGCTGAGCGAGAATACCAACTTGTTTGTCAACAGGGACCGGTGTTTCCCGTGGAGGCGATAGATTGGGGGAGTAGGATGAATAAAGGTGATTTATAATGAATGCATCCTTGCCTGATCTCAGAGTTAAGATTGGCCCGCTGGAACTCAAGAACCCCGTCATGGCGGCATCCGGGACCTATGGCTACGGCAAGGAGTTCGAGCCTCTATTAGATCTTAACAAACTCGGCGCCGTTATCGTCAAGGGTTTGTCCCTCAAACCAAAAGCGGGCAATCCGCCGCCCAGAATCGTCGAAACCCCTGCCGGTATGTTGAATGCTATTGGGCTTGCCAATATCGGCCTGGAGGCATTTATTAAGGAGAAGTTGCCCTGGCTCAGGGAATTGGACACAAAGATCATCGTCAACATCTATGGCCATCACATGGAGGAGTACGGTGAACTGGCCGCGGCATTGAATGATGCGGAGGGCGTTTCCGCTATTGAAGTGAATATCTCCTGTCCGAATGTGGATTGCGGGGGCATGGCCTTTGGAACGGACCCGGATATTTCCGCTAAACTGACGGAATTGGTCCTAAAGAATACGGACAAACCGGTCATTGTAAAGCTGAGTCCGAATGTGACGGATATCTCCGTGTTGGCAAAAGCGGTTGAGAGCGCCGGCGCCCACGCCATATCTTTGATCAATACCCTTACCGGCATGGCCGTAGATATCGAAACGCGCACTCCCAAATTAGCCAATATATCCGGAGGCCTGTCAGGGCCGGCCATAAGGCCCGTGGCTCTCCATATGGTCTACCAGGCGGCCAAGACCGTTGACATACCCCTTATCGGCGTCGGCGGCATTATGAACTTCCAGGATGCCCTCGAATTTCTTATAGCCGGCGCCACGGCAGTTCAATTAGGAACCGCCAATTTTGTAAATCCTAAAGCGACACTTGATGTAGTAGAGGGAATCAGGAGTTTTTGTAAAGAGGAGGGTATTAACAGCGTTGAAGAAATCATTGGTAGTATAAAAGTTTCTTCATAAACAGGACCTTCTGCAAAATCTCACCCCATTCCTTTTCCAATAGGAATCCAGAATCACAATCTTCGCACCCACAACCGATGAAAAACTTATCCTCCCTGAGCAAAAACTCCAAAAAGCGCGTGCTAATAGTTAATTGCTATTTTGACGACATGCGATTGCCTGTGGGGCGTAAAAGCAAAGTGCCCCAGGCCATGGGGCCGGTGTATTTGGCGGGTGCCTTTTCTCCCCGGAACTGCGAGGTACGTTTGTATAATGAGATGTTCAGCGGGCCGCTTGAAGATGAGAGGTTACTCTCATGGCCGGATATGCTTGTTCTAACGGGGCTGAGCATCACTTTCGATCGCATGCTTCATCTCACGGCCTATGCCCGCACAAAGAACAATAGGGTCCTCGTTGTTGCAGGCGGGTCCGCCATCCGAGCCCTTCCCGTTCTATCGAGGCGGTACTTTGATTACGCCTGCCTCGGTGACATCGAGGAAATGCAAGACGTTATTGAGGATGCCTTTGGTCGCGAACATGTGGCCTTTGATATGCATCCTCGATACGATCTTGCCTATTGGATGTGGGCGGGGAGATTTCGATACGTAGAGTCTAGTCGCTATTGCAATTTCAGATGCTCCTTTTGTTCTTTGACAGGTGAGAATCGCAGCTACAGGAAATACGACATTGAGTTTGTCCGCAGGCAAATATTAAGCATAGGAAAGGGCAAGCACGTTCTCGTCTTCCTTGACAATAATTTCTATGGCCATGATCGCCAGTACTTCTTAGATCGCATTGAGCTCCTCAATGAGATGCGAGAGGCAGGATATTTCAAATATTGGGTGGCTCCCATTACCAATGACTTTTTTCAAAATGATGAGAATATCAAACTGGCGAAGAAATCAGGATGTATATCCCTTTTTACCGGGTTGGAATCCTTCGATTTGAAATGGCTTAAAGAAGTCAACAAGATGCAAAACACAAGAATTCCGCAGACTGACATGATAATCAAATGCATTAATCACGGCATTGTATTGATTTACGGCATCATGTTCGATGTTACAAAAAGGCGCATTACCGATCTTCGTCAAGAGCTAGAACTAATCCTTGATAGGCCTGAAATTCCTTTGCCTAGTTTTTTCTCAATAGCTACGCCGATACTTGGCACGCCGTTTTTTAAAGATTGTCTGGAGAATGATTTGATACTTCCCATGACCAAAATGCGGGATCTGGACACCACAACCCTCACATTGAGACCAATAGACGATTTCAATGCGGCTGTGAAATTTGTCTACGATATCCAAACGCTTCGAGGATACAAGGGGAAAGTATTGCGGCATAGTTTGGGGTATTTGAAAAAGTACAGATCGACACTTTCCTTTGAGGAAATGTTATTGAGTCTTGTCAACGCGGCAATCCTCACCATGCAGATATACCCCGATAAATCAATGAACCTGAATTCTATTCGTCCTCGCAATCGTAAACGGACGCACGTGAGTACGACTGAGCCACTTGATGAGGTTTACAGGCCGGCATTTAGAGTTGATTCTCGTTTTGAAAGCTATTTTAGGCCCACTATGGTTACGGATGAGGAAGGTAACCTATCAAAGGAAATCGAAGAAGATGTTTTCGAAGAGCACACAATAGGACCAGACGGAGATTATGAGACATGGGAGCCGATTGAGGAACCGATAAGAATTCCGGCTCTTTTTTAATCCTTCCTTTTCAATTCACCCTCACGTTTTCTTCCTTGATTCTTACCCGAGATGTAAAATCGTTTTCCAACATACCCTGCTTGCGAAGCTCCAGGATGCGGTCAGGTGGGAAGCTCGGCATAGCAAGCAAATCTTGAAGGGTCGGTAGGTCGGTAGTTACTGAACGTTTTAGGGGGCGGTTAAGAGTGACCTGACCGCGTTTTGGAATAAGATAACGCAAAAGTTCGTATAGACCCATGAATGGGTAGTTGATTCCGAGAGAAGCCTCCATATAACAACCCAAATGACAACGACTGTCGCAGTAGGGTACAGGGCCGTGTTTTTCCTCACCTATTTTAATCGCCTGATGATAATCGTCTGCCTCAAGCAGATTGCATGCAACCGTATTTAGTGGAGGGCAGGGGTAATAGAAATCTCCATTGGGGTAAACCACGGGCCGCAAAGTGGGATGGCATTCATAACGAGCGAAATTCTTTATATGTTTAAGGCTGGTGACACTTGCCAAAATATTGGCTCCTTTTTTCTTTAGGCGAATTGCCTCATCCATAAGCTCGTGCCAGCGGGGATTATCTATAAGGCCGGGATTGGGGTAGATGGCCTTAATATGCGGCATGGGGCACCAAATGAAATTGTTTTCTAAGCTGTATTCGAGGACGTCCCAGGCATCATCAAGGGTTTCCGGAAGAAGGACCGTATTGATAATCACTTTAAATTGTAGTTTGTTTTCCGTTCTATATTGTTTTGCCGCCTCTATATTTCTCAGGATTTTTTCAGTCTGACCGGATTCACCATTATCTATGAGCGCATCGTTTCGTTCGGCGTCCAGGGAATCAATACTTATGGAAACAAAATTCACATTCTTGAGAATAGCCATGTATCTATCCAATTGATAGGCGTTTGTATTCAAGGAAACGGGATAGAAGCCGAGTTCTTCAACATGCTCCATTATTCTTTCTATATCCGGCCGCATTGTTGGCTCGCCGCCGGTTATATTGATGGCCGGACAGGCCTTGCGCAACAATTCAAGAACCCGCAATGTTTGTTCTGTGTTCAAACGGTCCGAATCGGGTAAACTAGGAAAGCCATTTCCTGACCCGTCATCGCAGTAAACGCAGCCAAAATTGCACTTTGTCGTCAGATAGAATGAACCCATGAAGGGCATCAGGAGTTTTTTGTTTCTTCTGCCATTGGTCAAATGGGCGCGAACAAAGAGATTGATGCATCGTATCAATAAACCGACAGGATATCTCATCTTTCGAAATTCATTTGCCATGATCTTGGTCGCCTTTGTCCCTTTTGAGGCGTACGAATCAGAGTCAGCTCATAGGCCGGTATTTCAAACGGGTTTTGTGTGAAGTTGGTTAACGGTCAAAGAAGTGGAACTGGAGAGAATCGACCCATATGATTCAGATTGATGCTTCTTTCCAAATCCGATGGCATTACGACTTGCGGTACCACATCCGTACGCCAATCAATAAACCCATGCTCTTTGATCGCATCGTTGTTGGCCATAATTGCTTTGCGGATTGCAGGGAAGTTCTCCCAAAGGAATTCTTGAATCTCATTCACGAGCTGATTGCAATGGTTTGTAACCTTATCCGGTTTATTCTCAGCAAGCATTTCAATCTCACCATGGCAACGCACGTCAAATTCCGGTGTAATCAGGGTAGGTTTGATCTGTACAGTGTAGGATAGGCTTTGAGTAAGCTCTGATGAATCCGCCTCTTGAAAACAACGGTAGACGAATTCAGAGCATACAATCTCTTTGACTTTCTCTTGTTTTTCGGCTTTTTCATGCAAATAGTCCAGGACCATTTGGAGTATATGACGTAGCCAGGGTTTGTCGATGGCAAAGGTAGGATTTCTTCTCAAAAGGACCAATACTGCAATCCACCATAAATGACTGGAGGCGTAACCGGTTTTGTCGGCCAGGTATTTGTGCGCTACATCCAGAACCGGAGAAGACGGCAGTTCAGGGTCCCCCAGAGCGACATCCGGTCCGGGGCAAAAGCGAAATACATCGATTGCCTGCGGGTCTTTGGTCCTCCGGAGAAACACCGACAGATGAGTCTGTTGCACTCCTGATGATTCTTTTTCAGGATCATCCGAAAGATGGCATTCTATGACCGCTTCACCATCATAGATTGCCGTGTGGCTGTAACGCCCGCCGTCTACCATTCTGGCCAGGTCTGATGTAATGTCGTTTCCTGCGATCATCAAAACATCACCCGGTCTTAGGTCTATTTCAGCAAGCATTTAGGTCTCCTTTGAATGTGTTAGCGTTTTTCAAAATGCTCGATTCTATTACTAATCGTCTATTACGTCCTAAAATATTCAGCTATGGCTTTAAATAACTCCTTCTTTTTGAATGGCTTTGTCATGTGGGCGGTGCATCCGGCATCAAGACTTTCCTGCTCTTTGCCTCGCAATGC
The DNA here is from genome assembly GCA_964459445.1 of uncultured Desulfobacteraceae bacterium. Lineage (GTDB taxonomy): Bacteria > Desulfobacterota > DSM-4660 > Desulfatiglandales > HGW-15 > CAYWMP01. Next base: position 8,359 of record CAYWMP010000093.1, read on the forward strand.
ATGCGCTGTAAGGGCGATGATCGGCACAGGCGCAACGTTGTATTCCACCTCCCATTCACGTATCCGCCTGGTTGCCTCATAACCGTCCATCACCGGCATCTCCATATCCATAAACACCAAGTCATAGGTGCCTGATTTGTATTTCTCAAGACCTATTTTGCCATTTTCGGAAATATCCACCTGATGAGAGGACTTCTTAAGGTAGTAACTAAATAAAATCTGGTTGTCTTCGTTGTCTTCCACCAAAAGGATTTTGAGGGGCGGAATTTCTTCCGCCTCGGTCTTTTTCTCTCCTACAGCAGCCACTTCAACAGATGCTTTACCCAAGGCCATTTCAATAGCCTCTTTCAATTCAAGGCGTTTGATGGGCTTAACAAGATTTGCAGAGATCCCGAGTTCTCTCGATCTTTTGAAGTGCCTCTCCGCATCGTCTGATGTAAGCAGCATGACAGTATGATCGATATGACCGAAACGATTCTTTATTTGCTCGGCTGTCTCAAACCCATCCATTTCCGGCATACGGCCGTCCAGCAAGACCAGCTGAAAGGGAAGGCCATCCTGATCAGCGAGATTTACGGCTTCCAGGCCCTTTTTGCCGTCTGGCGCAACCGTCACCAACATTCCCCAACCAGCTAGGGTTTCCCTCAAGATCATTCGGTTGGCATGGTTGTCATCAACCACTAAGACCTTGACGCCATCTAAATCTTTAGGAGTATGCTTTGCTATCACTTTCGGCTCGTGCTGCAACCCGAACCGGGCCGTAAAAGAGAAGGTGCTTCCTTTGCCGGGTTCACTCTCCACTTGAATCTGCCCGCCCATCATATGGACCAGGCGCTTACAAATGGCCAAGCCCAACCCAGTGCCTCCATACTCCCGCGTTGTAGATGTGTCAGCCTGGGCAAAACTCTCAAAAATTTTAGCCTGAACTTCATCCGGGATTCCGATACCAGTATCTCTTACAGAGAAAAGGATCTCTACGGGTTTAGTACGCTCACCTGGTATATTAGGCCCTTCATCGGGTTCTTGGGGCTCGGTATTGTGCTTAGCCTCGAGGATAATCTCTCCATCATGGGTGAACTTCACGGCATTACCAACCAGATTCACGAGTATCTGTCTGAGGCGGGTTGGGTCGCCAATAAGATATCTCGGTGCTTCAGGCTCTATACGGTAAACCAACTCAAGCCGTTTCTCATGGGCCTTAATAGCCATGACCTCGCATGCTTTCTCAACCACATCCAGGAGATCAAGGTCCGTATCCTCTAACTCAAATTGCCCTGCTTCCACTTTGCTCAGATCCAAAATGTCATTGATCAGATCGAGGAGACCTTGGCCTGCATTCCTTGATATCTTTACATATTCCTTTTGTTCAGGATCCAAGGTTGATTCCCAGAGCAGGTCCGACATGCCCAAAATAGCATTCATGGGTGTGCGGATTTCATGGCTCATGCCGGCCAAAAACTCACTTTTCGCCCGATTGGCCGCATGGGCGGCTTCGCGCTCTCTCTCAGCTTGCTCCTTTTCCTTTCGCTCGCTGATGTCCACAAAAGAACCATCATAGTAGAGTAATTCGCCATGAGGATCGCGGATGGCCCTTGCAGAAATGGAAGCCCAAAACTCCGTTCCATCTCTGTGATATATCCTTGTTTCAAATCCGGTCACCCGTCCTTTTTCGGCAAGAATACGGTCGAAGGTCTCGCTTTCTTCAGTGCTGGCGTAAAATGGCCTTGGGAATTCGGAAATCGAGGAAAGCATCTCATCAGGGTGATCGTAACCCATGATTCTGGCCAATGATGGATTGGCACTGATCAGTCGGCCGTCGCGCGTGCTTTGAAATATCCCTTCAACAGCGTTTTCGTATAGAGAACGGTAATTCCTCTCAGACTCTTCCAGTCTTTTGTAAAACCTGGCATTTTCAATGGATATGGCTGCCTGGGATGCAATCAATTGCAACACTTCAACACGTTCAGGGGTGAACGCGCCTGTGGTCAAGTTATTCTCCAGATACAAAACGCCGGTTAATTCGCCCTTGTGAATGATTGGCATGCACAGAACGGATCTGGGTCTCTTTTGGACCACATAATCATCGCTGGTGAAGATTCCTTGGTTGGCAGCATCATCCAACACAAGATTTTCCTTTGTTCTTGCTATGTATTGCACAACAGCAGTAGACAAGTCTCCACATGAGGCTAGTGGTATTGATGCGACCTCGGTCTTATCCGTGCCTGTTGTATCGGTCCGGGCTTCAATCGAAAACTCCCCATCAGACCTCAAGATAAGGAATGCCTTTTCAGCCCCGGCGTTTTCCATAACCAGGGTCATGATGCGTCTAAGGAGGCTACTATGCTCAATCTCTCCGGAAATGGCCTGAGAAGCCTTTAAAACTGAATTTAGATCGATGAGTCTTGAGCCGCTGTCGGAATAGGTATCATAAGGGCTGGTAGATCTTACGGTGGACCGGTCTTCTCGTTGAGAGGCTTGTGCCAATAGATCGGGATACTTCTTCTCCAGATCCAGAGTTTTGGCCCTAGCTCCCCAGCGTTGATAACTATAGTGGGCTTTGCGCACATATAAGCGCACGTAATCATCATTGCCTTTTTCACGCCAGAACCTGGCAGCAAGCTCGCAGGCTAAGGCTTCTTCTTGAATAAAACTGTTCTCTTTCGCTCCGGAGATAGCATTTTCGTAAAAATCCGCCGCCTTCCGATTCTTGCCCATAACCCTTAGACGCTCTGCTTCCACTAAATGGTATTTGTGCAAGTGGTTCATTGGAGCGTGTTTGGCCCATTTTTTCATCTTTCTCAGGTCACGAGAGACCTTTTTCAGCAAATGTCTTTGATGGGTTTTTGGGGCCTTAGGATAAACCGCAAGTCTAGCAAGCGAACCATAGAAGTGGAGGAGAACGATGCTAAATCTCCCGGTGGAAGTTGACATATACTTCTCAGCGTTGTCAGCGTTCTCAACAGCCTGTTCATAATCTTGAAATAGATAGCTTAAAAAGGTCTTCATATAATAGACAGCATAAAGGACGCTGAGATCGTTTGCTTCCACGTGTCGGGGCAACATTTCATTTTCATCAATGTGTTCTCCAATCAAAGCTTTTGGATCAACTGCCCTTCCCAGAAGATTCGCTACGGTCTGCTGTACTACACCGTAAATGTTGGCTGTAATGTCCTGTTTGAGTTTCAAAATGGCTTCTCTATACACAGCCAATTCTTCCCGAAGACTCTCCAGATCTTTACCGGCGCAAAAGGCATCGCTTGAGCCCATGAAGGCAGCATTGGCGGCATACTCAATGTCGCCCGCTTCAAGCCCGATCTGATAGGCTTCAAGGGTACCCTTTGATGCATCCCTTAGAGGCTCTTTCCAGTGCCTCATGAATGCATTGAATATGAGTCTAATCTTGCATTGGAATTCCCTGTTGTCGAACTTGTCCAAGAGATCCAGAGAAAGCTTTCCAAAGGCATAGCCGGCATCGAAATTGCCCAGAATACCGCAAAGCAAGGTTCCATATCCTGCATAGCCAAATGCGGATTCAGGGCAATTACCATATCTCAGGGAAAGCCTGAGGATCTTCAAAAGGAAAATCATCCACATCTCACGAACGCCATGGAGGGCGGCAGTCGATGCAGTCAGCATAATGCGCATTGCTGCCTGCTTCCTGGAATTGGTTATCACAGGTAAATCGATCAGGGCTTCCGGTTTTTTGCCAATGAGAGCCAATTTTGCTTTCATAATCCCCAATAGGATATTTGTTTTGTTCGGTTTTGGAAGGGTTACTCCCAGGAGTTTCAAGACGCGGACTGCCGTATCCACCGCCTTTTGTGGCTCGTTTTGCGCTGTATAGGCAAGGACTTTGATTTCATGGATTTTTAATTTGTCGAGCAGCGTCTTGGCTTCCCTATCTACGATTTCAGCAAGATCATTCATTTTCTCATATTCGGTGCAGGTGTAAGCCGCTTCGACTGCGTCGATGTGTAATGCGAGGCACAAATCATAATTCATCTTCCAGCTATCGGACACCAGGAGGCTGAGCCCGAATTCCAAGTAGTTCAAAGATGATTGATGGGCCGCAGAAATCTTGGCTCTTCTTCCCGCTACGAGGTTCAATTCAGCAACCTCATCCCGTTCCCTTTGATCGGTGATAAGGCTAACGCCCTGATTCAATTGGTTGACAATGTCGAAAATCTTTTGCTCTCGAGCCTCGGGCGCGGTGGAATCCAGCAAAAGCTTCCCTATTTTGTAGTGAAGGGATTGCTTCTCGGCATCCGGAATTAGGGAATAGGCCGCTTGTTGAATCCGATCATGGCAAAAAATATACTCGACCTCGGATCCATCAAGAGTATCGCTCATGTCCAGTTCGATTGATTTGTAAGCAGAATTCAAGGGGCATACGAGACCTTCTTCAATGGCATCCCAGAGAGAATTTGCCGTGTCCTTCGGGGATTTTTCATCAACAATCGCAAGCTTAATCAAATCAAAGGGGTTTCCAATGCAGGTTGCGAGCTTGAGGGCGTGTTGTGTGTTCCGTCCCAGCTTTTGAATTTTGAAGGCCATGAGATCAACGACGTTGTCAGTCATCTCAGCCTGATTGATTTTGGTCGAATCCCAATCCCAATTGCCGGTCCGGTAGTCAAAAACCAACAATTTCTCAGCGTAAAGGGATCTCAGAAATTCATTCATAAAGAATGGGTTTCCGTCCGTTTTTGCCAAAACGATTTCGGCCAGAGATTTGACTTTTTCAGGGGAGCTGGCAAGGGTATCCGCAATGAAGTTGCTTATGTCCGGCATGCTAAGAGGTGAGAGGGTGATATGATTGACTATTGCGGAAGTACTTTTAATCTCATTTAAAACCAACTTCAAGGGATGGGATCGATCGACTTCATTGTTTCGATATGCCCCAACGAACAGGAGATGTCCTTCCCTTGAGGTGGTCATTACCAATTGAATCAGTTTCAGCGAGGCTGAATCGGCCCATTGTAAATCATCAAGGAAAATCACCAATGGGTGCTCTGAGCTGTGCAGGACGTCTATGAAGCGTTTGAGCACAATATTGAATCGATTCCGGGCCTCGGATGGAGGCAGTTCCGGCACAGGTGCCTGGGGTCCAATAATTAATTCCAAATCGGGGATAACATCGCCCAGGACTCGAGCGTTAGAACCAAGTGCGGATTGGATTTTGTGGCGCCATTGGATCAGGTTTTCATCGCTCTCCGATAGGAGTTGTCGAATCAGCGCCTGAAAGGCTTGAATCAGCGCACTATAGGGAATATTGCGTTGGTACTGATCAAACTTGCCGGAAAGGAAGTATGCCCTTTTTTTGGTGACAGGCTTATATATCTCGTTGACCAAGGCTGTTTTTCCGATCCCGGCATATCCGGTTACGAGCATCATTTCGGTCTTGCCGGAAGCGGCCCGATCAAAAGCATCAAGCAAGTCTTTGATTTCCTTGTTCCTGCCGTAGAGTTTTTCGGGAGGTTGAAACTTATCGGACCTGTCATGGCCAGCGATAGAAAACTCAGAGATTTCCCCCTCTGTCTCAAGATGATTAAGGCAATGCTCTAGGTCAGTTTTAATGCCAAGTGGACTTTGATATCTGTCTTCGGCGTTTTTGTTGAGGAGTTTCATGACAATGTTCGATAGTGCTACAGGCACTGAAGCTTCACGTTCATGGAGAGGTAGAGGCCGTTTTGCCATGTGACTATAGACCAGATCCATGGGATCAAGGCTGTCAAAGGGAACACTGCCGGAGAGCATTTCATAAAGGGTGGCGCCCAAGGAATAGTAATCGGTACGATAATCAACGGAGCGATTCATTCTGCCGGTCTGTTCGGGTGAGATATAGGCCAGGGTCCCCTCCAGGATATCCGGATCTTTTATTGTGGGCGCCTCACGGGGGATGCGGTTGGAAATGCCGAAGTCAATGATTCTGAGCCGGTCTGTAGCGGGATTATAAACGATATTGGAGGGATTAATGTCTTTGTGAACGGTGTTTTTAACATGGATATTACCTAAGCTTTCAATGATTTTTATAGCGAGACGAAGAATTTCTTTAAGGGTGAATTCTCTGGAGACCATCCATTTATCCAAAGACTCACCATCAAAATCCTCTACCACGATTGCAACGGTATTATCAAATTCCTCCAGCCCATACACCTCAATAACCCCCTCAGTGTTGGACAGGTTCAAGAATTTTGTGATTTCATATTCCTGTCTGTATCTGACAAGCTCTTCCTTGGTTGGGTAATCCTTCTTTAGAAACTTCAGAACAACGGGAAGATCGTTTTCCTTTCGTCGGGCCCTATAGACCAAAGAGCTTCTGCTGTCATAGATCTTTTTGAGGGTCTCGTAGCCTGGCATGCTGAACATCGGGTTTCTCCAGATGGATTTTGGGGCTCGAATAGTTGACTAACGATTTGCTAAAGCTCAATTTGTTGTGATTCTCTCCAGGTTGGGTGCGAACAAAATATGAAGGAATCCATTCTCGATTATTGTCTAAGTAACCAAGCCACGAGAAAAAAGGCCCAGTGTATGATTGTCCCCAGGGTTGATAGGAAAGGTCTCTTTTAGAAAGAGACCTTGTTAGCAGAGTGTTTTTTTTACCTGTCTCACGGATGCTTTCCTGATGCGGCATAGTCCCTGATAGCCTCGATCAGCTTTACCTTCTTGATGGGCTTTGTCAGGTGGGCATTGCATCCCGCATCAAGGCTTTTTTGAGCTTCCTCCTTGGTTGCATGGGCTGTCAACGCCACAATAGGCGTCGGCGCTAACCTGTTTTCCTTTTCCCAATCCCTAATTTGTTTGGTGGCCGTATAGCCATCCATGACAGGCATTTGCATATCCATGAACAGGAGATTGTATTTTCCGGCCTTGAACTTATCCACAGCAATCTGGCCGTTTTCTGCAAAGTCCAGGCTGCAGGGTGTTTTCTTAAGGAAAGATTTGATGAGAAGCACATTATCTTCCGTGTCTTCAACGAGGAGAATATGCACGGGCGGAAGTTCTTCAGGGGCAGGGGGCTTGGAAACCGTTGCTTTCCCAATTGCGGCTTTGGATTTGCCCACGGCTATGGAGATGGCCTCGCGCAGTTCCAGGCTTTTGACCGGTTTTACGAGATAGCACGCGATCCCCAATTTATTGCAGCGGGAGATGTCATGACTGCGGCGATCCGAAGTAAGCATCATGATGGTCATGTCGGGGATATTCAGATCGCTTCTAATGCCCTCCACCGTTTTGAATCCATCGATATCCGGCATGAGGGAATCGACTAATAGGAGATCGTAGGGGTTCCCTGAATCGAATGCACGCTTGAGTTCTTCAAGACCTCGCCGGCCATCCTCTTTTTCCTTCACAACCGCTCCCCATCCCGAAACCATCTCCCGGAGTATGGCGCGATTGGTGGCATTATCATCCACAATCAGGGCTTTCAATCCCTCCAGATCGATAGGCTCCTCTTTGACAGTTTCTTTGGGTTCCCTTTGAAGTTGGAATTTGGCCGTGAAATGGAAGGTGCTGCCGTGGCCTTCTTTACTCTCCACCCAGATTTTTCCACCCATTAGATCAACGAGCATCTTTGAAATGGTCAATCCGAGACCGGTTCCCCCATGCTTGCGGGTGATGGATGAATCGGCCTGGGTAAAGCTATCGAAGATGAGATCAAGTTTCTTCTCGGGAATTCCAATTCCCGTGTCGAATACCGAGAAATGGAGTTTGATCTCTTCTTCCCCTTGGGCGGGCGCATCAGAGTCCTGAATACCAACCTGGAGAAATATCTCACCCTCCTCCGTAAATTTTAGGGCATTCCCAATCAGGTTCATGAGGACCTGTCGCAATCGACCCTGATCGCCGATTAAATGGATGGGTACATCGGGGCTCATGCGACAAATGAGCTCCAGACCCAACTCATGGGCGCGTATTGCCAAAACGTCACAGGTTTTTTCGACGATTTCTTTGAGGTCGAAATCAATGGATTCGAGCTCCAAATGTCCAGCTTCAACCTTTGAGATATCGAGTATGTCATTAATAACATTTAAGAGATTCTCACCGGCGGAGCTGAAGACTTGAACATACTGTTGCTGTTCGGGTGTTAGGGGTGTTTCTCTGAGCAGGTCCGCCATGCCGATGATGGCATTCATCGGGGTGCGGATTTCATGACTCATGGTTGCAAGAAAATCGGTCTTTGCGCTGCTGGCCGCCTCAGCCTCATCTTTGGCCTGTCTCAGCTCTTCAAACATTAACTTGCGCTCTGTGATGTCTCTGAAGACGCCGAGGGTACCGATGACTTCGCCTTTTTCATCTCTTATGAGTGAGGCGGACGTGTTGATATCGATCAGCTCTCCGCCTTTCTTGATCAGTTGCATCTCGTGATTTCTTAATTCCCCTTTTGCACTCAGCTCTCGCATAATGGCCTTGGCATCATCCTTGCCTTTGCCATAGAGGAAATACACTTCCTTTCCCATGACTTCTTCTTGCTCGAAGCCCAGCATCTCCGAAGTCTTGGGGGTGAAGGATATGATTTTCCCGCGAAGGTCGGTTACGGTAATTCCATCGATGGAGCTGTCCAGTACGTTCTGCAAGAAATTGCTTGTTCGAAGGAGTTCAGCCTCTATGCGTTTCTTTTCCGTCACGTCACGCATGATGCCCATATATCCAAAGACGCTGCCATCTTCGGCCACGCGCAATGTGGAACTTTCAAGGCATTCCATGATGGTGCCATCTTTTTTCCGGTACTTGATCTCGAAATCCTTCACCGATCCTGTTTTTTCTATAGCCAGTTTGAATTTGACACGGTCGGCAGGGTCTGCATATAGATGAGAGGCTTCAAGATGCATCATTTCATCCTTTGAGTAACCCCACATATCAAGGGCGGCCTGATTGCAATCAATGATTTTTCCATCAGGCCCGGCAAGCAAAATCGCATCAATAGAATCCGAAAAAAGCGTACGGTATCTCTCTTCGCTCTGTCGAATCGCATTTTCGGCGCGTTTTCTTTCAGTGATATCCCGGTAAATAGAATAGAATGCAACCTGTTCATCTCCCACAATGATAGGCGAAGCCAGGACCGATACGCTGATGAGGGTACCGTCTTTGCGTTGACGAATAGATTCCATAGCTACTCTTTCGCCCTTTGCAGCGCGCTCCGTGATGGCAACCGCTTCCTTGCGAAGATCTTCCTGTGCAACCAGTTCGTCCAGTAAGAGGCCGACGATTTCCTCACTAGAATATCCAAATAGCTTTGTAAATTCACTGTCACACGCAGAATCAGCCCCTTATTATCGGTCAAGACAATAGCCTCGTGGGCGCTTTCAAACAATTGATCCAGGTAGGCCTTTTCGATCTGTATGGCTTCTGATGCCCTCTTTCTTTCGGTAATATCCCGCACAACACCTCTGAATCCGATCGGCTTACCGGAAGCATCTTTGATTAACGTTGCGGATAATTCTCCTGTTTTTGGCGTGCCGTCTTTGGTTAGGAATTCGTATTCAGTAAGGTATTCCGGGTTGCCCGTTTGGAAGATCCTGCTGAATCCTTGATACATTCTCTCGGCAGACTCTTCTGTCGCGATCTGACGGTAATTGACACCTAGTAATTCTTCCCTCGGATACCTGAGTAGGTCACGGTGGATAGGATCGTTGAAAAAAGTGAAATTTCCAGCAAGGTCCACCTCGAAATATCCCTCTTGAATACTATCCAGGATGGTTCGATATTTCGTTTCGCTCTGTCTAAGGGCCTCTTCAGTTTCCCTATGAGCCGCGACCTTGGAGGTGAGTTCTTTGTTAAGATTGTCGGCCCGTCCCTTTTCCGATGTCAGGAATTCAATCAGACGGCGATTCTCATACTGCAAATTTAAAGAAGAGGCGGCCATGTTATTCATACGGCTGGCGGCCAGGGTCATGGTGATCGCGCCAAGAAGGGCCATAAGGCCGAGGGTAATGTGTAGATCGGTTCCCTGTGCAAAAAAGCGGATGAGAAGGGGTGTCAATGCGGGCAGGGTAAATGACAAAAAAATGGTCATTCTAGCAGAGTAGGAAACAACCGCCCCAGCCAGCATGCCCGCTATAACAAGGAGTAGGAAGGCTTGATGGATAGGGGAGCCCAAAGGAAACAACCAAATCGCCGTTGAACCCCAGGTCAATCCATGGAAGCCGACTCCAAGGGTGTATCCGAAATCCCATCGCACGGCTTCACGGGAGGTCTCTGAAGCATGGTGATATCGATAGGTCAGAAGGGTTCGAAACAGGGTAATAAGCAGACTGAAGGAAAGCCATAGGATGAGTGTTCTATGGGAAATCTGTTGCCACAGGACAAAGCAGAGAAAGACCGAAAAGCCCGCGCTGGTCAGGGTAAGCATGGGAGGATGACCAAAGACGGCCTTGATCTGTTCTCTCTTGATCCACAGGTTTTTTACGGCGCCCTGTTGATCGTCTGTGAATTGCTGGCCAACTTGGTTGCGATCGTTCATTTTTGGGATGTCATATCTTCGATTGGTGGGGGATCAAAAGATAAAGCCGGTTACCCATTCTTTAACTTTTCGAGAACGCTCTTTACCCTCAACAACAATATGTCTTTTTTGATCGGTTTTTTAAGATAGTCCATAGCGCCCAGGGAAAGTCCTTTCCTTTCGTCTTCCGCTGCCGTCCTCCCTGTCAAAAAGATAACAGGCGCCCGTATGCCCTTTTGGTTGATCATTTCGAGCAATTTGAAACCATCCAGATTGGGCATATTCACATCTGAAAGGATGAGGTCGAACTCCTTTTGAGCCAACTGGAGGAGGGCGTCTATCCCGTCTTCGGATGTGGTTACCCTGTATCCTCTGTTCTTAAGGAGTTTGGCTATCAGTTTTCGGGTGTCTTCGTTGTCATCTGCAACGAGTATGGATGTTCCCCCTGCGACTTTCTTCTCAGTTGGCGGCTGTGGAGCGTCTTCTTTGGGTTTCTTGGGTTTTGCCTTTTTTAGTCTGGCTTCTTCGACGAGCACTTTTTCATAAACATCTGTCGGGGCAAAAATGAGATCTTTTACCTTTTGAACGGCGTGGTTGCTTATCAAATAATCCCCTCGTTCCTGGGCAAAAGACCTTATCTCCGAAATGGGCGTACCTGTTCTAACCATCTCGGAGATATCCGCATCGAATTTCAGGATCTCATAGACGCCTTCTCGACCGCGGTACCCAGAGTTGTTACATTGCAGGCATCCGGATGGATGGGCCACCTGAGTTGGAAGCTCATTTGTAAAAGGGGCCAACATCAGTGCTTCTTCTTTGGAAAGGGGTACTGTTTTTTTGCAGTCGGGACACAACTTCTTAAGCAACCTCTGTGCAATGACGGCAAGGACCGTATCGGCCATGGAACCCCGTTCAATGCCCAGTCTTTCAAGCCGAAAAACGGCCGTGGTTGCATTGGATGTGTGCAGCGTAGTCATGGTCAGGTGACCGGTGCTTGCAAGTTCCATGGAGGTTCTCGCAGAGTAGGGATCTCTGACTTCGCCCATGAAAAGTATGTCCGGGTCCTGCCGCATGGCTGCCTTGAGGAGGGTCTCAAAGGTGACGCCGGCCTTTTCATGTACCTGTTGCTGATTGGCAAAGGGAATACGATATTCCACAGGATCTTCGATAGAAATGAGACTGCGTGTTTCACAATCCACTTTATGAAGGAGGCTATAGATGGTGGTGGTCTTACCCGAACCCGTAGGCCCCACGATCAGGATGAGCCCGCCGCCGGTCCTGCCACCCAAATCGATCAAGGTATTGACCTGTTTATTCGTCATACCCAGGTCTTCGAGATCCTTTGGCTCCGAGTATGGTTCAAGCAATCGGATGATGACGCTTTCGCCGTTTGGCGTAAAGGTGGTGGACAGCCTGAAACTGAAAGTCCGGTCATCCAAGACCGCCGCAAAGGCGCCGTCCTGGGGTTTCCGCCTTTCGCCTATATCGAGACCACCGAGCAACTTGAAACGGGATATCACCTTAATGGCCGTCTCCCGTTTGAGGTTGTAAAAATCCTTGAGATCTCCATCGATCCTGAAACGGACCACCGTATTGTCCTCTTTGGGAAGGACATGAATATCGCTGGCCTTTTCAGTCACTGCTTTGTCGAGGATGCTGTTTGCGACATACACCACCGGTGCCGCTTTAGCATCAGATTCCGAGACCCATTCAGCCTCTTCAGAAGTCGGTGAAACAATTTCAAGCTTGTCTTGGACAATCGTAAGATCTTCCGAAGGGGTGATGGTCTCATATCTGAAAAGCATATCAATGTTTTCCGGTTCGCTTATCAAGAGCTCGGATTTTTGATCCAATCCGGAAAACCTTTTTAAATGCTCAAGTCGCTCCCAATCAAAAGGATTGCTAAGGACAAAGGCATCATTACCCGTCGTCTCGTTGATCACCGCCACAATGCTGCTGGATTTACAAAAGGGTGTCGGGAGTACGCCCAATTCAACGCTTTCAGGATTTACGGGAGAGATATAGGGAAGGTTTAAAAACTCAGAAATATATTGGGCCATTCTGCTGTTGCTGATACCCAATTCCCGGGTAATGGCGTAGATTTTGGAAGGTGTTGTTTTCGAATACTTATATTTATCCTTGGGAGTCAATTCCAGTTTGGTAAATAGGAATTCCTTAAATTGCAGATAGTCCGCGTTCTGTATGGCTTCATAGAGGGTGCCGGCTTCCTGTTTGAGGGCTTTCCAACGGTCATCCGTTTTCGTGTGTTTGCGCACCTTTTCGAGCAGCTCGGCTTTTCTAATAGGTTTCACAAGATAGTCTACGGCGCCGACGGCAAAGGCCTTGGCCTTGTTTTGTTCACCTCCCAACGCCGTAACAAATACGACGGGAATGTAGGCGGTAGCGCTGTCTTTCTGGAGAATTGAACAGAACTCATAACCGTCCATCTCAGGCATCATAATATCAAGTAGAACAAGACTGGGTTTGAGCTTTTTGATCATCTCCAGACCTTCGGAACCGCTCTCCGCGGTCACGACATCATATCCGCTTTTTGAGAGGAGCCGTTCGATGAGTCTCAAGATATCCGGCTCATCATCGACACTCAAAATCAGATGCTTGTTTGGCTTGTTACTCATAGACCACCTCAACATGCTCAAGGTAATGGGTAAGTTCCTGGATACGGACATGGATTTCTTGTGCGTCACTGTCCTTTGCGGCATTTTCCAAAGCCATGCCTATATCCGTAATGGCGTCGAATCCATATCCGCCGCCGGCCCCTTTCATCTTATGTCCAAGGGATTGAATGGTTTCGTAATCTCCCTTCTCCAATGCTTCCTCTAGCGTTTTTACATCCCTGTGCCTGTTTTCCAGAAACCCTGGCACAAGATCTTCGATTTCTTCGTCAACCGTCACAACAATCTTTTGGCTCACCATTCATCCATCCTCCTTTATTGTGGAACTGCATGTTTCCATATGCCCCGTGACATCTCAATATCTCATAGCTTACATACCAGCTATTGAAAGTAAACCCTTATTGCTTCCAGGAGTTTGGCTTTCTTTATTGGTTTGGTGAGATGGGCATTGCATCCCGCATCAAGACTTTTTTGTTCTTCCTCCTTTGTGGCATAGGCGGTCAGGGCAACAATGGGGATCCCTTCCAAACCTTTTTCATTTTCCCATTCCCGGATTTCCCGGGTTGCCGTATATCCATCCCTCACCGGCATCTGCATATCCATTAATACTAAATCATATTTCCCTGACACGAACTTCTCAACAGCAATCTGGCCGTTTTCAGCAAAGTCCAATTTGCAGGGCGTCTTCTTGAGAAAGGATTTGAACAACAGGACATTATCCTCATTATCTTCAACGAGAAGAATGTGTATCGGCGGCAACGGCTCCTGGACAGCAGGCTTTTTATCTGCCGGCTCTCTGGTCACAACTTTTTTTGTGCCCAGGGCGTTGGTAATGGCTTCAAATAACTC
>CAYWMP010000094.1:0-22271 GCA_964459445.1 uncultured Desulfobacteraceae bacterium
AGAAAGCCTTTATTTTTCAAAGAACAATTACGTACACTTTCATCATACAAGGCACAAAGACACAAAGAAGGGATATGTATTATAAAATTTTATGAAAAAGAGAAGGCTCAATAGATTAAAACTGCAGATGATGCATATACCGTTTTGTAAAAATGGCATTAAACGAATTATGCTATAATCTTAGTGCCTTAGTGCCTGAACTATTGCTGGTCAATCAACCGTGGCACTTCTTACTTATTGTCGTCTTTATTCACCCGGCAATATTTCTGTTCAACGGCAGAGCATAGAATAGATGAACATTAGGGACGAAAAGAGCGAAGACACCCTGCTTCAGACCGACGGGCTAACGAAATACTTCGGGGGCCTCGGAGCAGTTGTGGACCTCAATATGAACGTAATGCCAGGTGAAATCCTCGGCCTCATCGGCCCTAACGGCGCCGGGAAAACCACCATTTTCAATCTTATTACAGGCTCTTTGCACCCAACCCGAGGTACAGTAATTTTCATGGGGGCGAACATCACCAATTTAAGGCCGCATCGGGTAGCAAAAAAAGGCATTGTACGTTCCTTTCAGGCCAACGTACTCTTTATGGAGAAAACGGTCAGAGAAAATGTACTTTTGGGGTTTCACACCAGGTACAAAAACGGGTTCCTGAAAGAAATAGTTGGGGCAAAATCGTACCGGGATGAACGCGTCGCGATTGATGAGCAGGCCGAGAAGATGCTGGAATTCTTCGGCTTGAATCCCCTGATGCATCAGTTGGCAGGAAATCTCACGCACGGTCATCAAAGGATGCTCGGTGTTGCATTGGCCCTGGCGCCAAAGCCTCTCCTTCTCCTGCTGGACGAACCCGTGGCCGGCCTCAATGACGAAGAAACATCAACCATGATGAATCTGATCAGAAAGATACGTGATCAGGGAGTGACCATTCTTTTGGTAGAACATGACATGAAGGCAGTGATGGGAAATGCCGAGCGGATTATTGTCATAGATTACGGACAGAAGATTGCCGAGGGGAGTCCATCTGAGATTGCCAATAACGAGAAGGTCATTGAGGCATACCTGGGGGCCGGGGAGTTTACAGTGTGATGCGAACACTCAAAAATCGTAGGGGTGTCTGATGCTTGAGGTCAAAGACTTGCAGGTCCATTACGGACAAGTGGAAGCGGTGAAGGGCATATCCCTTCACCTTGACGGGAGTGACTTTATCTGTCTCATTGGATCCAACGGGGCCGGCAAGACAACGACCATCAAGACAATCTCGGGTCTCAAGCGCCCAACCAACGGGGAGATTTGGTTCCGTGGTGGGCGTATAGACCGTCTGCCTGCCGAAGGTGTTGCAAAGGCCGGTATTATTCAGGTACCGGAAGGACGCAAAATTTTCCCCTATCTCACTTTATTGGAAAATCTCTTTGTGGGAGCCCACCTTATCAAGGACAAAAAAAAATCTGAAAGACGGCTTGAGAGTGTATTTCAGCGCTTCCCAAGACTGGCGGCAAGGAAAAGGCAGCAGGGTGGAAGCCTAAGCGGTGGTGAGCAACAGATGCTCGCCTTTGGCCGCGCGCTCATGGCGGAACCGAAGTTACTTATGCTGGATGAGCCAACTCTCGGTCTGGCGCCTCTTGTGGTGGAGGAGTGTGCACGCTTTGCCCTCGAGATCAACCGGGAAGAAAAAATCGGCATCATTCTGGTTGAGCAGAATGCCAAATTGGCCCTTTCCATCTCAAAAAGAGGTTACGTCATGGAGTTGGGCGCCATAGCACTGCAAGGCGACACCCATGAACTGCTCAACTCAAAACACGTCAAGAAGGCTTATCTCGGCATGTAGGCTATCCATTACGATGACTTCTCTCGGGCTGCGACCGTGTAGCTGCGAGGACCTAGGACAGTCCAAAACAGCGCGAATAAGCATCGAGTAAAAGTGATGAGCACGGCCATTTTCCTCCAGATGTTTCTCAACGGGCTTCAGCTTGCCTCTGCCTACATCCTTGTTTCACTGGGCTTCACCCTCATTTTTGGGATTCTACACATCGTTAATATCGCCCACGCCAGCATCTACATGCTGGGGGGATATATCATATGGCTTCTTTTTGGGGTTCTAGAGGTGAACTATTATTTCTCTTTTATCCTGACAGTGGTTTCTGTCGGACTCATCGGGGTCGCCTTTGAGAGGAGCATGTTTCGACCGCTGAAAGGCGAGGTGATGCCCACGATCATCGCCTCCACCGGTCTACTGCTTGTGCTGGAGCAGTCTGCTCTCTTGGGATTTGGCCTCACAGAGAAGATCGTCCCTACGCCATTTCCCGGTATCCTGCGTTTATGGGGAACCGTCTTTCCAACCCAAAGGCTGGCCGTGATGATTATCGGCGCCGGCCTTACAGCTGCTTTGGTATTTTGGATTCGAAAATCCAAGGTTGGTCTGGCCATGAGGGCCCTATCGATGGATAAGGAAGCCGCGTCATTATACGGCATAAGCTTGAGCCGCTACGGATGTCTGGCCTTTGCAATAGGGTGTGGACTGGCGGGTGCCGCGGGTGCGCTCGTTGCCCCGATGTTCTATGTAAACCCTTATATGGGGCACGGCCCACTTGTGAAGATGTTTGTCGTGGTCATCGTGGGTGGACTTGGCAGTGTGGCCGGGACGATAGTCGCAGGGCTCTTGCTGGGATTGATTGATAGTTTTGTCGCGACCCTTTTTGACTCCGTTATTGCTACGATGGTCGGATTTGCGATGATCATCATCGTCCTGATTTTCAAACCAACCGGTTTCTTTGGACATGAATAAATCATCTCAAAGCAAACTATTCAGCGTGATCGGACTCATCATCCTTTTGTTTATCTGCCCCCTATTTGTGAAGAATGAATACTACCTGCATATCCTCATTATGACACTAATGAATATCCTGATTGCCTCAAGCCTGAGGATCGTTATGACGATGGGGTTGGTTTCGTTCGCTCACGCGGCCTTCGTGGCTATTGGAGGATATGCCTCAGCCTTAGGGGTTATGCGGCTCGGAATGAATTCATGGCTGGGTCTTGTTTTTGCCGTGATGGTTGCAATCGCTGTCTCCTTCACCTTTGGTTTTATCCTGCTTCGATTGAAAGGGACCTACTTTCTCATAGCCACCTTCGCTTTTGGCGAGATCGTTCTGCTTGTATTTACTCGATTTACCAGTCCTTTTGGCGGGGCTGCGGGCTTGATTGATATTCCCTTGCCAAATCCTGTTGGCATCCCCGGCCTCTTTTCCATCGTATTTCAGTCCAAGACCTCATTTTACTACTTAGCTCTAAGCCTCATGCTCGTCCTGATGCTGGTTTCTTACCGACTCGATCGCGGTCGCCTGGGGGCTATCTGGACAGCAATCAGACAGGCAGATCAGTTGGCAGAATCGATGGGCATCAACATCATGGTCTATAAAGTCATCGCTTTTACGATCGGTTGTGCGATGGCCTCAGCGGCCGGTGCCTTCCAAGCCCATTATTACTCACATATCAATCCCGCGGGCTTTGGGATTTTCGTATTGGTAAACTATTTGATCTACGTGGTCGTAGGTGGAAGCAAGAGATTCGTGGGTCCAATCGTTGGTGCTGCATCGATGACATTTCTGGCTGAGGCGCTTAGTCTTTATCAAAGCTTGACAGATTATCAGACCATTGTTTATGGCATAATCCTGATCCTGGTGATCATATTCTTACCAGACGGTATCATCAATCTCCCTGAAAAGGTTTCTGTAAATCTTGGGGGTCAGCGAGGAGAGAGAAGCTCATCCGAGCTTTCGAGTGATCAGGTCCCAGCGCTGAATGACTGCGCGGACAGCAGCAAATCAGCAGGGGCCTGAGAGACAATGACAAATGGAAAGGAGGAGGTAAAAATGATGAGATTGAGACGAACTGGAATTGGTTTGGCAATCGGGTTTGTGGCCTTAGTGCTGGTGGTAGCCGGTGTGTCCCCAGCATACGCTTCCCAATCAGACATGGAAACACTCAGGATTGGCGTTTTGCTGTCCTTTTCGGGAGGTTACGGGCCTTGGGGCCATGGCTGCATGCGAGGATTTGAGGTCATGGCTGAAAAGATTAACGAAGAGGGGGGCATTAGAGTCGGTGATAAACGGTATCGGATCGAACTAATAAAATCCGACAACAAGACAGATTTCAATGTTGCCCTTGCAGGGGCCAACCGGTTGGTATTCAAAGAGGGCATCAGGTATATCTTGGGACCCATGATGAGCGGTGCAACGCTTGCTGTCCAGCCGGTGACTGAAAAAAACAAAGTCATAACGCTTAATTTCTCCTATTCTCCAAAGGTGTTGGGGGCAGAGAAGAAATACTCTTTTAGGCTCTTCCCCGCCGGGAGCGAGAATATGAAAGCCATTTTTCTTTACATATCCAAGCATTACCCTGATGTAAAAACCGTCGGAAGCATCGGGCCGAACGACGAGACGGGTTGGGGGACGGCCGAGGCTGTCCTCGCACAATGTGATAAGTATGGACTCAAACATATATTCAAGGATTTCTTTCAAAGGGGCACTGATGACTTCTTTCCGATACTTACGCGGTTAATGACGAAGAATCCTGGCGTGTTGATACCGCATTCGGTCTCACCCCCGTCCATGGCCTTGCTGATGAAACAGAAGTTCCAGCTGGGTTATAAGGGCAAGATACTCTCTCCGAGTCATTTTGATCCGAAGAAGTTGGCAGCCAAAGCCGGAACAGAGGCCATTGAAGGGCTCATTCATCAATCGCCTGACTTTGAAGGTGAACTCGCAGCCTCAGGCCATCGCGAGCTCTACAGCAGGTATGCCAAAACCTATAAAGAGGATTTCACGCCTGTCTCTGCGGCCGCTTACCCTTACCTATGGTACCTCAAGATGGCAATCGAAAAGGCGGGGACGCTGGACACAACAGCGGTGGCCGAAGCGATGGTGAATCTGAAGGGAGAAGGTCCGTACGGTCCCGTGTCGATGGGAGGGCTTAAGACCTACGGCGCAAATCACCAAGTAGTGGAACCTATATTCATGTCCATTATCAAAAATGGAAAAAATGTGGGTTTGGCGCCTGTCACGCCCCCCGTACCGTAAATGACTCATAGTTTTTGTTTTTCGCCCCGGTTCCCGGGGCTTTTAAGCCTCCAGAAGCCAGTCGGGAGGCGCTTTATAAAATCCCTTAGGAGTTCCTATTGTTGAACTTTTGTGTCCCGCGACTGCGGGAGCAAATGGTTGCGGCCTTGAAGACCCCCATGCCCCTCTTGTGGCCTGTATAGGATGATCTATTTCTTTAAGGTAACTATGGTACACGACGCCAGATGTTCATTGCATTTCTCAACCGGCGCAAGGAGGGCAATCATCCAGTTAGGGCGCCCTCTCTTGAGCCCATGTATATTCAAGTGAGAGGAGTCTCAGATATGTCGAAACTCTTTGAACCCTATGATTTCTGTGGAATTTTGCTGAGAAGCCGATTCGTGCGATCCGCCACCTGCGAGAACCTGACAACACCCGAGAGACTGCCTTCCGAGGAGATGATTCGATCCTATGAGCGGCTGGCGCGCGGCGGTATCGGGCTAATCATTACAAGCGCCACCCGCGCCGATCGCTCTTGGGACAAGCGTGAGTTCAAGACCTGGAAGCGCATGTCGATCGACAGCGAAGAACTCATCCCGGGCTTCGAGGCCCTTTCAGACCGGGTGCACGGGGCGGGGAGCAAAATTGCGATGCAGCTTGGGTCGCTCTATAAGTTGGAAGGCGAGTACGTGGGTGCGTCGGCCGTGTCCTACATGCGCTCTGCCTCGGTCGCGGATCAGGACCGGATCATCCCCCGGGCGCTTACCGGGGAGGAAATCCGCTACATCGTGCGGAAGTACGGAGAGGCCGGTGGGCGAGTCAAGAGAGCCGGTTTCGACGCCGTCCAGATCGCCGCGGCCCACGGGTTCCCGTTGGGCAATTTCCTGTCGCCCTACTACAATCAGCGGGATGACGACTACGGAGGCAATCCGGAAAAGCGCACGCGGATTATCCGCGACATCGCGGCGGAAATCAAGATTCATGCCGGCCAGGATTTTCCCGTGTTCATCAAGATGAACGTATCGGACTTCTTCGACAGGGGCCTGACCGTGGAAACCGCTGCCGAGCAGGCCCGGATTATGGCTGAGCACGGAATTGCGGCCTTTGAGACCTCCGGCGGCACCCTTGGCCACGAGATGTCCCAGTTCGGCCACGTGGACGAAGCCCATTGGACCGAGGGGTATTTCCAGGATGCTGCCGCGGTTATCAAATCGAGAGTGAAGGTACCGGTGATCCTGGTAGGCGGCATTCGCGATATTGCCATGGCCGAGGAGATCGTTGAGCAAGGAAAGGCGGATCTTGTCTCCATGAGCCGACCTCTGATTAAGGAACCAGGCATCGTGCGCCGGTGGATGGACGGGGACCGGCGTCCGTCCGATTGCATCAACTGCAATGGCTGCCTGGATCTTCTCATGAAGGGCGATCCGGTGGTGTGCGTCATCGACTAGGTTGAATGAAGAGTTGGACCGAAAGGAGAACAGGGAATGGATTTTGAGTTCACAGAAGAGCAAAAGATGCTGAAAGACACGTGTCACAAACTAGCTGAGAACGTTTTTAAGCCACTGGCAGCACGATGGGACGAGAATGAAGAACCCCCCTTGCCAAACCTGCCGGTGTTGGCGGAAAACGGGTTGACGGGTGTTACCATCCCCGAGATGTACGGGGGTGCCGGCGGCAGTCTCATGGACGTCGTCATTGCCATGGAGGAGATATCCAGAGTTTGTCCCGTCACAGCAGGCATGATCCTGGGAAATTGCGCCAACTCCGAGATCATACTCAAGTTCGGCAGCGAAGCGCAGCGCCGAAATTATCTTCCGCCCATCGCAAAGGGTGAGAAACTGATTGCCTGGGGTATGACAGAGCCTGAGGCGGGCTCGGCCGCGACAGAGCTCAAAACCAGGGCTGTCCTCGACGGGAATGATTATGTGATCAACGGGTCCAAGATCTTTATTACTCGTGCTTCGGTAGCCGGGCTATTTATCATTTTCGCCAGAGTGGGAGAAGAGAAGGGATCAAAAAACATCTGTTCGTTCCTCGTGGAACGGGATAGTCCCGGGCTCGTCATCGGAGAACCCGAAAAAACCCTGGGTTTCCGAGGTGCCGGTTCATGCCCCCTATCACTTGAGGACCTTAGGGTGCCTAAAGACAACATGTTGACACCGGTTGGCTCTTTTTCCAAGGTCATGGCCGGCCTGAACATTGCCAGGGTACTCAACCCTTGCTTCTGTTTAGGAATGGCACAAGGAGCCCTGGAACTGGCGAGCAAATACATTCAGGAGCGCAAGCAGTTCGGAAAGGAGCTTTGCGAATTTCAGGGCATCCAGTGGATGCTGGCCGACATGGTGGTCAAGCTGGACGCCATGCGTCTTCTTATCTATCGCGCGGCCGAGGCGGTTGGGTCGGGAGCGCCCGAAGGGCCGCTCTATGCTGCCGTGGGGAAGATCTACGCCAACGAAGCGGCCTTTGAGGTGGTGAACGCGGCTCTTCAGATGCATGGGGGCTATGGCTACTCCCGGGATTTCCCGCTGGAGCGCATGCTGCGGGACGTGCGCGCGTTTCAGATCGCAGGTGGGTCCACCCAGATCCTGCGGATTCAGGTCGCCTCCCGGGTGCTCCGGCGGCGCTTCAGCCAGCGTAATTAGGGCCTGATTAGATTCGGAGGAAAGTGAACCATGGAAGTGTACAAGGATTTGGCAGCCCGGATTCTCCGGTCGGTACGCCCGGGCACACACCCGATCGCCGTCCAGCTTCACGGGCGAGTTCCCGCGCAGCTCCACGAAGACACGGTGTTCCCCTTGGAGGCCTTTGGGGACTCCATCTGTTTCTGTCAGGGATTCGGCTTGGTTCGGAGGTACGGCTGGCGGGTGAGTTTCCGCTTTGAAGACAATGCGTGCCCGTTCTATCCGATCTTCTTCGGCATGCGGGAGCAGCCGCAGACGGTGACGGACGGGGAACTCTGTTATCCCTACTTTACCGAGACCCTGGAGGCAGGTGCCCGGGCCGAGGCGGCCCTGCCGAAGCTGCCGGTCGGCTCGGTGGCCATGACGGTCATGGAGCCCCTGGGCGAAAACCTGAGCAAAGAGCCGGACGTGGTCCTTGTGTACGGCAACGCCGCTCAGATGAACAAACTGATCGCGGCGGCGAACTACCACAAGGGAGCGGGGGTGGAAGGGGGACCTTTTACGGCCCGGGGATCCTGCGCGTCCTCCATTGTCAAGCCGTTTCTAACAAAGGAGTGCCGGGTTCACATCCCCGGCGGCGGGGAGCGCGTCAGCGGGCACACCCTGGACGACGAACTGGCATTCTCGATTCCCAGGGAACGGGCGCCCCAGGTCCTCTCGGGACTGGAGGCCACCGATCGCTTCGGTGTGGGAAGAATCCCGGTGCACTACAAGGGCTTTCAGATGCCGCCCACGTTTCCGGATAAATATGATCAGCTGGCGCGCCAATTCGGCATGAGCACCGAGGCGCGCCGGGAATAGGAAGCGAGGCCGAGCGCATCGTGGAGGTCCTCGTCGCAGGCTTCTTCCTATTCCTCCTGATCCAGCTTTGTGTATCCGGGACTCTGGGGCGGCCCGCTGGCCACTGAATTGCCGCCGTCGTTGACGAGCACGTCGGCGGTGTGGAAGTCGCATTCCATGAGATAGATGTAGCTGAGGGCCACCTCTTCGGGAGTCGCCACGTGTTTCACGGGCAGAATTTCGGCCTTGTAGCGGAAGTGGGCTTCCCGTTCTTCCTTGCTGAGGAAATCCTGAACGGGGGTTGCAACCAGGCCCGGGCAGACCACGTTGACCCGCTTGGGTCCGATCTCCTTGGCAAACAGGGTTCCCAGGGCGCCGACCGCAGCGTTGGTGGCGGCAATGGCCGTGTGATTGGGGATCCAGCGCTTGCTGGCCGCCCCACCGGTAAGCGTGATTGACCCCCTTTCGGACAACTTGCGGGCGCCGTACTTTGCGCAGTAATACTGGCCCCAGTACTTGACCTCCATCCATTCGCGGGCCGCATCGGTATCGGTTTCATCCAGCGTGCGGACAAGACGTCGCAGCAGGTCCGCGCCATAGGGGTTGATTGTGCAGACCAGGTGATCGAAGGTGTCCATCCCTTTAAAAAAGGCTTTCACGTCCGCCTCTTTGCTCGCATCGAGCAGACCGTCTGTCGCGTTGGCCCCGATCTCGGAGACGGCGCGTTTGAGCTTCTCCTCATTGCGGGCGACGACTCTGACCAGGGCGCCCTTGGCGGCGGCGCCTTTGGCCACCGCCAGACCGATCCCTGAACTGCCGCCGACGACAATCACGCGTTTGTCACGTAGCTCCATTTTAGGCCCTCCTTGGATTAAAATGTAGGCATAATAATATTTGAATAGTATCTTGTGTCAAGAAAAAACTCCGACGCGAGGGCTTACGGAAAGGCTGCGAAAGGGGAAAAGATGTACGCAGATCAAGGGGCGGTGGAGGATTGGCATGACGAGGCGCTCGCCGGGCGGGTCGTCGAGGCGCTGCAGGGAAACGGTTTCGAGGCTGCCTATTTTCCGGCCAAGGAAGAGGCCCGAACCCACATCCTCGAATGTGTCGCACCCCATGAGCTTGTGGCGATCGGCGGGTCGGTGAGTCTGCATCAGCTGGACCTCATCAAGCGCCTGAGGTCCAGAGGCACAAGACTCATTACCATCTACGAAACGGATCTTGAAGCCGATGAAATGGTGGCGAGGATGCGTCAGCAGATGACGAGCGATGTGTTTCTCAGCAGTGTCAATGCGTTGACGATGGATGGCTGTCTGGTCAACGTGGATTCGACCGGCAACCGGACGGCGGCCATGACCTTTGGTCCCAAGAGGGTCGTGGTTGTCGCAGGAGTGAACAAGATTTGCGTGAACGTGGAGGCCGCATTCGAGCGCATCCGGATGACGGCCGCTCCAAGAAACAACAAGCGGATCGATCTGTACAAGCACCGAATCGAACTGCGGAATCCCTGCTTGAGGACAGGCGTGTGCATGGACTGCCGGAGCGAAACCCGGATTTGTCGGGTGTACTCGGTCCTGAAGCGCAGACCCATGTTTACCCCTTTTGAGGTGGTGCTGGTGGGTGAGCCGCTGGGTTTCTAAATGGATAGAGGAGGTTGGCCCTTTTATGCACAGAATCCACCCCATACCGATTGCCAGGCTTTCCCTGGACAAGTCCCTGATGACATACCGCAGGGGCTTCGGGCAAACCCAGGAGGTATTCCCGACGATCTGGCTCATCGAAGGACCGAAGGAAATCGTTCTTGTGGATGCGGGCTGCGATGCCAGGCTGGCGAAAAAGAAGGGTTATGCTGCGGAACAAATCAGCCTGCCTGCGCAAGCCCTGCGCGAGAGTGGATTGAGCCCGGCGGACGTTGATTTGCTGATCCTCACTCACCTGCACTTTGATCACGTCGGCTTCGCGCAAATCTTCGAGAAGGCGACCGTGTTGGTCCAGCGGGCCGAGTATACGTTTGCGATGCAGCCCCATCCGGTTTTCGCGGGTGGGTACGCCGAACCGCTCCTGAGCGGTCTCAGGAAACTTGACCTGCTGGACGGAGACACAGAGATCACGGCAGGCGTTAGGGTTCTTGCAACGCCGGGGCATACGCCGGGGGGGCAGTCCGTGGCGGTGGCGACCGAAAAGGGCGACGTGGTCATCTGCGGACTATGTACAGTCGTAGAGAACCTCCAACCGCCGATAAGCGCCGTTCAGCCCTTCCCGGTGATCCCGCCCGGTATTCACACGAATGTGATGGAGGCCTACGATAGCCTGGTGCGCATTCAGCAGATGGCCGACCTGGCGGTGCCGCTGCATGACCGGCTTTTTTGTTCGCGGGCGGTTCTCCCTTGAACCGCTGGCCGTTTTTTTTCTTGACACATATGTACCAACCATGTAGTTATGTTCGAACAGAAAAGCCAAAGCCGCCAAAGCGTAGTGAGCGGATCTGGAGGAGCCGATGGCCAAGGGCGCAACCGAGGAGCAGCAAGCGAAAGAAATCCCCATTCGGGAGAATCTTTTCACCCAGGATGCCGGAGGGAAACCGCGTCTGATCCTGACTCGATGCCGGTCGTGCGCGGGTACCTTCTATCCCGTGGTTCCCATGTGTCCGAGCTGTATTCAGGAGGGCACGACCGAACGCTTGGAGGTGGACGGGTCGGGACGGCTGGTTGCTTTCACTACCGTCATGCGAGGACTTCCAGGCTATGATTCGCCCTACGCGCTGGCATGCGTGGATCTGAATTCCGGCCCGTCGGTGATTTCGCAGCTCGAGGATTGGCAGGGCCAGCTGCTCAGATTGGGGATGCCGGTGGAACTCGTCATCGGCAGGATCAAACGCGAGAAAAACGGGTCTGTGGTGGTCGGGCCGAAGTTCAGGCCCCTGTCCGCGGACTGAAGGAGGAGGTGATGTCCAAGGTGTATGTGATTGGGGCCGGAATGTCCATGTTTGGTCCCTTTCCTCAGGAGGGCGTGCACGACCTGGGCCATCAGGCAGCCTGGGCAGCGATTCAGAGTGCGGGGATCGACCCGCGGAAGCTCGAAGTCTGCTACGCGGGACACGCCTATCAAGGCCCTTGTTTCGGCCAGAAGATCCTAGCCAAGAGCGGCTTGACGGGAATGCCCATCTTCAATGTGGAAAATGCCTGTGCTAGCGGTGCCTCAGCCGTCCTGGGCGTCTACACCATGATCCGGTCCGGGAGGGTCGATCTGGGAATCGCCATGGGCGGCGAAAAACTGACAAACCCATCGGGTGGGTTCCTTCCCATTGTTTCCGATGACCTGGACAGCGGCAACGGCCGCGTCATGCCTGCCGCCTTCGCCATGATCGCACAGATGCACATGGAAAAGTATGGCACGACAAGGAAGCAGCTTGCCAGGGTGGCAGTGAAGAACCGAAAGAACGTCTGCATGAACCCATGGATCATTGATAAGTATCGCAAGATGGTAACCGCAGAGGAGGTCATCAATGCGCCGGTGATAGCAGAGCCCCTAACCCGTCTCTCGTGCTGCCCTGTCTCAGACGGAGCGGCTGCGGTCATCCTGGCCTCTGGGGGCGTGGCAAGGCAATATACGGACAGACCTGTTGAAATCGCCGCGTCCGTTTTGCTATCCGGCACCCGGACGAAACACGGCCTTGTGGACCACAAATCAGAAATCAGCATCAAGGCCGGAAGGGACGCCTATGAAATGGCGGGTATAGGCCCTGAGGACGTGGATGTGTGTGAGTTACACGATCCGTTCACGATCGCGGAGATCGTTCATTATGAAGACCTCGGTTTCTGCAAGCCAGGGGAGGGCGGGATGTACATCGATGAGGGAAAAAGCGAGATAAACGGGGGAGGCGTCGCGGTGAGCCCTTCTGGGGGATTGCTGGGCAGGGGGCACCCATTAGGAGCGACTGGTGTTGCCCAGGCAGCGGAGCTCTTCTGGCAATTGCGAGGCGAAGCGGGTGATCGCCAGGTGGACAATGCAAAGGTCGGGTTGGCCCATGTTGTTGGCGGCGGGGTTACGAACCTTGAGAGCGGCGCCTGTTCGGTTCATATCCTAAAGATGTGAGGAAGCATTCATAAAGGTTTCCATTATTCACCAGGCGGAGGTGAAATGGATTTCGAGACGGTCCTGTACAAAAAACAAAATGAACTTGGCATTGTCACGCTGAATCGCCCCGACAGCCTGAACGCTCTGAATATTCAACTGAAGCGCGAACTCTCGGAAGTTTTTGATGAGTTGGAGCGGGATTCGGGTATTAGGGCCGTTATCCTCACAGGGGCTCAAAGGGCCTTCTGCGCAGGGAGCGATATTAAAGAGCGCTCAAGGACGCAAATGACCTCTCCAGAGTTCTATTTCTCACAAATGAAGACTCAAACGCTTTTCCGGAGGATAGAAGAATTCCCGAAGGTGGTGATTGGCGCCATAAACGGTCCGGCAATCGGAGGTGGGTGTGAGCTATCCCTGGTATGTGATCTGCGCATTGCTTCTGAGAAGGCCAAATTCGGGCTTCCGGAAGTCAGGATCGGAGCGATGCCCGTAGGCGGGGGTACTCAGAGGCTTCCTCGACTCATTGGCGTTGCGCGGGCCAAGGGACTTCTTTTTCTGGGTGATATCATTGATGCTCAAGAAGCCTATCGACTGGGTCTGGTCAATCGAGTTGTTCCGGGAGGCAAGCTTATGGAAGAAGCCGGGGAGCTCGCCAGGAGGATTGCGAGTAATGCGCCCCTGTCTGTGAAACTCATCAAAAGGGCTATAAATGTGGGGGGACAACTGGATATAGCATCCGGGATAGAATATGAAACCCAGTGCGCAGCAGTCCTGATCGAGACCGAGGATCGGGTCGAAGGTTTTCAGGCATTCATCGAAAAAAGGGCCCCTAGGTTCAAAGGGCTTTAATCGACGGCTTCCAGAGTGGAGGTTAAAGAGGAAATGGATCTCGAACTTGAAGGAAAGGTGGCCTTTATCACGGGCGCCGGACAAGGTGTCGGCAGGGAGATCGGTCGGGTCCTGGCCTTAGAGGGTGCAAAGGTGGTCATCAATGACTATTTCAAAGACCGCGCTGAGGCCGTGGCCGGAGAGATTCAGGAAGCGGGCGGCATGGCCATGGGTCTACAGGGGGATGTGACCGATTCTGATCAGGCAAAAACTATGGTGGCAAGAGCCCTTGAAGCCTTCGGCCCTGTGGATATTCTGGTGAACAATGCAGGTGTTCCAGTCGCCGTCAGAGCGGGTGAGATGAAGAGGTCGGTATTTGCGGATATCGATCCTGCCGACTGGAGAAAGGATATCGATCTCTCTTTCATAGGCTGCCTTAATTTCACCCATGAGATCCTGCCTTCGATGATTGAAAGAAAACAGGGGAAAATCATTAACATCATATCTGATGCCGGCAGGGTTGGAGAGGCCTACCTGGCGATCTACGCGGGCGCCAAGGGAGCTGTTTTGGCCTTCAGCAAGTCCTTGGCCAGAGAGGTAGGCCGTCATGCGATCAATGTCAACAGTGTTTCCCTGGGAGCAGTAGCTCATGAAGGGATTAGGCATGTTTTTGATCCGGAGGCAAGTCCTGAAAGCGATGACAGGTTGAGGAAGATGCTGAAGCTTTATCCCATCGGCGTGGGGCTCGGACGCATAGGAAGACCGGACGATGTTGCCTACGCCGTTGCCTTCCTGGCATCTCCAAAATCATGTTTCATTACGGGGCAGTGTCTTGGCGTTAACGGCGGCTTCGCAATGGTTTGATAAGGTCGAAGGGAGGAAGGGCATGCCCGAGATAAGGGTCATAAAACTCAATGAGGTCGAAACGCAGCTTGTCCCCGGCGCACCGGACGATAAGGCCGGTTTCATGAAGAGGATTGTCTACCCTCCCAGGGTTCATACCAAAGGCACCTTCTTCGCCTATTCAGAATGTAATCCCGGTTATTCTCCCCATCGCTGGCATACGCATTTGGGTGACACGGCCAAGGGGTACAGGGTGGAATATCCTGAAGATTTTGAAGAGGCCTATTACATCATCGAGGGTCGAGGCAAGATTCAGTGGAAGACCGAAGAAGGGGAGATAAAGGAGGAGTCCGTGGGATCTGGAGACACCGTTTTCATGCCGGTCGGCGTGCCTGAGCACCAACTCCTTAATGACGGTGACGAAAAGATCGTCTTGGTAGCCTGTGGGCGCCCGACACCAAAAGTGACATTGACTGACTAGTGCCGCGTCTCATAAGTTCTGTCCATCATTTTGGCAAATTAACTGTTTCGATTTAAGGTTGACATTTGACCCATTTCCCAGAGACGCGGAAATCCGAAATTCCAAGCATCAAATTCCAAACAAATCTCAAATTCCAAATAACAATGACCAAAACAGGAAAACATGAAGAACCGGCGCCGAACCCCTTGTCGAGAGCCTCCCCCTCGGCCGTGAACTCGGGGCCGAACGGAAGGTCGAACGATCACAGTGTCTTTGTTTTGAATTTCGAAATTTGGGATTTGGGTATTGGGATTTAGTGCGGTAGGGCTGTCCTTCCAAAAAGGGAACATATTGCCAAAATCGGTGACAGAACTTTCAAGATAACGCACTAGAGCATTTATTGGGTTATGGGACCCGGCGCATGAACGGTTTGTAGGAGGAGATTGATATGGGAGACATAAGGATCATTCGGTCAGATGATGTGGAATCGCGCCCCCTGCCTGGGACGGCCGAGGAAGCCGGGGCGGTTAAGAGGATCTTATATCCACCCGAAGTCATTACAAAAGGACTATTCATGGGTATCGGGGAGGCCAACCCGGGATATTCACCCCATCGCTGGCATAGCCATAAACACGACAAGGCTGAAGGTTATGAAGTCGTCTATCCGGACAACTTTGAGGAAATCTATTTCATCATCAATGGGACCGGAATCATGCAGTGGAAGACTAGTGAGGGAAAGATAGAAGAGAAGGAAGTGGGACCCGGAGATACGATTTTCATGCCAGTGGGTGTACCTGAACATCAGCTCTTCAATAATGGGGAAGAGAAGATGGTCCTTCTCTTCTGCGGAAGTCCCACCCCAAAAGTCACCTTTTCTGAAAAAACGGGCTGACCTATTCAGAGCTCGTTGGTTGCAAGGAGGGATGCTATGGAAAAAATCTCTGCTGCGCAGGCAATAGGCAGGTTTCTCAAGAAAGTGGGAACGGAGCACTATTTCTTCTACAACGGGCATGCCAATTGGGGGATGCTCGATGCCTTTGAATACGATGCAAAGATGACAGGCATTGTGACTCGCCACGAATGTCATGCCATACACATGGCAGATAATTACTGGCGAATGAGGAGGAAGCCCCCTATACCCGTGACCTGCACGACCACAGGCCCTGGGAATTACAACACCTTTGCCGCCATTGCAGAGGCCTTCTTTGATTCGATTCCCATGCTTTGCCTGATGGGAGGCGGACCGACAAAATGGTTTGAAAGGGGCGGGATTCAAGAAACTTACCGATACGGGCCTGAGGAATTCATGAGCATGTTCAGGCCCATCACAAAAAAGGCGGTCATGGCCATCCGGCCGGACACGGCACTCCAAACCGTGATTATGGCCTATAAAACGGCCGTGAGCGGGAGGCCCGGCCCGGTCGTGGTTCATCTTCCCCTGGACGTGCAGAATACCCCGGTAGAGGCCGACATTCCGGAAGGCGAAAAATGGGTGGACTTTCACCCTCCCGCACCCGATGCCGCAGGGGTAGAGAAGGCCATAGATCTGATCCGAGATGCGAAACGCCCATTCTGTTTTGTGGCTACAGGCATCAATAACGCGAGGGCTTGGAAAGAACTCAAGGAATTCTCCAAGAAACTTCAGATTCCCGTTGGGACATCCTTTGGCGCCAAAGGGGCGTTGCCGGAGGACAATGCAATGAGTTTGGGCGTCTGCAATCGTTCCGGCACGGGACAGGCCGTCAATGCGGCGACACAAGCTGATCTGGTGATTGGCATTGGAACCCATTTCAATGATCTCAACACCGCCGGATGGTCATTTTATGATTTTCATGGAAAGCAGAAACTCATTCATATTGATATTGACCCTACAGAGATCGGACGCAATTATCCGACCGAGGTAGGGTTGGTTTCGGATGCCAGGCTAGCGCTGCGGGCCATCATCAATGCCTGGGAGGCCAGTGGGTATCAGCGGGCCGGGAAAGAAGAGTGGCTGGGACAAATCTCGGAGTGGAAGAAGACATGGGAAGAGGAAAACCTGCATTTCACGGAGTCTGATCTGGCGCCCATCCACTACTGTCGCATCGTGGCAGATGCATCGCAGGTCATCAATGAAATCGACCCCGAGACAACAGTGGTCTGTGATACCGGGATGATTATGAACTGGCTGCCCGCTTTCTTCAAACTCAATCATCCCTACTTCACGACGTGTAACCAGCAGTTCGGCCAGATGGGGTTTGCCCCTCCGGCCATCGTGGGCTGCAAGCTCGCGAGACCGGACCATCCGGTAGTCGTCTTTTGTGGCGATCAATCTTTCATCATGACGGGGATGTCCCTCGCCACGGCGACCGAGTACGGCATCCCTGGCGTCATTATCGTTCTCAACAACAAAACGATTCAGGCCGAGATAGAAGGGGCGAAGGCCAAGTTTGGTCGCACGGTAGGAGATCACTATATGATCAAGGCAACAGGCGAACTGTGGAATCCCGACATCAGCCTGATAGGAAAAGCCCTCCGGGCGGTAACCTATGATATCAATAAGCCGGAGGAGTTAAAGCCTGCGCTGAGAGAAGCGCTCGAATCAAATAAACTATGCCTGTTGAATGTGGATACAGATCGAACACAACCCAGGTATGCGGTACCTTTGATTGCCAAACACGGCACCATGCCTTTCCCCTATGTCTGGAATGAATAGGGTAGCAAGTGAAGTTCCCCGTCCTTCCCCCGCAAAGCGGGATCTTCAACAGGGCGGGACATCCTGGCAACGCTAGCAAGGCTCAAGTCCCAGAGGAGCTGATTTTGCAATTGACCCCTGAAAGGGACGTCGGATATCTCTTCGGCTTCCCAAAGTTCCTTGGAGTAATGGAACACGCTTTTTTCTCATTTGTTGCAACAACAGATCCTTGGGAAGCATAAAAGCTCGAAGGGATTCTTTGTTCATTAAGATCAACACTCCAATACTCCGGTTGTATTAAAGGGGAGGGTATCTGTCGAGGCAATTTCACCGGTGGATGCTGAAGAGAAAGGAGTTAACCTTCCATGCTCGATTCTATGTTTCACCCGCGCTCGGTGGCAGTTATTGGTGCTTCAAGAGGTGTTACAGCCACTGGGTCGCCGAAAATTGGGCATGCGGCCTTGAAATACCTTGTCAATCATGGATTTCCAGGACAAGTCTTTCCGATCAATCCCAAAGAGAAAGAGATTTTGGGGGTGAAATGCTACCCCAGTGTAAAGGAGGTCCCTGGGGATATTGACCTGGCCTGCCTCGTGGTGCCCGCGAAAGCCTGCATAAACGTGATGAGGGACTGTGCTGAGAAAGGGGTCAAGGCTGCGGTTGTATTTTCATCGGGCTTTGCTGAAGCAGGCCATGAAAAACTTCAGGATGATCTCCTGGCGATGGCTCGACGGGGCGGCATCCGATTTGTTGGTCCTAACACCGCAGGAATCGTAAATGTCCGCGACCATTTGGTGGCGAGTATTTCCATGTCCTGTGAGATGAAACCATTTCGTGAAGGCGAAATCGCATTCATAACCCAGAGTGGTGCGCTTGGCGGTTCGATGTTAAGCCGTGGCATGGACCAGGGTGTTGGTTTCAGTCATTGGGTGTCGAGCGGAAACGAAGGGGACCTGGATACGGCGGATTATATCGATTACCTTGTGGGCGAGGATAGTACTAACGTGTTAACACTGTTTACGGAAGGCATTCGCGACGGAAAGAAGTTCCTGCGAGTTTGTCGGAAAGCAGCCGAAGCGCGGAAGCCTATCATTGTATATAAGACAGGTCTCTCCGAGGTCAGCGCCGCTGCTGCTCAGTCTCATACCGGCGCTCTCGCCGGCACGGATGAGGTTTTCAATGCAGTATGCAAGCAGTACGGCGTTATCCGGGTAGACGATGTTGCAGAGCTCTTCCAGATTGCACTGGCGTTTAACTGGGCCGGCGACAAACTGCCCAAGGGGCACCGGGTGGGGATCATTACAGCCTCAGGCGGCATCTGTGGGGTAGGTGCGGATGAGTGTTTTCTTGCCGGGCTGGAGATCCCTGAACTGGATGCTTCCTGTCAGAGTGAAATAAGGGAGCGTGTCCCCTCATTCGCTGCCTTAAGGAACCCAGTGGATGTGACGGGTCAGATCCGTTCCTATGAAACGGGTTACCAGGACACGATAAGATGTATCATGTCCCAGGACTACATTGACGGCATACTTCTTCTTGTTACGATGGCGGCAGAACCGAGAGCTACATTCTACGGGCGAGAGATCAGCAAGATCGCTCATGAGGCAAAAAAGCCGATTCTTGTGGCGTGGACGGGCGCCATCTCACTGGCTCCGGAGGGCTTCCCCATGCTCCAGAAAAATCGGGTCCCGCACTTTCTAAGCGTGAGGGGCGCCGTAAAAGCCATGAAGGCCTTGGCGGACTATCAGGCCTTTCTGGACAAGTTTGAAGAAGAGAAGCTGGCAAAGGCGGCTTGAATGGACTAAATCTTCCGAGATCTCGCCTCAACGAATCGTTGACGTTCAGGAATCAGCGCCAGGAAAAGAGCTCATAGAACTGAAGCATTAGCAAAAGAATGGACCTCAGCGATGAGGCCGCGGAGGAACATGGAAGACAAGAAATTATGTGGATACAACGGTCGTGTTCTTCGCGTCGATCTCAGTGAAGCTCGGATCACGGTCGAGGAGCCTGCGGAGGACTTCTATCAGCGTTATTTGGGTGGGAGAGGCTTCATTTCAAGCATCCTGCTACGAGAGATGTCCCCTGCTCAAGATCCCTTTGGACCGGAGAATAGGCTTGTCTTTGCACTCGGCCCTATGACAGGCATGCCCCTCCCGGGCTCGGGAAGAAACAGCGTTGGGGCCAAGTCGCCGCTGACGGGTGCCTTTGGTGAGGCAGAAGCAGGCGGCTTTTGGGGTGCGGAACTCAAGAGAGCCGGTTTTGACGCTATCATTGTGCAGGGCATTTCCCCGGCGCCTGTATACCTGTGTATCCGAGACGGTGAAGCCGAATTGCGAGATGCTGATCATCTTTGGGGCATGGAGGTCGCCCCTACCCATTTTGAAATCCGAAAGGAACTGGGGGACCAGAAAGTCCGATCGGCGGGAATTGGCCCAGCTGGTGAAGCATTGGTCCGGTATGCCTGTATCTTGAATGATATCTCGCACGCCGCAGGTCGCACCGGCTTAGGTGCCGTGATGGGTGCCAAGAATCTAAAGTCGATCGTGGTTCGCGGCCGAAATACACCGCCGATGGCGGACAAGGATGCCGTCAAAGAGCTAAGCCGATGGATGGCTAAAAACTACAAGAAAAATTGCGCCGTATGGAGATACGGAACGGGCCATCTTGTTGAAGGCTACAGTCTGGCGGGCAATCTGCCCACTTATAATTTCCGCGAAGGAACCTTTGAGGGGGCGGCACATCTCTCGGCTCAAGCGGTGTGTGATCAATTCAGGGTTGAAATGTACGGCTGCTATGCCTGCCCCGTGCGTTGCAAGAAAAGGGTCCGGGTTGAAGAACCCTATGAGGTTGATCCCGTCTATGGCGGGCCTGAGTACGAAACATTGGCTGCTTTCGGATCGAACTGTGGCATTTCCGATGCCAAAGCCGTGTGTAAGGCTCATGAAATCTGCAATCGGTATGGCGTCGATACCATTTCTGCGGGAGCGACCATTGCCTTCGCCATGGAATGCTTCGAAAACGGTCTTCTGACGACTAGAGATACCGATGGGCTGGAGCTGAGATTCGGAAACGCAAACGCCATGCTGGAAGTCCTGAAAAAGATCGTCCTGAAAGAGGGAATCGGTGAACTGCTATCGGAAGGCTCGAAACGTGCAGCAGAGCAAATTGGTCAAAATGCTGAGGCTTTCCTGATTCAAGTGAAAGGCTATGAACTGGCCATGCATGACCCCCGTCTGAAACAGGGTCAGGCCATTAACTGCTGTGTGAACCCGGCAGGAGCCGATCATGCAAGCTCTATACAAGATACTGCACTGGAAAAGGGTCCCCTCTTTGAAGACTGGGCAAGTATCGACGTAAACGAGTCGATTCCGAGCACCGAACTCAGCCCGCGAAAGGCACGACTGGTCTATCAGTTTGGAATCTGGATGCACCTCACTAATTCTCTCGGACTATGCAATTTGGTTCCCTATAGCCGGAGACAGACCTGCGAGGCCATCGAGAGCATCACGGGCTGGCCCATGAGCTATTGGCGGCTTATGAAAACCGCGGAGCGGGGGATGACGCTGGCTAAAATCTTCAATCTCCGGGAAGGATTCACCGAGGCCGATGATGTGCTACCGAAGCGTATGAGTATCCCTCAGACAAAGGGGAATCTCAAAGGCGTCATCGTGGATCCGGATCAAATGTCAGAGGCCAAAAGGCTCTATTACCAGATGCTCGGGTGGGACGAACAGGGTGTACCGACTCAAGCGCGCCTTGTGGAACTGGACCTTGAATGGGCTGGGCAATATCTAGGGTCTATTAAAAAACAATAATGACAGGGACTGATTCCATTAGACTGACGGTTCGTTCCTTTGTCTTCCCGCCCAAGCCAGTGAAGGGATTTGATTTGGGCAAGCCCTTTGTCATCCGTGTTCCCCCTGGATTGGATCTCGAGGGACTTGCAGAAAGGATATTGGCGGAAAGGACCGATCAGATCGGCTTCATGACCGTGAATGGAAAGATTGCATCAGGAGAAAGAGAACTCATAGATGGAGATCAGGTCGATTTGTTTGGGCTTATTATGGGTGGATAATGGGGACGCCGGTTCAACTGACAACAAAGCTGAAGGAAGGTGCCGGAGATCTTCTGCAGCGAACACACACGCCTGTCAAAGAAGGTGAGGCGGCGTTGAGGCCATGAAAATCGTCAATGAGGCGCTCAAAAGTGGGCGGAGAATGCTTACGGAATACGAATCCAAGCGGCTTCTCGAATCTTACGGTATTCCGGTGGTGCGGGAGAAATTGGTTGGTGATAACCAGGGCGTCCTGGAGGCAGCGAGAAGAATCGGCTATCCAGTGGTGCTTAAGTTCTGCTCGTCGGAGTTGACCCACAAAACGGAGCGGCGACTGCTTGAACTGGACATCCGAAACGAACAGGAGCTGCGCCACGCTTTTGGGGCCCTGAAAAATCGTGGGGACGGACTGCCCGGGGACTACCTTGTCCAGGAAATGGTGAAGGGATCCCGGGAGCTGATGATAGGGCTGATTCGGGATCCTCAGTTCGGCCCCTGCGTCATGTTCGGCTTGGGCGGGGTCTTCACGGAGGTCCTGAAAGACGTCTCTTTCCGGGTGGCCCCGATCACCCGCGACGATGCTTTTGAGATGATGAAAGAGCCCAAGGCCCATCGAATTCTGGAAGGAATCCGTGGAATGGAGGCGGTTGACCTCCACGCACTGAGTTCCTGCCTGCTCGGCATGGCAAGACTGGGCCTGGAACAGGAAGCCGTCGCGGAGGTGGATGTGAATCCACTGGTCATTCGCGGCAATGCGCCGGTGGCGGTGGATGCTCTCGTGGCGCTGAAACCACGGGCGGATAGGAAGTCACGCCTTGA